>JBCCLR010000330.1:0-1597 GCA_039026755.1 Pseudomonadota bacterium | reverse complement strand
TGGCTTGCTAGGGCCCAACGGGGCCGGCAAATCAACCACTATGAAAATGCTGACTGGCTATCTTGCCCCCGACAACGGGAGTGCGCAGATTTGCGATTTTGACGTGGCCGCCCAGCCATTAGAAGCAAAGTCCATGTTCGGCTATTTGCCTGAAGGCGCGCCGGCTTATGCCGATATGACGGCTGGCGCGTTTTTAGAGTTTACGGCTGCTGCGCGCGGACTGGCCGGCGCAGCGGCCAAGGCAGCGCTTGAGGCGGCAATCTCAGCAGTCCAAATCGGGCCAGTCCTGGGCCAAAAAATCGACACGCTGTCAAAGGGCTTTGGGCGCCGTGTTGGCCTCGCGCAAGCCATCTTGGCAGACCCGGATGTGCTTATATTGGACGAGCCGACCGATGGTCTCGACCCCAATCAGAAACACGAGGTGCGGCAGCTCATTCTGAGCATGGCCCAGCACAAGGCCATCCTTATTTCGACGCATATCCTCGAGGAAGTCGAAGCGCTTTGCAGCCGCGCGATCATTATCGACCATGGCAAAATTGTCGCTGATGGCACGCCGGCGGAGTTAAAAGCGCGCGCGCCGCATCATGGCCGTATCAGTATCACTCTTGGCGCCAATGATGCGCCGAGCCTGGCAGCCGCGCTTAAGCAGTTGCCACAAGTGAGCGCCGTTGACGTCAACACTAGTATTTCCGATGGCCTTTGCGAGGTTACCGTTGCAGCAAACGCAAGCGATATCATGGAAGCGGTCAAAACAATCATCGCAGAAGGCAATTGGACGGTCACCGATATCCGGCGCCAAGACGGCAGGCTTGACGATGCATTTCGCGCGCTCACAACGGGAGACCGCATCGCATGACCGGCTTTAGCGCGATCTTTCGGCGTGAATTCACCAGCTATTTTACAACACCGCTGGCGCTGGTGTTCCTCATCGTATTTCTTGTTTTAAGCGGCATCTTTACATTTTATGTAGGTAACTTCTTTCTGCGCGGGCAGGCGGATTTGCAGCCATTTTTCACCTTCCACCCCTGGCTCTATCTGTTTCTGGCGCCAGCGCTGGCCATGCGGCTGTGGGCTGAAGAGCGCCGCAGTGGCACGCTAGAACTTCTTTTAACATTGCCCATCTCGCCGGCTGCTGCAGTTGCTGCAAAATTCGCCGCCGCCTGGGCCATTGCCGGTTTAGCGCTCGCACTCACCGTGCCGCTATGGATCACGGTGACCTATTTGGGTAACCCCGATCACGGGGTCATCTTCGCCAGCTATGTGGGTAGTTTTCTTATGCTTGGTGGGTATTTGGCTGCAGGCTCTTTCATGTCTGCCCTCACGCGCAATCAAGTCCTGGCGTTTGTGGGCGGGGCGGTTGTTTGTTTCGTGCTCACCATGAGCGGCCTCCCCCTGGTGCTTGGCGCATTCGAAGGGTGGGCGCCGCAAGTGGTCGTGACCACCCTCGCTAATCTAAGCTTTCTGCAGCACTTCTCAGCAATCCAGCGCGGCGTGCTTGACCTGCGTGACGTCCTATATTTTCTCAGCATTATTGCCGCGTTTTTAGCGGGCAGCTACGTGCTTATTCAGTCTGGTAAGGTGCGCTAGCGATGTCTCC
>JBCCLR010000329.1:0-2047 GCA_039026755.1 Pseudomonadota bacterium | reverse complement strand
GGGGGCTTGGCTGTTATGGAAGGTGCCTTGACGCTTAGAGGCGGCGCAAGCTGTCAATACCAAGGGGCGGGGCTCAGTAATCGCCTAACGCGTGTTAGCCTTGCCAGCGGGCGCAGATGAATTTCCGAAACCAAAAACAGGAGCGATACTGATGCACGACATAGCCAAGGATGTTGCGGAGCTCATAGCAAGGCAACGCATTGAAGAGGTGATTTATCGGCTCGCGCGCTCAATTGATCGGTGCGACAAACCGTTACTTAAGACCTGCTTCCACCCCGATGCAACAGATGACCATGGGCTGTTCAAAGGCACTGCTGCCGCGTTTTGCGATTGGGTCATGGACGAACTTAGCAAGTTTGAACGTACGCAACATTTCATCGGGAATATCATTATCACCCTGGATGGCGACAAAGCCGCAAGCGAAGCTTATTTTATCGCGCATCACGTGGTGCCAACACCTGATGGTAACATCGATATGATTGCGGCGGGTCGTTATCTCGACAGCTTTGAGAAGCGCGATGGTGTTTGGGCGATTTCCCATCGTCATGCCGTCTACGATTGGAACAGCGCGCAGGCATCGACCTCGCAATGGGAAGCGCCGCCGGTGCAAGACATGCTGGTGCGCGGTGCGCGCGGCGAAGGCGACGCATCTTATGCAGTGCTGGGCAAGCTGGGTGCCTGAGGAGCTGGCTAGCTCTACGACGGATTGATCAAAGAAAGGGAAGATGCATGGACAATCGGTGCTGGGTGTTAAGTCAGCGGCCTGATGGCAACAGCTATGAGAATGCCTTAACGCTTGTGGACATGCCGCTGGCCGCACTTGAAGACGGCCAGTTTCTGCTGCGCAACCGTATCTTGTCCATGGATACCGGCACGCGTATGTATATGACCGATCGGGAAGATTCCTATCAACCGGGTGTGCCTCTGGGGTCGCCCATGCTCGGAACTGTGGTTGGAGAGGTGGTGCAGTCGCGCCATGCATCTTACAGCGCAGGCGATATTGTACGCTGCTATGGCAACTGGTCTGATTATTCGGTGGTCGCACCGGATGAAACCTATGCCGCGAAAATTCTCAATCCCTCTGATGATCTCAAGACCTATGTCGGCGCGTTAGGCGCTAATGGTTGGACCGCCTATGTGGGCGTGGTTGAAGTTGGCAAGGCAAAAGCGGGTGAAGCATTTGTGGTGTCAGCGGCGGCTGGCTGTACCGGCATTATGGCCGGTCAAATCGCCAAGATCATGGGCTGCCGTGTGATTGGCATCGCCGGGTCGGATGAAAAGGGTGAGATCCTGCGCAGTGACTATGGGTTTGATGCGACAATCAATTACAAAACCGAAGACGTTTCAGAAAAACTCGGTGAGCATGCCGCGAATGGGGTCGATATTTATTTCGACAATGTGGGCGGCGATATCCTGGATGCTGTGATGCCGCAGATGGCGGACTTTGGCCGTATTCCGGTATGCGGGCTCATCACCAACTATATCGCATCCGGCAAGGTACCTGGCCCCGCCAATTATGACTTGGTTCTCATGAAACGCCTGCGCATTGAAGGGTTTTTCTCGCCAGACTTTTATGTTCGCGAACCAGAGTTTAACCCCAAGCTGATCGCGTGGATGGATGAGGGCCGGCTCAAACTGCCGTTTGATACAACGACAGGTCTCGAAAACACCGTCACGGCTTACAGCAAATTGTTTAGCGGTCAGAATTTAGGGAAAGTGGTCGTAGAGCTGCCATAGCCGCCAATGCAGGCGTCCGCTTAAATGCGACGCTTCTTAGGACCCAGCACATTTTAAGCCGCGCGCCAACGCCTCAGCTTGGTCCCGATAATACTGTTTTGAGACCGCTGCTTCACCAGCCAATTGAAACCCATGCACCGCGCTGGGATAGACAATCAGTTCGGTTGGTACACCAGCATTAAGAAGCCGCTGGGCATAATCGATATTTTCATCCCGGAAAAGGTCCTGCGAGGCGGTGCCGATCCAGGTCGGCGGCAAGCCTTCAAAGCTTTGCGCGCGTGCCGGTACGCTTGGCGCGAGCGGTTCAGCG
>JBCCLR010000328.1:0-2141 GCA_039026755.1 Pseudomonadota bacterium | reverse complement strand
TTTCAGCCACCTCCATGGTGGCTTCATCGGTAATGCGCAGGCCATCGATAAAGCTCGATTCAATATCAAGGCGCTGCAGCATTTTGGCGATCTGTGGGCCACCGCCATGCACAATGATGGGCTGAATGCCAACCTGCTGCAGCAGCACCACATCTTCGGCAAACGCCGCTGCCAGGTCGGAAGTGCCCATGGCATGCCCGCCGTATTTAATCACGAAGGTGCGGCCGGAATAGGATTTCAGATAAGGCAGTGCTTCAGACAGCGTTGACGCTTTCTTCAGCACATCGGCAAGCGGATGGTCCGGCCCGATTTCATGTGCCGGCGTGGTGTCTATATCCTGTCCCATAACGGCTCGGGTTCTAAGCCATCCACGGCGGCGTGGGCAAGCCTTTGTCGCGTAAGTAACTGGGGTTATAGACCCGTGACAGGTAGCGCATGCCGCTATCGCATAAAATCGTCACAATGGTCTTGCCTGGGCCAAGCGCGCGCGCCAGCTTCATTGCGCCGAGTACGTTTATGCCAGAGGATAATCCGAGACACAGCCCCTCGTCCTGCATCAGTTGAAACACGATGGGGAGCGCTTCTGCGTCGGAGACTTGAAATTGTGTATCAATCGGTGCGTCTTCCAAATTTGCTGTGATGCGTGATTGGCCAATCCCTTCGGCAATGGAAGAGCCTTCGCTGCGCAGCTCGCCGTTCGCGTAATAGTGATAGAGGCTTGCCCCCATTGGATCAGTCAGTGCGATGGTGACGTCATTGGAAAACTCCTTAAGGCCCATGCCCACACCGGCAATCGTGCCGCCAGTCCCGGCAGCACAGGTAAAGCCATCGACTTTGCCATCCAGTTGTTGCCAAATTTCTGGGGCGGTTGTGCGAATATGGGCCATGCGGTTGGCGACATTGTCAAACTGGTTTGCCCATACGGCGCCGTCATCCTCTTCTGCCAGGCGGCGCGATGTGTGCACAAAATGCCCGGAATTGGAGAACGGCGCGGCAGGGACCAAGATCAAATCGGCACCAAGCGCCTGAATTGTGTCGATCTTCTCTTGGCTTTGCGTTTCGGGCATGACGATCCGGGTTTTGTACCCTTTCGCATTGCCGACGACGGCCAGGCCGATGCCCGTGTTGCCGGCAGTGCCCTCTACGATGGTTCCGCCCGGTTTAAGCGCGCCTTGGCGTTCCGCATCTTCAATAATGAACAGTGCGGCCCGGTCTTTTACTGAACCGCCCGGGTTCATAAATTCCGCCTTGCCGAGGATAGTGCAGCCCGTTTCCTCTGACGCCCGCTTGAGCTTGATGAGGGGCGTATTGCCAATCAGGGGCAATACGCCGTCGGCGAGGCTTGGCGCATGTGTTTGCGTCATGTCTTGGTCCTGCAGCAAATG
The DNA here is from genome assembly GCA_039026755.1 of Pseudomonadota bacterium. GTDB lineage: Bacteria > Pseudomonadota > Alphaproteobacteria > Sphingomonadales > CAKZYD01 > CAKZYD01. The sequence goes on along the minus strand of JBCCLR010000328.1, from coordinate 756 downwards.
AGTTCTACCTTGCGCTGTCTAAAGTGCAGCGCCGGTGTAAATCAACCGCTTAAAGAGCGCATGTACTGGCGTTTTCACGATCCCCTGGTCTAAGTGTAAAGCCGCATATGAAACATAAAAGGATGACGCGCCTATGCGCACTGTCGCTGCGCTATCGCTTGCAGTGCTGATTTTAGTAGCAGCGCTCGCGCGCAAGGTTGGTTATAGCGTTCTGGTGCGCATGCGCTATGCCCTCGCGCCGGTGCTTGCGACTTTGGCATGTGCTGCTGCCGACCTTGTCTCTACAGGCTATGCGCAGAGTATTGAGCGCTGTGTGCGTGCGCCAAGCAGCCGGTTTTTGAGTTTTAACGCCCAAGATGCGCCTGTCATTGTAGCGCAAGATATGACGGCTTCGCCGCAGCGTCGTTTGGAGCAAGCAGGCAACGCACTGCCGTTGCCGCCGCGACATCTGGCGCCCATTGTGCGCGATGCAGGCGCGCGCGGCGGGGTATTTCTGCTGCGTGACGGCAGTGGTGATGAACAGTATCGCTTGTTCCATCAACCGCTCATGCCAGGCTCAGCGCCTGCCCAGATTTCTCTGGCAGGTGCTAGGGTGGCAACGCCGTTGGTGCTCAAACAATCGGGTATTGCCGTTTTTAGCAGTACGCCAAGTGAAGATGCGCGCTGGGGCTTGCTGCAGCATGAGCCAGATGGCGCTATGCGTATCATCATGCAGCAGCCCGGCGCATGGCAGCCGGTTGCTGCCTCGGCTGATGG
>JBCCLR010000327.1:0-2145 GCA_039026755.1 Pseudomonadota bacterium | reverse complement strand
GCCAAATCCTGAGCTCGGTCCGTCCGCACCGTTGATCAAGAAAGAGGTTGAATACTCCGGCAACTGCGAGAGCATGTCGTGATACTTGCTCACATAAGAGTTGAGGTAGTCCAGGTTGGTCCATTCCGGCGCATCACTCAGCAGGTAAATCAGGCCTTGATCCTCATCCGGCGCCAGCGCTTTTTGTGCCGTAGAGAATAGAAACCCACACATACCTAGGACGATAACGCCGGTCACGATGCCCAAGGCCTTGGCCTGAAGCGCTGAGACAAGGCGCGCGCGATACCAAAATTTGAGCGCTGTGAAGCGCGCTTCCAGCCAGAGAGCAAAGCGGTCTTCTTTTTCTTCTTGCGCGGTCAAGATGCGTCCACACATCATTGGCGAAAGCGTCAGCGCCACAATGCCCGAGATGATCACCGTCGATGCGAGCGTAAAGGCAAATTCCTGAAACAGTTGCCCGGTCAGCCCTGTGGTAAATCCAATTGGTGCATAGGCGGCTGCAAGGGTCAGCGTCATTGCAATGACGGGCAGCGCAATCTCGCGGGCGCCTTTCAGCGCGGCTTGCATGGGCGCTAATCCCTTTTCGATATGCCGGGAGATATTCTCCAGCACCACAATAGCATCATCCACGACAAGCCCAATGGCAAGGACCATCGCAAGCAACGTCAACAGATTGATGGAATAGCCCAGCAATTGCATGAAAAACAGCACGCCAATCAGCGACAGCGGTATGGTGATCACGGGGATCAGCGTGGCACGCATGTTGCCCAGAAACAGGTAGACCACAATCACCACAATCAAAGCCGCTTCAATGACGGTTTTTGAGACTTCGATAATCGCCGCACGGATGTAGAGCGATGCATCATAATTTAGGTCTTGCGACAAGCCCGGCGGCAACAACGGTTGCAGCTCTTTCAAGCGTTCGCGCACGATAGGCATCAGCTCTAGGGGGTTGCCGCCCGGCTGCGCTCTGATTTCAATAAAGATACCGCGCCGACCAAAGGCAAAGGATGCGTTGTTTGCCGACTGCGGGCCCAGCTCCACGTCCGCAATTTGGCTCAGTCGGATCAGTGTACCATCGCGCACAGACACCACCAAATTGCGAAAATCCTCAAGGTTCGCAGCATTGGTTTTGGCATCAACGCTAGCCAGCACATAAGAGCCTTTAATTTCGCCGGCCGCGGACGTGAAATTATTGTCCTCAAGCGCCTCAGTAACATCCGAAGCGGTCACTTCCAGCGCGGCCATCCGGTCTGGGTCGAGCCAAATGCGCATGGCAAAGTTTTGCGCGCCTAAAATCGTTGCCTTTGCGACGCCGTCAATCGCCTGCAAGGCCGGCTGTACGACCCGCACCAAAAAGTCTGTGATTTGCGAGGGCGATAAGGTGTCTGATGAATAATCTATATAGGCAAGGCCAGTCGACTGCGCCGAAAGCCTCTCAATCACCGGGTCAAAGGCTTCGCGCGGCAAATCGTTGCGCACGGCATTCACTTTAGAGACGACATCATTGTACGCGCGGTCGCCATCGGCATCGAGCCGCAAGGTTAAGCTGACGCGGCTGACCGATTGGCGCGAGTAGGATGCTATTGTATCAATTCCTTCCGCGCTCGCCACGGACTGCTGCATCGGCGTGGTGATAAAACTGCGCACCACATCGGGGCTGGCGCCGGGATATGTCGTCGTCACGACGATTTCAGTGGTTTCAAAATCCGGGAATTCGCGCACTGGCAAAAGCGATGCTGCTTGAATGCCAAGCAGCAAAATGAGCAAGCTGACAACGCTTGCCAAGACCGGACGATTTACAAAGATGTCGGTAAAGCGCATGGCCTATTGCCGCGGCAGCGCATCATCGCGCGCAAGCACGATATCGTTGTTAATGGCCAGCTGCCAACCGGGGCGAATTTTCTGCTGGCCTGCCGTGACCACCAAGTCACCGGGCCTTACATCGCCATCAATCGCAACATCGCCTTGATCGCCTTGCCGCGGCTTAACCTTGCGCCGCTCTGCGGCATAGCGATCTGGCGCACCCTCCAGGGGCTTGAGCACCCAGACTGTATCGCCTGCCAAGCTATAAGCAATCGCGGTTTGCGGAACAGTCACCACATCAAACTGCGTTGGCTGCGTAACACTGACGTTCGCAAACAT
>JBCCLR010000326.1:0-2270 GCA_039026755.1 Pseudomonadota bacterium | reverse complement strand
GAACGGGTGTCCATTCAACGAAGCCGGCGAGCGCCAGGCCAACTGCCAGCAGCGCCAGCGCAACAAAGACACCAATGTTGGCCAAAGGCTGAGCTTGGTTGGGTTGCATCCGATCGCCTAATCTAGCGCAAACGTGCACGTGATCTGCGCACTCCTGTCGCTACAACTCTAACGTGACGGAGCAATGACAGCGAGGAAAACTTTTGCGCGGCGCTTGGTTTTCAAGGCGCGCGCCAGCGGCTGCGCGGGCTTTTACGCCTGCAAGATCTGCAAAAGTGCGTCATAGTGGTCCAGGGCAATAGCTCCTGGCATATCGGATATCGCGCTGTTGCGGTAACCGAAGGTGACAATGACTGCCGGAATTTCAGCGGCGGTTGCGGCGGCGTAGTCAACTTCGGAATCGCCGACGTAAAAGCAGTCCTGTGGGGATGTGTCTAGCGCGCTTGCAACCGCAAGAACATGCTTTGGATCCGGTTTTTTTTCAGGCAAGACATCGCCGCCAATAATACTCTCAAAATACTGCAGCCAACCTAGATGTTTCAGCAAGTTGAGTGCCATGTCGTGTGGTTTGTTGGTGCACACGCCAAGCTTGATGTTGTCAGCGAATAGTGTTTCGAGAACATCGACGACGCCGTCAAACACCTGGCTGTGATCAGCAATGTGGGCGCGGTAATAACCCAAATAGCGCTTCAGAATGGCTTGAAGGCGGGCCGCATTAGGGGTTGCGCCTTCTTTTGCCTGATAGGCCGCGCGCAGCAGTGCGTCAGCGCCATGCCCAATCAAGCGGCGCACCTCGTCAACAGAAAAAGCCTGGTGCCCATCACTCACAAGGCAGTGGTTCAACGCGCCTGCCAAGTCTGGCGCTGTGTCGACCAGCGTGCCATCGAGATCAAAAATAACAGCCTTAGCGTGATAGCGCGGTGGATGACGAGGCGTCTTCATACCGCGTTCCACTAAAGGACATTGACGAATGTGGAAACTGGTTTTTGGATGTAGCACGCTGTAAAATAAAAACTTAAGAGCATGTTCCCTAAATCTGTGCTTAAAGCGGTGGGGCCAATTGGGCGCAATACATCAGCGGAGATTGCTATGGCATCGGGCACCACCTGCATCATTCTAGCAGCAGGCAAAGGCAGCCGCATGCATTCCGCGACGCATAAGGTACTGCATCACGTCGCTGGCCGTTCGCTGCTTGACCACGTGCTTGCAACAACCGAGGCAATCGGCGCGGATCAAGTGGTTGTTGTGGTGGGCGCCCAGCGCTCTCAAGTAGAGCATGCCATACGTGGGCGCAGCAATGTGACCATTGCTCATCAAGCTGAACAACTTGGCACCGGCCACGCCGTTTTAGCCGCACGAGATGCGCTTAAATTCTCTTCAGGCGAGACGATAATAATGTATGGCGATGTACCGTTTGTATCGGGCAATACAATCACGCGCCTGCGCGCTGATGCAGCCAGTTGCAGCGGCGTTGCGATACTGGGCTTTGATGCCGAGGACCCTGGCCAGTATGGACGCATTATCGCCACTGGAGTTGGCACGGTAGAGCACATTGTTGAATATCGTGATGCAACCTCTCAAGAACGTGCGATAAAATTCTGTAATTCAGGCATTATTGCAGCATCCACCCCTATACTCTTTGAGCTTCTTTCGCAGGTCACAAACGATAATGCAGCCGGAGAGTTTTATTTAACCGACATTGTTGGCCTGGCCAGCAGCAGCGGCATAGAGGCGCGCGCAACGATAGCGTCCGAGAATGAAGTCCTTGGGGTAAACTCCAGGCTTGATTTAGCCGCTGCCGAAGCCGCCTTTCAGCAGCGTATTCGGGGTAATTTCATGGCAGATGGTGTCACGCTGCAAGCGCCGAAAAGCGTTCATTTTTGCTATGATACCGTGATTGCTGCGGACGTGATCATCGAGCCAAACGTCGTGTTTGGGCCGGGTGTGGTCATTCAGGCAGGTGCGCGGATCCGTGCGTTTAGTCATCTTGAGGGCTGCGTTGTAGGTGCTGGCGCTGTTATCGGTCCTTACGCACGGTTGCGGTCCGGTGCCAACATTGGCGTTGACGCAAAAATTGGCAATTTTGTTGAGATAAAAAATGCATCCCTCGGACCAGGCGCTAAAGCAAATCATTTAAGCTATGTGGGCGATGCAACAGTTGGCCAAGGCGCAAACATCGGCGCAGGGACGATCACGTGTAATTACGATGGATATTTCAAGCATCAAACACATATCGGGGAGGGCGCGTTTATTGGGTCTAATAGTGCCCT
>JBCCLR010000325.1:0-2358 GCA_039026755.1 Pseudomonadota bacterium | reverse complement strand
GTTTTTGTCGAGCCATGAGGAAATTAGAGGCACCATTGATTTGCATGCCTCTGAAGGCGGTATTGTTAAAGAGCACCGCGATATGCTTGGCAGCATCCTCGATTTGGATGATGTCGATATCGCCAATGTCATGGTGCATCGGCGCAATATGTTGATGATTGACGTCAATCTCTCGTCCACCGACATCATTAATAAGGTGATCGAGGCGCCTTATACACGCATCCCGCTGTTTGATGACGACCCGGATAATATTGTCGGCGTGATCCACGCCAAAGATATTCTGCGGGCGCTGATGAAGCCAGGCGGGCGGCGTGATCGGCTGAATATCAAGCAGCTGATGACCGCGCCATGGTTTGTGCCGGAAACCACAAGCCTGCGCGAACAGCTTGATGCCTTTATTGAGCGCAACAGCCATTTTGCCGTGGTTGTCGATGAGTACGGCGTCATTTTAGGGCTGGTCACGCTTGAAGACATCCTCGAAGAAATTGTCGGTGATATCGCCGATGAGTATGATACCTTTGAGACCGATGGTATTGCGATAAATACGGATGGATCCATCACTGTTGAAGGTGCGGTCACCGTACGCGATTTAAACCGGCGCATGGATTGGTCTTTACCCGATGAACAAGCGGCGACCGTTGCAGGCCTGCTGATTGACGAAGCCCGGGTGATCCCCGTTAAAGGGCAGAGCTTTAACGCCTTTGGCCGGCGCTTTGAAGTGCTGCGGCGGCAACGTAACCAAGTCACAGAAATTAAAATAACGACGCTTGAAAGCGAGCCAGCTGGCGGTACCGACTAATGGATTTTTTGCCGCTCATGCTGCGCGTCGGCGCGGTTATCGCGCCGGTTATCCTGGTTGCCTTGGGCGGTTTTTTCTGGGCTAAGTTTGATCGCAATTTTAGCAGCCAAAAGCTTGGCGATATCGCGCTTTATGTGGGTACGCCGGGCCTGTTGTTTTCGACCTTGCTTGACACCGACATTGATAATGCGCTGCTTGGCGTGTGCGCGCTTGGCGCAGCGCTTTATATTGCGATAACGCTGGCCGTGTTGCTTGGCCTGTCGCGCATGACGAACACACCGATCAACCCAAACGCAACTGGCCTGACATTTAACAACTGGGGCAATCTGGGTATGCCCATATGCTTGTTCGCATTTGGACAAACTGGATTGACGGTTGCGGCCACGTTTTTCGCTGTTTCGATCTTTGTGCAATTTACGCTTGGCTGGCGTATTTCAGCGGGCAGTTGGCCGATAAAATCAATCGTGGGGCAGCCGCTGTTATGGGCGCTCGCCGCGGCCCTTGGGCTAAAATCGGCGCATATTATGCCGCCGCAATGGCTGCTCGACACCACGCGCTTGGTTGGCGGCGCTGGCATTCCCTGCATGCTGCTGGCGCTCGGCGGCGGTATTGCACGCATGCGCCCGGCGAGCCTTGGCAAAGGCTTTGCGTTAACAGCGGCGCGCGCAGCGCTTGGGCTGGCGGTGGGCTTTGTGCTGGTGACGATGCTGCCATTTCCACAGCCCCTACAGCCGATTGTGCTCACCATCAGCGTCATGCCGGTTGCGGTGTTTAACTATATTTTGGCGGAAAAAACCGGCCAGGATGCTGCTCAAGTTGCGGGCTATGTGGTGGCCAGCACGGCGTTGTCATTGCTCATTTTGCCGGCAGCGCTTGCGCTGCTGATGCCAACGTGATGCGCATCTTAGTCTAGGCGCTTGGCCTCTTCAGCGGGCGTTCGCAGTGTTAGGGAAAGCGCGTGCACGCGCTCTTCCAGCTCGCTTTTAAGCGCTTCATGCACCATGCGCTGGCGTTTAACGCGGTTAACGCCATCAAACGCGCTGGACACCATGAGCACCTTAAAGTGGGTTTGTCCGCCGTCGCGCGCGCCAGCGTGATGCGCATGCAGATCGCTTTGGTCGATCACTTTCAGCCGGCTTGGCGCAAAGCCATTGGTCAGCTTGGTTTCAATTCTCAATTGATAGTTATCCATAGATTTGACCTGACAAACCTGAGCGTGCGTATATTGATCATAGCGAAATTCCAACCACGCTCTACAGTATAGATATGAGTAAATCACGCAGAGAAAAGGCCGCAAGCGGCGCTAAGAAACAGCCTGCGCGCCGTGTTCAGGGCCGCTTTCATGGCCGGGTGGTGCACGAAGACGGCCGGATCTGCGATTGGCCCGGCTGCACAAAACCCGGTGAGTTTAAGGCTGCAAAAAATACGCCGCGCCGGTCAGATGAGCCGCCAAGCTGGAACTGGTATTGTTTGGAGCATGTGCGCGAGCATAATGCGCGCTGGAACTATTTCGATTCGCTCAGTGAAGAAGACTATCATCGCGCGCGGCAAGGCCACCC
>JBCCLR010000324.1:0-2378 GCA_039026755.1 Pseudomonadota bacterium | reverse complement strand
GGAGCATGCACTGCCACCCATTCTGGTGCCAGGACGTCATTACGCGTTCTCCACACTACTCATTACATGGTAGCATTCGGCTACCAAATTCACGCTTCTATCGGCGATCTATTGGGGAAAAATGGCCTACAAAGATTGACAAAGCTTTAAGAGACTGGCCTTACGAGGAGTAAGGATGTGGCGGAAAGCAGCCTAACCTTTGGGGGAAAAGACTAATCGAGACCTATCCGGCAAGTACCGCCAATGAAAATGTTGAACGGCTGAATTTTACCGCCGCCAACATTGCGCTTGTGCAGCCCGATACCACAATGTGGTTTCGCGCAGCTGCACGCGAAGGCGCGGCAGCAATACATCTCACGTTGGTGCGCTTTGATGCGCGGGCCAAAGCGGATGATATTGATCGCAGGTTGCTCGACATCATCCGCTGCGATGACCCTGTCTTAGTGTTGCTCGACAATTGGCATGAAAAGGTCGCGCAGAGCGTTCTCGTCTCGGGCGCGCTTGCGTGCTTTGATGCACAGGCCGCGCCGCACGTTATTGCATTTACGGTGGCGCAAGAGATCGCCGCAGCCGGGCCAAATGAGTATGCTTTAAAGACGCTGCGTTGGTCTTACGACTTCGCCAGCGAAACGTTGCTGATGTCTCCTGCGCTATCGCTGTTTTTCCCCGCCGTTGCAGATATTGACGCGCTGACACTAGAGCGCTTTTTGATTGCTTTGGCGGGTATGAGCGCGCGGCAAATTCTGGTCGAAATGAGCCGTTCGATTGAAACGGGCAGACCCGGCCGTTTGGTGCACCGGCTATGTCACCCCGTTCTGAGCGGCGCGGCGGGGGAATTTGTTGCCCAAGAGCTGGCGATGGTGCGCCCTACTACTGGTGCAAAGCGCATCTGCAGCGTGATCTCAACGGCTATTTCCGTGGATGAGTATGTCGACATCAGTAGCTCACAAACCGCGCTGACTGAGACCAAGTTCATGGACAGTTTGCAGGGCTTTATTCGAGAAAACAGGTCTGCGAAAGAGTTTGCAGCGGGTGTGAGTGTGTTTTCTATTGATCGTTTTGAGCAGATGAACGTGCTGCTTGGGCGGCAAACGGCCGATGCGCTCTTAGAACTGGTTGCAAAGCGCATCAATGAGGTGCTGCATGGCTATGAGGTTACCGACGGTGCGCAGCGCGAGCGCCGCAGACTGCTTGGCCGACTTGGCGGTGCGCAGTTTGCGATTGCACTAGAAGCGCCGCCCATACCCGCAACGCTTACAGATCTGGCGCAGCAGATTTTGGATGTGTTTCAGGCGCCTTTCACGCTTAATGATCAGCGTTTGTATCTTGATGTGCGGGCCGGCATTTCACTAGGAACAGCTGCAGATTTGTCAGCGGATAAGGTCCTATCGCGCGCTAATGTGGCGCTTTATCAATCGTTTTCAGATTCGCCCGGTAGCCTGCGCGTGTTCAGCCCCGCTTACGCCGCAGAAGCGCAGGAGCGAGTGATTTTAGACGCGGAACTGCGCGATGCGTTGAGCCAGGATAACCTATCGCTGCGCTATATGCCGATTATCGATCTAGCGACCAAGCAGCCAATCGGCGCAGAGGCCTTGGTGCGCTGGGAGCATCCGCAGCTTGGCCTCCTGTCGCCGGATGTGTTCATCCCTATGGCCGAGGCGTCGGGCGTGATTGCTGATGTGAGTGACTGGGTGCTGCGCCGGGCGCTGGAGGAGTTTTCAGCTGTAACGCGTCAGCTGCCGCAACACTTTCGGCTTGCGATCAACGTGTCTTCAGAGCAAATCCGCCGCGGCGATTTAGAAAAGGCGGTGTTCAGCGCACTCTATAGCGCCAGGCTGCCGCGTGAGTGCCTTACACTCGAGCTCACAGAAACGCTGATGGTGGAAAATTTTGCGCAAGCGCTCAGCCTTTTTAAGTCGCTGCGCGCTGGCGGTGTTCGTTGGTCCATCGACGATTTTGGGACAGGCTTTTCCTCCTTATCCTATCTTGGTCAACTGCCATTCGATGAAATTAAGCTCGACCGCAGTTTTATTCAGGCCTTAGGAAGCACCGATGAAGGCGACGCCTCGACAACGCTCGTAGATGCTGTTGTATCGATTGCGCGGTCCCATAATGCCGACGTGGTCGCAGAGGGCATTGAAACGCCTGAACAAGCCAGCATTTTAACCCAGCTTGGCTGCGATTTTGGCCAGGGATATGCGTTTTCCGAGCCGCTCGATATTACCGAGTTAACCGAGCACCTGAGCGTCGTCAGCGACAATCGTTGAGCCGTTAACAAATTTTGATGCTGGCGATAGCAGATAGAGCAGCAATTCATTCAAGTCCGTTTCCTCGCCAACGCGCCGACGCGGGAACTTGCTCATAAATTTTTGACCAGC
>JBCCLR010000323.1:0-2400 GCA_039026755.1 Pseudomonadota bacterium | reverse complement strand
GGCTTTGCGCGATGCCCCGCATCGCGCTGCATCCAGCGCCTAACCAGTGCACCATGGACCTTAGCAGTGCGTTTCAAAGAAACCTTAAACCGCTCTAGTGCACTGGCATAACAGCGAGGCGTTCAGAGAGGCTGGCAAAATCGGCGGCAACCCAAGCTGCGCCGGCAGCGATGAGCCGCTCGGCATGGCCGGCGAAGCAATGTCCACCGCCGGTAAATCCCCACACCGTCATACCGGCATTGATGCCTGCATAAACACCGTGCGTGCTATCTTCAACGACCAGGCACTCTGCCGGCAGGACGCCAAGTTTACTGGCTGCGTAAAGATAGATATCGGGTTCTGGTTTGCCGTTGTCCACGCAATCCGCGGAATAGATGTGCGGCGCAAAAAAATCCCACAGCCGGGTTGTCTTTAATTTTCGTTCCAGCCGGTCGGTCCGTGAGGAGGAGGCGACGGCGCGCGGAAGATCAATTTTTGCAAGGGCTTCGTGAGCGCCTGTAACAGCTTCCATCGGCATGTCGCTTAAGCGGCGCTGATCATAAAGCCCAGTGAAAAAGCTGTCATCGGGGGGCGCGCCGTTGGCGTCTTCATAGGCTGAAGCCAGCAGTTTGAAAAACTCATCGTCGCGTAAGCCTGAAAACCGTTCAATGAGCTCCGCTTTGCTCCAATTCATGCCGCGCGCTTGGAGATATGCCGCCGAGGCATCAAGGCCAACGACTTCGGAATCGACTAAAACACCGTCGCAATCAAAAATTACAGCTTTAAACATCGCCCAAACGTTGCGGCTTGTTACACAATCTCGCAGACACTACGCCGCAATAACGCAAAAAGAAATAGAGGCTTTGAGAGAGCACTTCATTCTAACGCTGTAGTGTGGTTTTGCTGCCCAAGCTTGAGCTTTGCAGCCTAAATCAAATCCACAAGCATACGTATTGCAGTAATGCCTAAAAATATCGCAAAGGCCTGTTTAAGCCGCTGCTTTGGCAATGCGTGTGCAGCGGCAACACCCAGCGGTGCCGCCAAAACGGTCATCGGTGTAATCAGGATAAAGCCAAGTGTGTTTACATAGCCAAGTGAGGCCAGCGGGAGGTTTGCCATGCCCCAGCCTGTCAACATAAAGCCAATGGCGCCGGGTACTGAGATAATCAGGCCAAACCCGGCAGCGGTGGCCACAGCGCGCTGTGCGACCATGCCAAGATAGCTCATAATCGGGACGCCAAGCGTGCCGCCGCCAATGCCCATCATGGCCGAAAAAACACCGATCCCCATGCCAACGCCAAGGCCTTTTGCGCCCGTCGGCGGCCTTGCCTGTTGCCTTTCGATGGGTTTGCCGAGCGCCATATTAAGCGCAACGGCCAGGGCGATGAAGCCAAAGACGGCTTGTAATATAAAAGCGTTAACAGTGCCGGCCACGGCGGTGCCCAACAATGTGCCGATGAGCAGGCCGGGCCCCCAAGCCTTTAAGATCGGCCAATCGACGGCGCCGCGTTTTGTATGCGCGCTGAGCGAGCGGATGGAGGTTGGGATGATCGTCGCCAGTGAGGTACCAACTGCCAAATGCATGCGAACGGCATCATCAATATCAAGCGCTGTAAACACATAAAACAGCACGGGGACGATCACGATACCCCCACCCACGCCAAGCAACCCGGCAAGGATGCCAGCGATAAATCCAGTGCACAGCAGGCTCAGCGCTAGCGGCCAATAGGCGACGATGAGGTCCATTATGCCTCGTCAATTTGGATGCTGCGCGACATGTGCTCAAATGCAGCAACCTCTGCGGCCATGCTGTCCTGCTTGGCACGCCAATAGCCGAGCGCATCGCTGCCTAGCAGTAGGTGAAGCGGTGGGTCTGGTTCACCAGCGATGGAGAAGATTGCCGCTGCGGCTTTGGCAGGGTCGCCCGCTTCAGTTCCCGCGCGTTCGGTATAGGCGGTCTGCGGCACGCGGCCCGCACCGCGATACGCATCAATAGTACGCTGGGTCAGTCGCATCGATCCTTTGGCAAAATTCGTGCGCAAACTGCCGGGTGCAACGTTGGTGACGTCGATCCCAAACTCCGCAACTTCATCATGCAGCGTTTGGCTTAAACCCTCGAGCGCGTATTTGCTTGCGGTGTAAAGACCAGTCCCCGCCCAGGGGGCAAGCCCGCTGACGGATGTAATATTGATGATATGACCGGACTGTTTGTCACGCATATGCGGCAGCACAGCCTGCATAAACCACAACGCACCAAAGAAGTTCACATCAAACTGCGCCCGCGCTTCGGCCTCACTGGCTTCTTCTATGGGGCCAATCAGCCCATAACCGGCATTGTTAACGGCAATATCGGGAGCGCCGTGTTCTCGCGCTGCAGCGTCAACAACATCAAAGACCGCGCTGCTACTGCTCACATCAAGG
>JBCCLR010000322.1:0-2537 GCA_039026755.1 Pseudomonadota bacterium | reverse complement strand
TAGGTCTGGGCGGCCGCTTCATCGTTTAAATGAAATGGCTGCGGATCATACTTGCTGGCGAAGTCGATAACCTCTTCGCGGGTCACTTTATAATGGCCGAATTCATCGGTCTCGCCGACCTTAAAGTCCTCAAAGTGCTTCATGGCTTTCGGCCCTAATTGGCAAAGCGAAACAGCATGATATCGCCGTCCTTGACCAAATAGTCTTTGCCTTCGAGCCGCATCTTGCCGCTTTCCTTCGCGCCCGCTTCACCGTCATGGGTAATGTAGTCATCAAAACCGATGGTCTCCGCGCGAATAAAGCCTTTTTCAAAGTCTGTATGAATGCGGCCGGCGGCTTGCGGCGCTGTTGCGCCGTCGTGTACGGTCCAGGCGCGCGCTTCTTTTGGCCCGGCAGTAAAGAATGTGAGGAGGCCAAGGAGGTCGTAGCCGGCCCGGATGACCCGCGCTAGACCGGTTTCGGCAAGGCCCAAGTCTGCTAAAAAGGCGGCTTGTTCATCCGCGTCGTCAAGCTGCGCAATCTCCGCTTCTATGGACGCGCATATGACGACCGCGCTGGCGTTTTCCGACGCTGCTTTTTGCGCAACCGCCGCGCTGAAGGCATTGCCATCGGCAGCTGCATCTTCATCCACGTTGCAGACATAAAGTACCGGTTTTGCAGTGAGCAGTTGCAGGGACCTAAAGATCCTCGTGTCTTCACCGGGGTCTATTTCGGCGAGCCGCGCGGGCTTTCCATCTTCCAACAGGGGTATGATCTTCTCAATCACATCAAGCGTTGCCTTGGCGTCTTTATCGCCGCCGCGAACCTTCTTGATGAGACCTGTTTGGCGGTTTTGAAGGCTTTCAAGATCGGCCAGCATGAGCTCTGTTTCAACGGTTTCGGCATCGGCCACCGGATCCACATGACCATCCACATGGGTGATATCATCATCTTCAAAGCAGCGCAGCACATGCGCAATCGCATCAACCTCGCGAATATTGCCCAGAAATTGATTGCCCAGCCCTTCCCCTTTTGACGCGCCGCGCACGAGGCCGGCGATATCTACAAAGTTAAGCTGTGTTTCGATCACATTGGCACTTTGTGCGATGTTTGCGATCTGCTGCAAACGTGGGTCGGGTACCGGGACTTGGCCGACATTGGGTTCAATTGTACAAAAGGGGTAATTGGCTGCCGCCGCTGCCGCCGTCTTGGTGAGTGCGTTAAACAGCGTTGACTTGCCGACATTGGGCAGCCCGACGATCCCGCATTTAAAACCCATAGACTTTGCTTTCGATTGGCGCTGCGTTCCTTTAGCGCAATCGCTGCGCTAAGTCCGATAAAAAACGAGCATCGTCCCCGGTGACGAGAGATTTCGCTTCAGCCGCTACGGCACCCAAGATTTCTGGCAGGTGCTCAAGCTCCGCCTTACTGAAATTGCCAAGCACATGTTTAAGGACGAGCGGCTTTGCTCCGGGATGACCAATGCCAAAACGCAGCCGCTTGAAATCGTTGGTGCCGAGGTGCGCGGCAATCGACTTAAGGCCATTGTGTCCAGCCGTCCCGCCGCCCAGTTTCAGCTTGATTTTAAATTCCGCGAGATCAAGCTCATCATGAATGACCAGGATATTCGCTGGCGCAATCTTATAAAACTGCGCTGCCGCGCCAACACTGCGCCCGCTGTCATTCATGAAAGTTTGCGGTTTTAACAAGAGCGTTTTTACGCCTTCAATGCGGCACTCGCTTGCCAGGCCTTGGAACTTTTGGCGAAACGGCGGTGCGCTGTAGACTTCGGCCAACACATCGATTGCCATAAAGCCCACATTATGGCGCTGCAGTGCATGTTTACTGCCAGGATTGCCAAGGCCAACAATCATCAGCACAAGAGGTTCCTCTCCGTCACCTGCAAAAGCATGATCAGATTTCACGTCAATAAAAAGGCGCCGCAGGCCACTGCAGCGCCCCCAAATGGCTCTAAACATGACGCGGTTTAAGCCGCAAGCTTAGCTGTCTGCGTCGCCTGATTGTTTGGTTGCTTCAACATCGCCTGCTTCTGGTGAATCATCGCCATCTGCTTCCGCTTCGGCGCTTTTGAGGCCACTTGGCGCAACCACAGTCGCAATGGTAAAATCCCGGTCGGTGATCGTTGGTGTCACATTCTCCGGCAGTGCCACTTCCGAGATGTGGACGCTGGCGCCCATTTCCAGGCCTGTGAGGTCAACATCAATCGCATCGGGGATCGCATCGACCGGCGCATTCACTTCAATATTATAGCGCACCACATTCAACACCCCGCCTTGTTTAAGCGCTGGGCTTTCCTCTTCATTGAGGACGTTCACGGGGACTTCCAGCACAATGGTATCGCCTTTCGTCAGCCGCAGAAAATCGACATGCAGCGGTACGCTGGTCACTGGGTGAAACTGGACGTCGCGCGGGAAGGTGCGTGTCTTAGATTTGCCGTCGTTGATTTCACACACTGACGTTAAAAACGTGCCTGTGTTGAGCAGTTTTTCCAGAACGCGCCGTTCTATCTTGATGTTCGATGGTGCTTCCTTGCCGCC
>JBCCLR010000321.1:0-2572 GCA_039026755.1 Pseudomonadota bacterium | reverse complement strand
TGTCTTTATCAAGCCTGAGATGCGCGCCAACTCGTCCAAATGGACGATTTTTGCGCTTGTAATAATAGTTAGTCACTATACAACGTAAGTGTTCGATAGTTTGGAGCCCTCACCCATGCAGGTCACAAATCTCACACTCAAGCAACTTCGCTATTTAGTTGCTGTCGATGACCTTAAGCATTTTCGCAAAGCGGCTGAAGCCTGCCACGTCAGCCAGCCGTCGCTGAGCGTGCAAATTCAAAATGTCGAAGATGTTTTGCGGGTGCAACTGGTGGAGCGCGGGCGCTCAGGCGTTGCATTCACGCCGATTGGCCGTGAGGTGGTTGACCGGGCACGGCGGGTGCTTGATGAAGTCCAAGGCTTGTTTGATTTTGCCTCGTCATCCCAGCGCGGCCTCGCCGGCACCATCCGGCTTGGCGCAAAGCCGACGCTTGGACCATATCTGATGCCATATGTGGTGCAGAAACTGCACAAGTCCTATCCTGAATTGAACCTGTACGTGCGTGAAGCATCCCCCAAAGAACTCGAGCAAGAGCTGCGCCGCGGCATGCATGATGTCATCCTTGCGCAGCTTCCGGTTTACGGCTCCTCTTTGGTGACACATCGGCTGTTTAGAGAGCCGCTCTATGTCGGCGTTGCCGCCGATCATCCACTCGCGAAGTGTGACGAAATTGATCCTGAAGACTTGGGCGGTGCAGATGTTTTATCACTGAATCCACAATATCATCTGCACGAACAGATCAGCCAACTCTGCCACGACTTTAATGCGCGGCTGCTGCGCGATTATGAAGGCACCAGCCTGGATGCCATTCGGCAGATGGTTGGCATGGGTATGGGCATTACGTTCCTGCCTGCGCTGTATGTGCATTCAGAAATCCGCAATGGTGGCGACGTGGTGGTCAAACGCCTTAGAAATCGTCCAATTTTCCGCTCCATGGGCCTGGTATGGCGGGAAAGCGCCGGTAATACTGCGTCCTTCGAGCAGATTGCCACAATCATTAAAAGTGTGGCCAAAGAGAGCTTTGGTGACCTGTTTGTGGAAAGCTGACGCGATGCCTGCCTACATGATTGTGATCGCGCATATTCGCGACAGAGATAAGTTTATCAGCGGTTATGGCGCCGCAGCTGGGACCTTGGTTGAAAAGTTTGGTGGGCGCTATGTACTGCGCGGGCCAGGCGCCGAGCTGCTTGAGGGAACCCTGCCAGACAATGCATCAATGGTGATTTCAGAGTGGCCAGACAAAGCGGCGGCAAAAGCGTTTTGGAATTCTGATGACTATGCCGAAGCACGCAAACTACGCGAGGGTATCGCCGATGTGCAGGTCATGCTCATCGATGCGCCGAAGATGGCTTAGCTGGTCGTAGCATCAAAACCGTATACCCAGTCGAACTGCGCTAGCCGCGTCTCGTCACTTAGCAGCTCACTTGCACGGAGCACCGCAAATGCTCCAAGCCTGGCGCTGTCTTTTGATAAATGAAAGCGCGCGCCATTGGCTTTTGATTGCGCGATGACCTTTTTAACGCGCCCCTCACGCGCGCTTTGATATGCCGAAAAGGCTGCAGCAGTGGGCCCATTTTGCTTCATTACCCGCGCCAGCACCCAAGCATCTTCAATGGCCATCGCCGCCCCTTGGGCAAGAAACGGCAGCATGGCGTGGCAGGCGTCTCCGACCAAGACCAATCGATCTTTATACCACCGCTTTGGAAGCGGGCGTTCATACAGACCCCATCGGTAGAGCGTGTCTGCTTTGCGCAGGATTTTCAAGATCGTGGGGTCAAAGCCTTGAAAGTCTTTAAGCGCCTGCGCAGCCGGGCCACTTTGCCGCCAAGAGTGGGCTTGCGGGCTTTGGTCATCAACCACAGCGACCAGGTTTGTCAGGCCTCCATCGCGCAGCATATAAGTGACAGCATGTCGCCCCCTACCGGTCCATATGGTTGCAGCCTTGTTGGGTTTGAAGCGGCCGAGGCTCTGTGTTGGCACAGTGCATCGCCAAGCGATAGACCCTGTAAATTCAGGCTTTTCATCTTCGAAATAGGTATCGCGCAACATTGAACGCACGCCGTCCGCAGCAATAACGCACTGAGCACGCAATTTCTCTCCGCCGGCCAGCCGTACGGCAGCATAATCGCCCTCTTCAGTAAACTCGGCGACCTGCTGAGACAATCTAATCTCAATGCCTCGGGCTTGGGCCGCACGTCCCAAAACGTCAATCAAGTCCGCCCTGTGTATGTGCAGATATGGTGCGCCCCAACGCTGCTCTGCAGCACGCCCAAGCGGCAGCGAAAGCATCGTTTGCCCGGAATAGCCAGAGCGTAGTTGCAATGCTTCCGGACGATCAGCAGCAGTGTAAAGGGGCGTTTTAAGCCCCAATTTATTAAGGACCTTAACCGCATTGGGGCCAAGCTGCAGACCAGCACCAACCTCCCCAAAGCCCGCCGCTTGCTCAACCAGGGTCACGGCAAAGCCGTGGCTCTGGAGACTTAACGCCGTGGTCAGCCCCGCTATACCGCCACCAACAACGGCAATTGTCATGGCTGCTTAGACACGCTCAATGGCGACCGCTGTCCCCTC
>JBCCLR010000320.1:0-2599 GCA_039026755.1 Pseudomonadota bacterium | reverse complement strand
TTTGCTTGATCTTAGTCACATGGCCGACCGTAATTATTTAACCCTATCCGGCGGCGAGCGCCAGCGCGTTCAGATTGCACGCGCACTCGCGCAGCTGTGGCCCGCCGGCGCGCCGGCGCAGCCTCAAGTGACGGGTCAATGGTTGCTACTGGATGAGCCAACAAGCGCGCTCGATTTGAAGTATCAGATCGCGCTGATGCGCCTGTTGAAAAGCCTGGCGCAGCAAGGCTGGGGCGTCGTTGCCGTGCTGCATGATCTGCCGCTGGTGGTGCAACATGCAGATCACGTGGTGATGTTTAAAGACGGCAGCATCACGGCCCAGGGCGTGCCGCGCGATGTGCTCACGCCGGAGGTCATCCAAGACACTTATGACCTCGATGAACCCTATCTGTTGGCAGCCGGCTAACCCGTTGTTAGCAGCAATACGCCAGAGCCTGGCGATTCAACGACACATCTGTTTTTTGATTGCAAAAAACCAAAGGTGTCGCGGGTCGCTAATAGTCATTACGATCGCTAGAACTCGAAATCCACCAGCACGGGGGCGTGGTCGGACGGCTTCTCCCAGTCCCGAACGTCTTCGAGAACGGTCATGTCCACAATGGCATCGCGCAGTGATGGGCTGACCCAGACATGATCGAGGCGGCGGCCGCGATCTGATGCCCGCCAGTCTTTGGCGCGGTAGCTCCACCAGCTATAAAGCCGTTCAGGCTCTGGCTTGACATGGCGCATCACATCGACCCAGCCATGCGCATCTTGCAGCTTGGTCATGCGCTGTGTTTCATCTGGCGTGTGGCTGACGACTTTCAGCAATTGTTTGTGTGACCATACATCCGCCGGCAGCGGCGCAACATTTAAGTCACCCACCATGATGCTTGGGCTGTCAAGCGTGGCAGACCAGTCAATCATCTCATCTAAAAATTTGAGCTTATGGGCGAATTTCGGGTTTTCTTGGGGATCAGGGATATCGCCGCCGGCAGGCACATAAAAGTTATGCAGGTCAATACGGCCGGCACCTGTCTCCAGCGGCACGGCAATATGGCGTGCATCGCCGACACCGCACCAATTGCGTTTTTCGCTGTCTGCCAGCTTTATTTTTGACAATGTGGCAACGCCGTGATGATTTTTTTGGCCATGCAGCGCGATTGTGTGCATGCCCAGCTTTTTAAACGGTGCTGCCGGAAAGGCACTGTCCATCACTTTGGTTTCTTGCAGGCATAAAACGTCAGGCCGATAGGTTTTGATCAGCCGCGTGGCCAGCTCCAGCCGGGCCCGCACGGAGTTAATATTCCAGGTGATAATGCGAAATGCCATGCTATCTCTGCAAAGCTGCAGCGCTATAAAACGAAAAAGCTGTTGCCGGTAATGGCCACTGGCCACCGGCCAAGCTCAAACAGCTTGAAATAATAGGCAAAGGCATGGTGGTCGGCGTCATTTTCTGCAAGCAGCAACAATGCGGCCAGGTGCGCGGCTTTAACGGCGCCGCCAATGGCGGAGTTGGCCAGGTCTTCTGGCATAGGTCCAAGTCTTGGGACTGCGCTTTCAAGCGCTTCTGAAGCACTTTCCGCCGCAATGGAGTTGATGTACTGCAAGATCTGCGACAGCTCTTCTTCTTCTATATATTGCGCGGCATCCATACTCAGCGCTGCGCGAAGCTGTTCTTCAGCTTCCCAGGCCGGCGCATTCATGTCGAGCGTACTTGCCGCGTCTTCGGCGTCTTCCAAGGTCTCCAGCACGGCAATATCAACTTCAGGAAAGCCAAGGTAATCCATATAGGCTCTGGCGTTATCAGCATCGGCAGATTCTAACGGCAACCCGATCCGGCTAAACCAGCCCATACGCCCGATCAGCTGTACCAAGCGGCGCACTGCCGCATACTCGAGACTTAAGTCTTCTGCCTCATCCAAATCGTGCTGTGCGCTATAGTCTGTTTCGCTACTCATGACGATTTGCTGGCGTGTATCTGTAAAGAAGTCAAGTCATGTGCGTGGCTTTGCGCGCACGGTAGGCGTTTTCAGCGCCGCAATGCGGTCGCGTGAAAAAGGTGCGCCTGGCCGGAGGGGCTAATCCAGCCAGGCGCTTGAACCGCTCGTCACGCAGGAGAGCACGCAGGAATGTGCTCACACAAAACGGGCTGTCAGCGCAGGATAACAGGGGTAAAACCTGCGCTGCCGAGCGAATGCCCGCCTGTACTTTTACAGGTAATCAGCGCCTATGAGCGCTTCAAGGCGGCGCTGGTAAACAAACCCTCGCGCGCGATCACGGGCGCGTGAGGTCACCTTACGTGCGCGCAGTGCTGCGCGCCTCAACTCTGTTGGATAAGGCTGCCAAGCGCAATGAGCGCCCAAAACACTGCACCAAAAACAAGGCAGGTGATTTTGCGCCAGCCAAATCGGCTGTACTGCCGGATGATATCACGTCGGCGCATGTTGAGCTGGGCAATGCGTATGGCCGGCACAATAAGAAGGGCCTGGACAACAAAATATGGTCCAGGCGCAACCTGCTCATAGGCTGCATTCAAAAAGCTGAATACCAAGATCAATACACCCAGCGGTATAGCCACCTGTGAAAACCAATTTTTAGGTGCATCGCCATAACGCCC
>JBCCLR010000319.1:0-2723 GCA_039026755.1 Pseudomonadota bacterium | reverse complement strand
TCAATATCCAGTCATAAGGCTGGCTATCCCGTCGAGAGGCCATTTATGACGCCACCACTCCAACTGAAATTACCCTCTGATGACGCGCTTTTGGACGCTGCCTTTGCGCTGCGCATTTTAGGTGTGCCAAGCGGCCAGCGGGCCGACATTTCTGCACAAATGACCGACGAAAATGGCTGTGTTTGGCGTTCGCACGCAATTTTTTATGCCGATATGAATGGCATTGTTGACACACAGACGGATCCATCGGTTGGCGGGACGTACACGGGTGTAAGCGCGAACGGCCTTCTGTGGTCAATGATGCCGGCAGCGCCGGCGCAGCTCAGCGAGTTTCTCAACGGTATCGCTGACCATCCCACGCGCACCACCGTGCCTGTGTTCACAAAGTTCGAGCCCGTTCCTATCACCATCCAGGTCGAAACGGATGACGGCTGCTTTGCGGAGGAATCGTTTTTGCAGCGTCCGGTGGCGCCAACAGTAACCATTGAAGAGATTGACGAAGACGGCGTCGCCGGCGTTTGTTTTATGCCGCGAGGGGATGGCCCGCATCCAGGCGTGGTGGTTGTGCCTGGCTCAAATGGTGGCACCCATACCCAAAGCGCAGCACTGCTCGCATCGCGCGGCTTCGCAGTGTTTGCCATGGCGCTTTACAATTACAAATCGTTGCCGCCAACGGGCGAGAATATTCCGCTAGAGGGATATCGCAACGCCGTTCATTGGCTGCGCGAAAAAATCGGTCATGACCGCATCGCACTGCGCGGCGGCTCGCGCGGAGCTGAAGGTGCGTTGCTTGCGGCAGCGCATTTTCCCGGCCTGGTAAAATCAGTCATCGCCTGGGTGCCGACACCCATGCATTTGGCCGCGTCTTCCTCAGCGCCGGGCACGCAGCTCCCGCTTTATACGCTTGAGGGCGAGCCATTGCCGTTTGCAAATGTGCACTTCCCCGTAGACCGGATCATGCAGCCGACAACGTTTGAAGCACCCTTCAGGCCAGCGCCGTCGTTTATGCAGGCGTGGAAGGATCCAGCAAACCGAGAGCAATTCATGATGCCGTTTGAGACTATTGATGTGCCGGTACTGCTCGTGTCTGGGACAGCAGATGAGATGTGGCCATCCGCCTATGCTGCGGATGCTATCATGGCTGAACTGCGCAGCCGCCGGCCTGACGTGCGCGTAGAGCATGTGTGCTGCCCGGGCGCGGGGCACACCTTTCATGTGCCAAATGTGGTCGAAAGCTGCGCCAGTGCAACCTATCATCTTATCAACAGGATGTGGCTGTCAGCGGGCGGCACGCCGCAGGCCAATGCCGACGGTGCGCGCCGCGCGTGGGACCATTATCTGCGGTTTTTGCGTGAAACCACAGCCGCTTAACCGCCATATGTCGCTGTGATGCGTGATGCGGGCTTATAGCCTGTTTTCACCTTTTTAACAGCCGCGGCTAAGTCTTCCGCATAGGCATCAGCAACACCAGCATGAACGGGCGTGAGCTGGCCCAGGTGAATGCCTTTTGGCTGGGTGATGAGGTGTGGGTTCCAGCCCACTTCGGCCATGGTTGCGGCGATGTCATAAATGTCCAGCTCCATCGCGCCATAGCTGAACACGGTCGCGCGCGGCTGGCCCCACACTGTCAGGTCGCGGTGGCTTTGAACTGCTGCGATGTATTTATCGCGGCCCGCTATGATCGTCCGCATGATATCGCAATAGCCATCTCTGCCGAGAAATTGCAGAACGGCCCAAGCCGATGCGATGGGCGAGGCTGGCCGCGACCCGCAAAATCCATCCGATTGATAGGCACCGCGCGGCCAATCCTCAAACGCAAAACGGTGATGCTTCACCAAGGCCTCTTCGCGTACAGCCAGCGCCGAACAGCCTTTGGCAGTAAAGCCATATTTGTGCAGGTCCGCCGACATGGAGGTGACGCCATCAATGGCAAAATCAAAGCCAGGCAGTGGGTGCCCCAAATCACGCAAAAAAGGCAGGGTAAAGCCGCCAACACAAGCATCGACATGCATCCATAAATCGCGTGTGACTGCCAGGGCCGCGATATCCTCGACGGGGTCAATCACGCCATGCGGGTATGCAGGGGCTGAAGCGGCCAGCATGATGGTGCCCTCATCGATTAACGCCGCCATCGCCTGAGGGTCAGCCGCAAAGTCTTCCGCCAGAGCGGCACGGCGCACCTCTATTCCCAAGTAAAACCCAGTTTTGGAAAAAGCCGGATGCGCTGACTGCGGCACAACGATGTTCAGCGGGCCGTTGGCCGCGCACCTATGGCGCTTCAGGAAGCGCTCTCGCGCGGCAACAATGGCTAAGAAGATGCTTTCCGTACCCCCCGTGGTGATGGTTGCCCCAGCCGTCTCCGGCGCTTGCAAAAGATCGCCAACCCAGCGCCCTAGATCTTGCATCATCTGCTTTATGCTTGGAAAGGCGGCAAGCCCGAGTGCGTTTTCTGAAAAATAAGCGGTTGCGGCCGCTTTGGAGATGTCCAAAACGTCACTGTTTGCAAAATGGACGAGACTGTTTAGCCGCCCACTGCGCCAATCGACGTCGCTTGCTTTCGCAGCGCGCAGTGCGTCCATAACGGCTTGACTGCCGTGTCCCGCCTGCGGGAATTTTTGCGCCGCCATACCTTTCAATCCACTCTTTCTAAAAAACCGCAGCTGGCAGATGCACGTCGCCTTTCGGGGTCTTGAGATTGAGCGTTAAATGCGCGCGATCGGCAT
>JBCCLR010000318.1:0-2734 GCA_039026755.1 Pseudomonadota bacterium | reverse complement strand
TGTCCTGGCGGGCGGTTCAGTGTTTGGCTTGGCTGCCGGAGATGCGGTCACGCAGGCACTGTCCGCTCAGGATGTTGGGCTTAAGCTGCAGCCCGGCAGTAAAGCCCTGCCTGTGGTGCCATGCGCAATTTTGCATGACCTAGCGTCCGGTCAGCATGAGCAATGGGGCGAAGCGCCGCCTTACGCCGCCCTCGGGGCGGCGGCGCTCGGCAATATTCAAGCGGATATCAAGCAGGGCAAAGCCGGCGCCGGTATGGGCGCTAATGCAGGGCTGGAGCCGGGCGGCATCGGCAGTGCATCTCTGCAACTCAGCGGCGGCATCGTTGTCGGCGCTGTGATGGCGGCAAACCCGGTCGGCAGCGTTCGTGTGCCTGGTAGCGAGGCGTTTTGGGCCGCGCCGTGGGAAATTGATGGGGAGTTTGGCGCAATTTCCGCTGAACAAACGCAAGCTGCAATTGATCCATTTCCCAATGATAGCCGGCTTGCGGCGGCGGGTAAACTGCTGGCCGGCGGCAATACAACAATTGGCGTTGTGGCGACCAATGCAGCGCTGAGCGCCGCGCAATGCCAACGCCTTGCGATGATGGCACAGGATGGGGTCGCCCGGGCTGTAAGGCCCGCGCATACTCCCTTTGACGGTGACACGATTTTTGCGGTGTCGACCGGCGCCATTCCGCTTGAGGACAAAGCATCAGATTACATGCTTGCGTTGATCGGCGCCGCGGCTGCGGACTGCACAGCGCGGGCGATAGCGAAGGCTGTCTTTCACGCCGCAAGGCCATGAACGCGAGCGTTTAAGGGAAAACGCCGCGGAGAGAAGCGGCTCAAAACCTTCGCAGGTCAAAATGACCATAGAGAAGGTCAATCAAAAAAATCATTGCAATATAGTAACTAATACGATATGGATACGTAATAATAACGTTAGTTGAGTAAAGGAGTAAATGATGAAAACTCGCGTGACGTGTCTTTTAGCAGCGGGGGCGTTTATGGCGTCCTCGGGCCTTGCGCAGGCTGCGAGCCTAGGATTTGAAAACATTGATGGCTTCGCCGCTATACATGGTCAGCGGTTGGTCGATGGCGATTATGTAATCGACGGTTTCAACGTGACCATTTCCACCACGGGCGGCGTTGGTGACGCACAGATTTTCGATACGCAGGACATGACCCCCGGCATCGAAGACACCGACCTACAGCAGCCGTTAAATGTCGATACCGATGCAGTGTATCCGATTAATGATTCAAAAGTGCTCATCATTGCTGAGAATAACAGCGATACGAACCCAGATGACGCAGCCGGCGGAGGTAGTATCTTATTAACCTTTGATCGCGAGGTCCGGTTTTCCGGCATCAACCTGATTGATGGCGAGCCAGGCAGCAACGTGATTAACGTTTTGGCCGATGGCGGTGTGCAGGTTGTAACAAACGCTTCGCAGGGTGAAAGAGAATGGGAGACCATTATGTTCCAAGACGCCTTCCGCACGAAAACCATTGAAGTTGTCTTCGGCGGTTCTGGCGCATTTGACGCGTTACAGATCACTGAAGTGCCGGTTCCGGCCGCTGGCATGCTGATGCTGAGCGCGCTAGGCGGCTTTGCCGGTGTCCGCCGCTTCTTTGGCGCATAAACGTTTTTTGATCTGCGTGGGTGCTTAAGTACCCACGCAGCTACGCCCCATAAAGGGCCTGCGCGAGTTTCAGCCGCGCGTCCTCGATCCCCCAGCCCTTTAGGCTAGATGTGGCGCATAATGCCGGAAACGCGGCTACGCGCTTGGTGAGCAATTGAGTTGTCTCAGCGCTGATGCGGTCTTGCTCTTGCCGATTAAGCTTGTCCAATTTGGTGAGCACCGCCAGGTATGATACCGCCGCCTCGTCGAGCATATCCATGACTTGAGCATCATTGGCCTTGATGCCATGCCGTGCGTCGATGAGGAGGAATACCCGCGCTAAATTTGGTCTGCCGCGCAGGTAGCTCATGATGAGCTGCGTCCACGTTGCCACTGTCTTCTTTGGCGCCTTGGCATATCCGTAGCCGGGCAAATCGACAATGTAGGCGGGCGCGTTTTCTAGCGCGGCGCTGAAGAAATTAATTTCCTGCGTGCGGCCCGGTGTATTAGACGTGCGCGCCAGGCCGTGTTGGTTAAGAAGTGTGTTGATCAGGCTGGATTTTCCAACATTCGAGCGCCCAGCAAACGCCACTTCGGGCCGGTCGGCCAAGGGGACGCCGTCCACCGCAACCACACCTTTTAAAAACTGCCACTCTTGACCCGCGATCGCATTAATACGGCCGCGCTCTGCCGGACTGAACGCATCATCCATATCAGGTCGTTGCAGCTTTGCTCATGATTTTTCGCTGGATGATCCACTGCTGCAGGATCGACAGCAAGTTGTTCCACGTCCAGTAAATCACCAAGCCCGCTGCAAAAGGCGCCAAGATGAAGGTGAACATAATCGGCAGAAAGCCCATTATCTTTGCCTGCATCGGGTCCATTGGTGTGGGATTCATTTTCTGTTGTAACCACATGCTCAAGCCCATCAAGATCGGCCAGATGCCGATTGCAATGAACGCGGGCGGGCTGAAATCAAGCAGACCAAACAAATTGAGCGGGGTCAATGGGTCTGGCTCTGACAAGTCTTTGATCCAGCCGTAAAACGGCGCATGGCGCATTTCAATTGTTACAAACAGCACCTTATAGAGTGAGAAGAAGATTGGGATCTGTACAAAGATCGGCAAGCAGCC
>JBCCLR010000317.1:0-2821 GCA_039026755.1 Pseudomonadota bacterium | reverse complement strand
TATCGGCTGCGGCAGCTTAAGAGACGGCCCGCTCGGCAAGCGCAAGTTCCCGGGCGCCTATCACAACGACCTGCCCTGGGTCAGCGATGTGTGGGTGCATCCTGACGCGCGCGGCCAAAGCCTCGCCAGGCGCATCATCACTGCGCTTGAAGATGAAGCGCGCACCTGCGGCTATGCCCAGCTCTATATCTCGACCACAATCCCAAAAAACGCGCTCTACGACCGCATGGGATACACCCAAGTCAGCACAAGCAAACTCAACGGAACACCGCTTCGCTCGCTGCGCAAGCGGCTGTAAGCGCTGATGATGCGGCGCGGCGTGAGACAAACATATGCAGGCCCCGCATCCCCCTAAAGCGCTGCACCCGCCGCTCAAGGCGGCGGTGGCGGTGGCGGTGGTGGTGGCAGGGAACCACCGTAAAGCCGACCCGCTGACCCATAGACCCGGTGCGCCACGTACAGGCGTTTCTTGACACGATATTTTTTATAAATCTTCTTCGTTCGCTTGATGCGATACTTTGAAACTGGCGGCGGTGGTCCTGGTGGGGGCGGCGGTAGCGGTCCCGGCGGAGGTGGCGGCTCAGCCAGGGCGGTCGACACGAGAGATATAGCACTCGATCCGGCGCTGCGAATGTTGAAATCGGTCGGCACTATCAGCAACGTCGCCGCGGCAACACAGGCGGCGCGTGCCAATAAACCAAAGACCGAATGTGATGTGCTGAAAATCCGCATCTTGTCTCGCACAATTGCGCCGTGTGTTGCCCCGAAGATTCGTCTCGCTTGGCGGTGCTTATGCCGCAACAATCGCCAAAATCTGCTTTTCTTGACTGTAACAGGATGTTAGCGTTGAACAAGTCGTTAGATGATGGCCGCCAGCGATGGGTCTGTCTACCGCATCACGATCGGATCACCACGAATGGAAGCTCGAAATTTGGCCCATTGCTTTTTAACCCTGCGCGCGGTCCTTGCGGCAGGTTTCTTTGCGTGCGTTTGTGCCACTGCGCAGGCCCAGCCAACCGGTCCGAGCATTGCACAATCAGAGCCTGAGACCGTCGATGTTGCTGCTGCATTGTGCCGCGATGTGCTGGTTTTATCGGGCGAGGACCGCGACCTTGGCATTGCCTTCATGCACGGCCATATCTTTGGCGAAAAAGGTCAGAGTGTTATATACCCTGATCAGCTTGCACAATCGGTTGGAGTGTTTCTCGAACTCTGTGTTGAAGACCCACAAGCCAATGCGCTGGCGACGCTGAAAAAGTCCATCGCACAACCCTAAGCCCTTTTTTATTTTCCGCAAAGTGTCGACATTTTTGGGGTCAGGTCTTGCCACGGTCATTCCGCCCTTGTAGCCCATCCCAATGGATAACGCTGAACAGCCTGTAAAGCGTAGGCGCGGCCGACCGCGTAAATGGGTCCCGGTGATCCCGGTGACGGATAAACCATCCTCTGTTCCCGCGCCTTTTGGCACCTCAAAGCGCGATGCGAATGGCAATGAAGTCATCCCCCTGGTCAAGCAGGTGTATGACGAGCTGCTGAAAGGCCTCGATGAGGGGCGCTATCGGCCTGGTGAGCGCATTAAGGCGACAGACCTTGCTACAGCGCTCAACCTGAGCCGCGCGCCGGTGCGCGAAGCGCTGCATGTGCTGGCCGGCCAAGGCATGGTGGAGATGCGCCCGGATAAAGGCGCGGTAATGCGCGAACTGTCCATTCACGACTTGATTGAAATCTATGAGGTTGTGGTTGGCCCAGCCTGTGTCGGCGTCATCGGCGCGGCGCAGAATATTGACTTGGAGGACAACCGCGCCCGCGTTGAGGCCGCGCGTGATGATGTTCTCGCGCTGCTTGATATACCGCCCAGCGTGGTGATGTACGACCGGCTCATCGCGTTTCACCATGTCATCAACGACATCGCGCAAAAGCCACATGCCACGCATTTATTTCGCGCGCTCAACCTGGATTATTGGCACCGTTTCCTGGTGGCCATCATCGATTTAGAGCAATATATGCCGCGCTATGTGGATAATTACCGGCGCCTTGCCGATGCGATTTTGGCCGGCGATGTGTTGAGTGCCGAGGCCATCATGAAAAGCCACGGGCAATGGTCGTGTGAGCGTCTGCGGGAAGGCTGGGACCGCCAATTTGGCAGTCTGTTTTCCGCGCCTACATAATCGTGTCCGTACCCAGCGTTCGGCGGCCCATGCATCCCAGAGGATATTAAATAGGAAAAGTGACGACACTTTTGTCTTTTAATACTTGAAAAATCATCATATAGATAATTTTCTCTCATATTGCCGACAATCAGGAGGGATTGCGCGGTGGGCTGCTATGATTTTTCCAATAAAGTGGCGCTGATTTCTGGCGGCAGTTCAGGCATTGGTGAAACTTTGGCGCGGCAGCTGGCTGAGCATGGCTGCGCCGTTGCTGTGGTGGCCAGCAGCACCATGAACAAAGCCAAGACAGTGGCCGATGATATCACTGCCTTAGGTGGCCGCGCGGTTGGCCTCGTTGGCGATGTGACGGACCCGGCCGTGTGCGCGCACTTGGTGGCGCAAACGCAAAGTGAATTTGGCAGGCTCGACATTCTGGTCAACGCGGCGGGCGTGTTTAAGCCAAGCCCGGCGGGGGCGACGCCTACTGATGATTTCAACGCTATGGTGGATGTAAACTTGAAAGGCACATGGAACATGATCAGCGCTGTTGTTGACGTCATGAAGGCGGCGGGCGGCGGCAAAATCCTGAACTTCTCGTCGTGCGCCGGTGTTCAGGCGCTGAAGGGTTTTGCGATTTATAGTGCGACGAAAGCTGCGATCTCGATGATGAC
>JBCCLR010000316.1:0-2864 GCA_039026755.1 Pseudomonadota bacterium | reverse complement strand
CTTGGCCCGACAAGCGACACCGCAGCTGCATCAATCGAGCGCCAAATCGAACCCGCAGCCACCAAACCTCGGCCGGCTGCACCCTCCGCGGCAATTCCGACAGAGCTGGTCTCTCGGCTGAGCCAAACAACGCTAAACTTTGCTGAAACACGACGCCGTGCGCAGCGCCAACGCAGCATGCTCAAGACCGCATTGATGGATGTGGGCAGCATGACGGGAAGCAATTGGTCGACGGCGCAGCTGCAGCTAAGCCGCCTTAATGAAATCGATGTAGAGCTGGGCGTGCTGCGCGATGATGCGGCCTCGATTGCTGGGGACTTGGCAGCGCTGCGGGCGCGCGGCCTTCCGGTTGACGCCCTGGTGGATGAAACCGGTACGCTGATTAACATTATCCGCAGCGAGATGGATCAAGTGGCCCAAATCAGAAATAGCGCGCGCGCTACGCTAGCGTCATAGCATACAGTGTCACGCCATAGCGCGCACCAACACAGGGCGGCAGACGTTTAGCGGCTAAACATTGGTGCGCGCGGCCGGTCACGGCGCGGCGCCTGCGCTTGGTAGGCCACTGCGCAATGCTCGTCGCAGTAGGGGAAGCCAGGTTTCGCCGGTTTGCCGCAGAAATGAAAATCATCATCGGTCGGATGGCCAATAGGCCATTTGCAGATACGCTCGGTGAGTTCCAGCAGGCTGACTTTGCCACTGGGCTTTGGCTTTGCCTTTGGTTTTGCTGCTTTGGCTTGGGCGGGCTCGCTTTTAACGGGAGATGGGCGGGACTTAAGGCCAAGGCGATGGGCTTTTCCAATGACCGCGTTGCGGGTGACGCCTTCGCCAAGCTTCTCGGCAATTTGGCTGGCACTCAGGCCTTCATCCCAATATTTCCGCAGCGCTTCTATCCGCTCATCTGTCCAAGACATGCCCCGTCACTCCTTTTTAACAATACATAGTTGCTGGTATATAGAGGTATTGCGGTCCAGAGCAAAGCCAAACACATGCCAATGCTTTGAGATTATGCATAAAGATGTATATGTCTGGCGCACCGCACTCACGAAGGCACCCCGCCGATATGCAAAACCTAGATTTTAATGCGCGCCGTATTGGAGCTGTAAATTGGCTCGGCCTATGGACATTTTATTGCCGTGAAGTTCTGCGGTTTTTAAAAGTGTTTGCCCAGGCGGTTGCTGCGCCTGCTGTTACGACTTTGCTTTTCTTGGTTATTTTTGTGGTCGCGCTGGGCCGCGATGGCCGAGTGGTGCTTGGATTGCCGTTCGCCAGTTTTTTAACGCCGGGTTTGATTGCCATGGCCATCATTCAAAATGCGTTTGCCAACACGTCCTCATCCATCATCATCGGCAAGATGCAGGGAACCCTGCAAGACGTACTGATGCCGCCACTTTCAAATTTTGAGCTGTTGTTGGGCTATGTGGCATCGGGCGCAACGCGTGGTCTTCTTGTTGGTGCGGCAGTGTGGATTGCGGTCAGCTTTTGGCCAGGCGTGGCGGCTTTTCCCGCGCAGCCGCTCGCCTTTGTATATTTTACGGTCTCGGCCGCGATTATGCTCTCCATGTGTGGCATCATCACTGGCATGTGGGCGGAAAAATTTGATCATGCGGCGACGATAACAAACTTCGTCATTCAGCCGCTGTCGCTGCTGTCTGGCACATTCTATTCCATGGATAGGCTGCCTGGCGCATGGTCAGCCATTGGTGTTTTTAATCCGTTTTTCTACATGATTGACGGGACGCGCTATGGCATGACTGGGGTGGCTGATGGCGATATTGTCCTTGGTGCTTTGGTCACCTTCGCCCTCAATGCTGGCTTCTTTGGTTTTTGTCTCTTCTTGTTCCGTACAGGCTATAAAATCCGCGATTGAACAGAATATAATTCTGTATTGACAAAAAATATCAGTATTATATTTTATAGGTCGAGAAGGCGATGGGGCGCGCGGCGACGCGTGCCTGATCGCTTTTGTTTTTTCAGCTGCAGTAAGGAACACAGAGGTGTCGTCGCATCCATCGTTGCATGGGCAAGGGCCGCTTAGAGACGAAAACGTGGCTGACAACCGCGTGCCCGAAACGCGTGTCATGGAAACTCATGGCACGGAAACGCATGTGATGGGCACATACGGTCCGCGCGCCTTTGCAGCGGTGCGCGGTGCTGGCAGCTATTTATATGATGCCGAAGGCTGTGGGTATTTGGACTTTACCTCTGGCATTGCCGTCACGAGCCTCGGTCATTGCCATCCAAAGCTGGTGGCTGCGTTAAATGCGCAGGCCCAAAGCTTGTGGCATGCCTCCAACCTGTTTGACATTCCGGGGCAATCTGATTTGGCGGCGATGCTGTGCAACCATAGCTTTGCAGATAAAGTGTTTTTTACCAACTCTGGCGCGGAGGCGCTTGAATGCGCAATTAAAACCGCGCGGCGCTATCAGCATCACAAAGGGTGCGCTGAGCGCTATAAAATTCTGACTTTTGAAGGTGGCTTTCATGGGCGCACGCTCGCCACGATCGCCGCAGCGGGCCAGGCCAAACTCATCGATGGCTTTGGCCCGATGCCCGAAGGATTTGTGCAGCTCCCGCTTGGCGATGTGGAGGCTGTTGCGGCAGCAATTGATGCGCAAACGGCAGCGATGATCATTGAGCCAATCCTAGGGGAGGGCGGTATTCAGGTCGTCCCTGCGGCGTTTTTAAGCGCTCTGCGCGCGCTGTGCGACACACATGGCCTACTGCTTATTTTTGATGAAGTGCAATGCGGCATCGCGCGGACAGGCCACCTATTCGCGCATCAGGCAGCTGATGTGATGCCCGATATCATGGCGCTTGCCAAAGGCCTTGGCGGCGGCTTTCCCATTGGCGCATGCCTTGCT
>JBCCLR010000315.1:0-2881 GCA_039026755.1 Pseudomonadota bacterium | reverse complement strand
TCGCTCACTGCCGCAATGTCTTGATTAAGCCGGCCCTGTGCATCGCGAAAAGCCCGGCCAAGCGGCGTTTCCGGCACTAGCCCGAGCCCGACTTCGTTCGATACCAAAATGAGCGGACAGGCAGCCGTTTTCAGCGCAGCCGACAAGGCCGCCGTTTCAGCTTTGATATCGCGTTCGGCATGCATGATATTTGACAGCCAAAGCGTGAGGCAGTCGACCAGAACCGCGCCGCATTGCTGCGATAAGGTGGCGATGGCGCCAGCAATATCCAGCGGTTCTTCATGGGACAGCCAGTGCGCGCCGCGATCAGCTTGGTGTTTTCTGATACGCTGCCGCATCTCAGCATCAAGCGCCTCTGCCGTAGCGAGAAAGCCAGGCGGCTTGCTTGGTGCCTTGGTTATACGCTCTGCCACGTTTTGCGCATAACTGCTTTTGCCAGAGCGCGCACCGCCAAGAACGAGGGTCACATGTGCCATTACCGAGAGGGTTTATTGCCAATGTTTAAAACGGCGTTCCAAAATTCGCGACGACGCAGTAAGGCACGCCGTGCGAACGGCTTTGGCAAGGCAAGACTCATGGGGGTTACACAGCAGCTTCTTAAGACTGGAACTGCGTCAATGCGTTGGCGATCCATTTTTCTGAAGGCTCTTCGAAGTCGATATCGCAATCTACGCGATCAGCAACGCGCGAAGCGCCAAGTTCTTCCAGCCGCTTGTCAATCTGCTTGCCTGCTTCACAAAAGGTATCATAGCCCGTATCGCCGAGCGCGAGGACACCAAATTTTAGTGTTTCAAGGCGCGGCGCATCAGGCGCCGACAGCGCTTCCCAGAAAAGCTCTGCATTATCCGGCGGCTCACCTTCTCCATATGTAGAGCACACAACAATGGCTCTCTCCATGGAGGACAATGTCGCCATATCGACATCGTTTAACTCGTGCGTTTCGATTTCGAAGCCTTTCGCTTTGGCAGCTTCAGCCGCTTCGTCCGCTACAAACTCCGCGTTGCCGGTCTGTGTTCCGTAAAGGATATTAAGCGTTGTCATAAACCTGGACCCTTTAAAACCATACTAATTGCATATGTCGCCGCCTAAATGCAGCCACGCGCGCACAAAGCCTATGCGGTACAATTACGCACGACGGGCTATATCAGATGTTTGGCAAACGATAACTCGCTGATTTAATGGGCTGCGTGCTGATGTAAAATCATATCCGCGGCCTTTTCCGCGATCATCATCACCGGTGCATTTGTATTGGCCCTTGGAATCATTGGAATAACGGACGCATCAACGACGCGTAGTCCATCAATGCCGCGCACCCGTAACTCGGGATCGGTTACCGATTCTGTGTCGCCACCCATGCGGCATGTGCCGCTTGGATGATCACCGCGAAACGCAGCCAAACGCAAATATTCAAACCAATCCTCGTCATCCGCATCGGGGGCCACCGGTGTTTCAACCGCGGTGACGTGCCCCGATAATGCATCATGCGATAGAATGTCCGTGGCCTGCCGCGCTGCTGTGGTCAGGCGCCGGATGTCCATTTCGCTACCAAGTAGCTCGTGATCGACAACTGGCCGCGCAAAAGGATCAAGCGCATCGAGTTTGACCCGGCCGCGGCTTTCCGGCTGCATGAGGCAGCAGGCAATCGAGATGCCATCCTCTTTGCCAAGTTGTGGCCGCTTGGCGCCCTCAGGCATGGTGAATGTCACCAGGCTGAGCAGCATCTGCAGGTCTGGCGCCGCAAGTCCAGCGCGTGAGTGGCTCATCACCTGCGCCGCCGCTGTCCCATTTGCCGCTGGCCCGCGCCCACGCAGCAACCAATTGGCAAACACAAACGGCGCATTGTAGGGTTTGGCCGCACGGTTGAACGATGGTGTTTTGATCTTTGCAGTCACATAGATGCCTGGATGTTCCATCAGATTTCGCCCAACAGACGGCTGATCAAGTTGCACGGCAATGCCGTGTTTACGCAACTCATCTGCTGGGCCAATCCCAGTTGTCATAAGCAGCTTGGGCGAGCCTATTGCACCTGCGCTTAAAATCACTTCACCACGGCAGCGAGACTGCAAAGGCTGATCGTCACGCGTATAATCAACGCCAACGATGCGGCGCTCCTCAACCACCAACTTTTTCACCGTCGCATTAGCAATGATTTTGAGATTATTGCGCGTTTTTGCAGGCTCAAGATAGGCTGTTGCCGCGCAGTGGCGCCGGCCGTTTCGGATGTTTGCCTGCGCAAGGGCTACGCCGTGAAGTTCACTGGCATTATAGTCGTCATTATATGGATGCCCACAGGCCTGCGCTGCGCCGACAAAGGCATCGACGACCGGTGGCGTCGCTGCCGGAAAACTCACGCTCATGGGGCCTTTACCGCTGCGAAACGCATCGCTGCCGCCTTCAAACGCTTCAATCTTTTTAAAAAATGGCAGCACGGATGCATAATCCCAACCAGTGCAACCTTGCTGCGCCCAGCCATCATAATCAGCTGCCGCACCGCGAATGAAGAGCATTCCATTGATGCTACTCGACCCGCCTAGCCCTTTGCCGCCTGACCACGTGTAGTCTAGGTCGTTGCGCGATGCGTCTGGGACTGTGGGATAATTCCAGTTGAACCTGGCATCAAAAATTGCCGAAATAAGCCCGGCTGGCATGCGCAGCTGCAGCGGCTTTTCAGGCCCACCCGCTTCTAACAGCAGCACGCGATTGCGAGGATCAGCAGACAGGCGATTGGCAAGCACACACCCTGCCGAGCCCGCTCCCACGATAATGTAATCGAAAACGTCTGACATGGCGCTTGGGTTAATTTGTTTATGGTGGTCATCGCAATGGCGAAGACGTCACAGTTGCGCGTGGCGGTTAAACCGCAGGCGCCGCCGAATGGATT
>JBCCLR010000314.1:0-2903 GCA_039026755.1 Pseudomonadota bacterium | reverse complement strand
TTTCGCAAACAATGCCGCAATGAACAGCAGACGCGTGGTGCATTGATGCGTGTTTATCAAACAAAAATTGTGTTTTCATTAAACGATTGATGACGTAGCAGGGTTAGGCCGCATTACGCAGGTGCACAATTTTTTATTCGGCCTGCAGATAAAAACGCATAATATATATTATGTTAAATGTTTTATAGATCGATACCTACGGTTGTCCGTGGCTCTTGTTGCACGTGTTTATTAGTATAGCGTTCTCTATGCTCAATTAAATTATTGATGATAAGTCCATTTTGCTTACCGCTCACCTGTTCTTTGTTTTCCAGCACCGCAACTGCCTTAGCTTATGAAATGGTCTTTTCAGACTTTGGATATTTAACCAAATTATGTCGAACGATACCAACGGTCCTAATCATCAAGCACTGGTCGATATTGGCCGGGCGAAGATTGCCTGGGCTAAGAATCATTCGCCCGTCTTGGGGTCATTTGTTTTCAAGCATTTAAATGATGGGACTTTAAGGAATAAGCGTATTGCCGTCGTGGTGCACCTGGAAGCAAAAACTGCATATTTGGCCACACTCCTCGCCAACGCCGGCGCAAATGTCGTTGCCGCTGGCAGCAATCCGGCTACCACAGATGGTGCGGTCGTTGCGGCGCTGCGTGATGCTGGCATCCATGTCGTTTCGGATGCGGGCTCAGACCTTGCTACTTGGGAAAGAGAACTGCACCGCGCCGCAGATTTTGAGCCGGACTATGTAATTGATGATGGCGCGGAATTAACCGCGCGGATCGGTAAATATCGTCCCGATGTGTTTCAGTCATTAAAGGGCGTTTCAGAGCAAACCACCACTGGTACCGCTCGGCTCTATGCGCTTGAGCATGCTGGTAAACTGCCCTTTCCTGCGCTTACAGCCAACAATGCGCGCTGTAAGCATATGTTTGACAATAGATATGGTACGGGTCAGACGACGCTTCAGGCAGTTCTGCGCCTGTCTGGCAGGCGACTTGCCGGGTCTAAGATTGCGGTTATTGGCTATGGTTATGTGGGCCGCGGTATTGCTGAATATGCCGCTAAACTCCATGCCCGCGTCATGGTCATTGAAGTAGATCCCGTGCGTGCGCTTGAGGCGCATATGGATGGACACCATGTCGGTACAGCGCACGATGTGTTGCCACATGCTGAGTTTGTTATTACCGCAACTGGCGGTATTCGCGCCTTAGCACGGCAGGATTTCAGCCTTCTAACGCACGATGTAATCCTAGCGAACGCTGGCCATCACGATCTGGAAATTGACGTGGACGCGCTGTCAAATGCGGCCGACACGATCTCTCATCCAAGTCCAGATACCACCACCTATACGCTCGGCACCCGAGATGTACATGTTTTATGCAATGGCGCGCTGGTCAACATTGCTGGTGGCTCTGGACACCCGGTTGAAATCATGGACTTAAGCTTTGCCGTGCAAGGCATTGGCGCGCATTATCTTATAAACACGCCGCTCGATCCTGGCGTGCATGTATTGCCTAAGGTTCTGGACGACGCAATCGCCCGATCAAAGCTTGAAAGTCTGGGGGTTACGCTCGCGCAGCCACGGCCAGAGCAGGTTGATAGGCATGATGGACTGATCGACGAGATTGAGCTATGAGCGGCGCTGCTACACCTTGGGCGGCGCGGTTTATGCCCGTGTGCAATGGCGTGTTGGATACAGTTTTTACTGCCGATGAACTCGGTGCACTTGCGCTATCGATTGCGCTTCCTCCTGGCAGGGGCACCAATGCTCTAATAGATCTTCTTAAAGCGCGCGGCGCTAACGTGGCGGCATTGGACTTTGATGAAGGTATATTCCCGCCCGCGCGCGCGGATAAAGCGCATGTCGTGCTTGGGTTTAAGCCAGAGTTTGAGCAGTGCGTCGCGCAACCGGACGTCAATACCGTCTGGGGCGCGACACTGGCTCAGGATGCTGCGTTAGGCGATGTGCGCGCGGTCCACCTGGGCAAAAGTGACCTGCGCGCACATTTTGAGGACTATAGTGGCGCTGGCCAAGCTGGCGTGATGACCTTCCTTGATATCACCAATTTGCAGCTTGCTGGCCGATCTGCCTTGGTGCTGGGGTTTGACACAAAAGCTCGAGGCGTCGCCGCCTGCGCGCGCGCGCTTGGAGCCCAGGTCAGCGTTGTCGATGATGATCCGCGTGCGCTTGTGATGGCGGTAGCACGCGGCTACGCCGCCCAGGACATCAAGCTAGCTTTGCCCGGCGCTGACATCATTTTGTGCGTCACGCGTGGTGCCTTGCAGACGCTTTTAGAGCGGATTGAGGTGCTACAGCCCGGCGCTTTCGTGGTGAACGTTGCAGATGACGCGTATCATGATTTTTTGGGTCGTTTTGCTTCCATTGAGCCGCTGCGTGAGAGTGTGCACGCATGCCGCTGCACAGATGGCAAGTCCATTCGGGTTATTGCCGGTGCGCGTCCGCTGGCGGATGCGCCTGATGGGCTGCCACTTGAGTGTTTAGACGTGGTCTTTGCGCTGCATTTGTGCGCACTTCGGCAAATACTTGACACAAATGCAGCGCCGCCCCAAGTGACGCCGCTCGAGGCGAAATATGAAAAAGCGGTGGCAGAAATACTGCTTTCACGACATAGAAGATCGTAAAGAAGAATATCATCTAGGTCGGCAATGGAGGGCCTATGCGCCGCTTATTTATCACAGCCAGTGTTGGGCTTGTCATATTGTCTGGCTGCACCACAGTTCAAACCGCCACCCCAACACCGAAAATCGCAGCAGTAGAGCGTGCTTTCAATGCGGCAAAGAGTTCTGAGCCAGAGCTTATCAACTTTTTAGAGCGCATGCCCAAAGGCGCGGATTTACACAATCATCTCGAGGGCACCATCTTCAGCGAATATGTTTTGCGTGC
>JBCCLR010000313.1:0-2923 GCA_039026755.1 Pseudomonadota bacterium | reverse complement strand
CGACATGATCAGCAGCTTTAACGATGTCTTCGCGCCGTACTTCCATATCATCGTCAGCGCCGATGCAAATCGCCTCCACGCCGGTTTGCACGCCGACAACATGTTCCATTGCCCCGACGAACTCTACGGCAAGCTTTCCGTGTGTGACGATTACCAATCCAATCATTGTTGTCTCATGGCCCTCCAAACACCCGCTTAACCGCGCAAAGGCATCTCTAAATCACGGTGGTTTATGTGCACTGTATACCCCGCTTTTTCCAGCGTTTTTGCAAGCAATTCAGTGGTAAAGACTGATCGATGCCTACCGCCGGTACAGCCAATAGCAATCGTGAGATACGCTTTGCCTTCATCGCGGTAACGCGGCAAAAGTGTCTGCAGTAGGGTCGATAGCTGGTCAAAAACAGCGTCAAAATCTGGGTCCTCAGCGACATAGCGTGCGACAGCGTCATCGCGGCCAGTCAGCGGACGTAGATCATCTTCATAAAACGGGTTGCGCAAAAACCGCACGTCAAACATCACATCAGCATCCAGCGGCACGCCGCGGGAAAAGCCGAAAGACATGACCGTGAGCGTCAGCGACGGCGCATCTTGGTTTGCATAAAGGTCAACCAAGCGGCGTTTGAGATCATGCACATTCAGGTTTGTGGTATCGAAAAACACATCTGCTACATCGCGCAAGGGCTGCATATGCTGGCGTTCGCGGGTGATGCCATCCATCACTGGACGGTCGAGCGCCAGCGGATGGCGCCGCCGGGTTTTTGAAAAGCGGCTGGCAAGCTCAGCGTCGCTGCAGTCAAAAAATAGGAGCTGCAAATCCAAATGCGGCAACTGGCGCAGCTTTTCCGTTTCGATCACCACCTGGCGCTCGGCAAAGGCACGTGTGCGGCTGTCAACGCCGATGGCAAGCGGTCGGCCGGCACTGTGCCCCGGGTTGATGTCAGGTGTTGACAGGAGCCGCTGTACCAGGGTCAGTGGCATGTTATCGATCGCTTCAAAGTCCAGATCTTCAAGCACCTTCAGCGCTATCGATTTGCCCGCACCAGACATGCCGGTAACCAGCAAAAGTTTGACTTTGAGCGGCGCGTTCATTGCTGGGCGGCTCGTTTTAAAGGGCGGATCCGCGCCAGCGCCGCTTCAGCGCGGATCGGCGCAGATTGATCAAAGGCATGCATCTGCAAAACGCTGACGCCAAATGGGCCGATCCTCAGTTCAGGCATGCGCGCAACGCCGTCGCGCGGCACCAGCTCAATATGCAGGCTCAATTCCACTCGTTCAGGCGCACTTGGCACAGTAATGATGCCAAGGCCGCGCACTTCGAGCTGGCCGCGCAGGTGCGCCGGGCCTGACACATAGCCATCATTGAGGTGCACGGCGTCATCGCCAATCAACGTCGCGCCGCGATCAATCAGCCGCAATGCCAAGTCAGACTTGCCGGCGCCCGATGGGCCAGTCAGCAAAACAGCTTGCGCCCCAATCGCCACAGCACTCGCATGCAACAGTTCCGTCATGACCTTAAAAATCCGGCAATCGCGATAGAAAAGCAAGCTGACTTTTGTGCAATGCGAAACCCAGTCGGCGCGGTGATTTATCCGGCGCCTTGATATTCCATTGTGTCCGGATCAAAGTGCGTTATCGAGATCGCCTCAGCTTGACGTCCGCATGCTCTATTTAGAAAGTTAACTGGCCGCTTGCTCGAAGTGTTATTTATTCTAACGCTTGGCTTGCCAAGCGGGCATCTTCAGTGTTTTGCTAGCGAATTACCGATAGATGCTAAGGAACTCCGCAATGCCAAACGCAACTCGCAGACATCTTCTCATCGGCGCAGCTGGCGCTGCTGCGTTATCAAGCTGTTCCGCGCGGACTGCGTCACTAAATGCGGAGGCTGCAGGGGCGTTTCCTCCAGAGGAAATGACCTTGCTTGGGCCTGCTCCGGGCATGGCGCGGCTGTCGAGCAATGAAAACCCATACGGCCCATCGCCGTCGGCGCTGCGCATGGTGGAATATGCGGGCCGCAAAGGCGCTTATTACGCGACGGGCGCGAGCGCTAAACTCAAGGCCATGATTGCTGAACGCCATGGCGTTACGCCAGACCATATTGCGGTCACAACAGGCTCCGGCGAAGCGCTGAGTGCAATTGCGGTGGCCTATGGGCGGCGCGGGCCTATGGTTGCGCCTCGGCTGTTTTTTGATTTTCCGACATTTTATGCGACCCGGCTTGGCTTAGCGGAGATCAACCGCGTGCCCTTACAGGCGGACTTTGCGCTCGATTTGCCGGCCATGGAAGCGGCGGTAACGGGGGAGACCGGCTTTGTACAGCTATGTAATCCAAACAATCCCACCGGTTTGCTGGAGCCCGCGGTGCCGTTTCAAGCGGCGGTGAAGCGCATGGCGCAGAAAACCACCGTGGTGGTCGATGAAGCCTATATGGAGCTGGTCGATGACCCTGATGCAAACACTTGTATCGGCCTCGTTAAAGATGGCCACAACGTGATTGTGACCCGTACATTTTCAAAGCTCTATGGCATGGCGGGGTTGCGTGTTGGCTATGTCATCGCGCAGCCAGATGTGGCTAAAAACATTCAATTCACCGCTATGGCCTGGATGTCTGGTGTGGGCATTGCGGCGGCTATTGGCTGTTATAATGATGCGGCGTTTATTGACTATTCGCTAAGCAAGATCCGCGAAGGACGCCAGCAAATTGAAGCAAGTTTAAACGCCTTGGGTGTGGAAGCATTGCCCGCGCAGACCAACTTTATCTACTTCAAGTCCGGCAAACCGGCCGATGACGTACGCGATGCCCTGAAAGAACGCGATATTTATATTCGTGGCAAGACCATGGACTATGTGGACTGGAGCCGTGTTTCCATGGGCAAACTTGAAGATGTGGATCGGTTCTGCATGGCCCTGCCTGAAGTGTTGGGGG
>JBCCLR010000312.1:0-2924 GCA_039026755.1 Pseudomonadota bacterium | reverse complement strand
TCGGCGCCTCACGCTCACAGCCTGCGCGAGCAAGCCGCTCGCCCATCAATAGCATTGCAAATCAATAGAAAGGGACAGCATGATGACCGCTACTATGACACATGACGCAAAATTTTGGGACAAGACGGCACCTAAGTATTTCAAGTCTCCCATCAAGGATGTGGCCGCCTATCAGCGCAAGCTTGCGACAACGCGGCGTTACCTCACCGCGCAGACTCGGCTGCTTGAGCTCGGCTGCGGCACCGGCGGGACGGCGATTAAACACGCCCCTTATGTAAACAGCGTGCATGCCGTCGATATCTCCGAAGAGATGCTGTCCATTGGGCGTGAGCAAGCAAAAGCCGCCGGTGTAGACATCAACTGGCAGCAGGCTGACACAGCAGACTTTTCTGCGCCAGCTGGCAGCTATGATGCTGTTCTGGCCATGAGCCATCTGCATCTGCTTAAAGACTGGCGTGGAGCGATAAGCAAAGTTCACACCTTGCTGTCGCCAGACGGGGTGTTTATTTCGTCCACAGTCTGCTTGGGCGGCCGCTTTGCCTGGCTTGCGCTCATCGCGCCACTGGCAAAACGACTTGGCCTGTTCCCAACCTTAAAAATCTTCACCGCCAAAACATTTCGCGCTGCCGTAGAGGATGCTGGATTTGAAATTCTGGAGGACTGGCGGCCCCCGAAAAGCCCAGTGATTTTCATTGTCGCGCGGCGCGTAGAGGGGGAATAGGGAAAGTCATCAACGCAGTGCGCATAGCGCTATCGGCTTGGTGGTGTCCGGAGGGTTGTGTACCCCAATCGCCAAGCAATGCGATCATTTAGGCGCTTTAATGGGCGTTAGATCCAACGGTTTTTCTATGTGTTGAGTTTTTCAGTTTACGCGTATTTGGCATCGCTCAAATCGGCCGTCCTGACCAATGACGACTGCATGCGCGTTACCCTTTTTAGGACAGGCCTCCAAGTAGCGCCCGCACGAAAACTCTTAAGCTTTGATGGAACGCCAGTCCCAAGCCAACGGAGGGGGAAGGTTCTGTGACGAAAAATCTACGCGTAAGGCTCTGCGCCCTGATTGGATTTTTGCTGACCTAGAGGAATGCAAGGTAAGCATTTTTAGCACTAAAACATCACCGCGTCTGGCTTCACATATTTCAATTGGATAGTGTTTTGCTAACGCATGCGCTTTTTCTGAAGAGACAAGCCCGGCAGCATGGCTTCCAACTGCAATTTGCATCGCACCATTTGAATAATCAGAATCATCCAAATGAACCCGTACAAAAAGCATCTCATCCAAGACTGATTTTGGTGGTTCGCAATGCCAAGTGCCGTGCTTATTCGTCCAATTTACGTATCCACTAACGCTTCTTTTATTTGCAACAGCAATGATCCGGTCTTGATGCCAAGCAACGCCCCAGTTGGCACGTGCCGATTTGTTAAAGGCGACAGTGCGCACAGGACTTGCCGCCGGAGCAAGACAACGGACGGAACTAAGCAATGAACTCTCGTCGGATAACGCGGCGCAAAGGTCTACGGACGGGTTTAATCTCTGCCCAGGTTTCTCAGAAACCTCGGCGGCACGATCAAACAGCGTCAAATCTTCATTTGAAACCGCGTTTCTAAGCCAAACCCTTCCACGCTCTTCGAATTCTTCCACCAGTGAATGGATGACCACGGCCTCTAACTTCGCTTTGCCTGCGTTTTTAATGAGTATTATGCGCTGCGTGCAGGGGTGTCTTCACTTTTGTTTTAAGACCAAGACTAAATTGCCCATACACAAACGACCGGCATTCATCCCCAATTGAGCCATAGCGCCGCCTCACCCCTCCTCCAGCAAAAAAATCTCCGCCACGGGCTCGTCAAGCACCAGGCTGATTTTCAGCGCCAGCTCTAAACTCGGGTCATAGCGTTCGCGCTCTATGGAGATGATGGACTGGCGGGACACGCCAAGCTGATCCGCCAAGTCTTGTTGGGATAAGCCAGCGGCTTTGCGCAGCGCTTTTAACGTGTTCTTCACTTATAGCGCCGCAGCACAATGGGCATGCTTAGGCCCCAAAAGGCAATCAGGCCCGGCGCTACCCAAAGTGTCGGCAGCGGCATCAAGCCTGCATTTTCGGCAAACCCCCACGCCATGACACTCAGGCCCCATAGCATTGCTCCGAGTGCAAAAGCCTGCGCGTGCACATTTTTGTAGAACTCATCAAAACGGGCGTACTGGCGCAAAATCGCCCAAAATCCGAGCAGCAGCGGCAGGAACGGAAGCAGCTCAACACTGCGCGCGGCGCCCTGATAGC
This sequence comes from Pseudomonadota bacterium, assembly GCA_039026755.1. Classification (GTDB taxonomy): domain Bacteria; phylum Pseudomonadota; class Alphaproteobacteria; order Sphingomonadales; family CAKZYD01; genus CAKZYD01. Next base: position 645 of record JBCCLR010000312.1, on the reverse strand, counting down.
CATCCGCCGGACGACCCGCAACAACGGCCATCAACACGGCCACATAAAGCGCTAAAGCCCCACCGAACTCCATGTAATAGCGACGCATCACCCATGTACTCCTGTTCAAAAATGTAAAGTCTACTTTACATAAAGGACATCTTCTAAAATGTAAAGCCTGCTTTACATTTGATGTTAGAATTTCACTTCGCCAAGGCGCGGGCTATTTCTATCTTCACGGTGCTTGAGTGCAGGAGAGTCAAATGCGAGCCGTTGCCTATGAGACCTATGGCGAGCCTTGGGATGTGGTTCATGTGGAGGATTTACCTGAGCCTGAGCTTGGCGCTGGCGATGTGCTGATCACACTCGAAGCCGCGCCCATTCACATTGCCGATTTGCTCGCCATGCGCAAAGCCTTGCCGTTTTTTGCAGCGCAGCCGGGCGTTGGCGGGTTTGAAGGTGTTGGGCGCATCAGTGCGCTGGGCGCTGATGTGACTAACTGGGCGGCCGGGGACCGGGTCTTTTTGCCGATCGGCTATGGTGCGTGGCGCGAGCGCCATTCTGTGCGAGCATCAACCCTGCTGCGCGCACCGGAAAATGCTGCAGCAGAGCAGCTGGCCCTGGTGCCGATCAACATGGCAACGGCATATCTGATGCTGCATGCTT
>JBCCLR010000311.1:0-2991 GCA_039026755.1 Pseudomonadota bacterium | reverse complement strand
CTCTCGGCGCCTGTTGAAGCTGGCGCCAAAGATCTTTGGCAAGCGCGCTTTAAAGCAGCTTGCTGATCAAATTGAACCCATCATCGTGCCCAGTGATCAACAGGTTTTGATCTTGAAGGGGGTCGATAATCCACTCGAAGCCATGGCCACCTTTCGGCAACTGCAAGTTTTGGTCAAGCAGGGAAATTTTGAAGAAAGCGCCGATAAAGAATTTAACAAAGCCCTGGACGGTATGTGCTTATCGCTCATGCGCTCGACTAATTTGATCAAAAAAATCATGGGGAGTGACCTCGAGCAGTGGCAAAAAGCAATGAAGTTTTTAAATCTGCTTGCCAAGGCCACATTTGTCGAAGGTGAAAGTGCGTCAAGCGTGCGCAACCTAGCGCGTGATTTGATGCGCGGCTCGAACCTGCTGGATGAACTGATGAAGTCCGCCACGACCCAGCAAGAGCAAGTGTTACAGCTGAAGTCGTTTATGGACCTGCTGCAATCAGCAGGGATGGGCGGCGCAAAGCCTGAAACAAAAGTCGCTTAGGCACGCGCCGTTTGCATTTTTCTATTGGCTGCTTTCGAGCCTAAAGGTTGCGACATATCCCTTTGCCTGCGCCGTCATTGCGGCCAAGGCTGCGCAGCGAATTGCCCGCCGTTGACTGGCGAGCGTTGCAATAGAGGTCGCACCGTCTGTTACCACCCATGCACCATCTTTCAGGCGGACGATAAAAACTCTGTCATAGGCCTCTAAGTCGCGGCTCATCTTTTGCCCCCGCAGCAGATGTGTTCAGCTTCAAGATTTATGAGGTTAACAGACCCAGGGGTACGCCATTATGGCAACAATCGTCAGCGGCGTGACAAATTGGTGGCGTTTTGAAGATGCGTTCCGCATCGGTCTCGTTTCATTTCGCTGCGCCATATAATCGGCGCAAAAATGGGATGGCGGAAAATACAATGCTGCACTCCAGCCGAGCACTTTGCAGAAACGCAAAACAAGGTCTGCTGCAGGTATGGACCGGGCGCAACACCAAGCGAATCAAAGGATGGCATCTGCTGCGTTTCAGCGTCCCAAAACGGCACAAAGTAGGTGGTCTAGCGCTTTTTAAGCGCTTGTTTTTTGCGCGGTACTGGTTGCAGACCGCGCAGCCGTTTAATCAACGCTGCGGAATGCAAAGCGACCATGAACGCATTAATCGCAGACACGCGGGTTTGCAACTTGCCTGCTATATCTGGCTCGTTTTTACTTTTCACCAGCTGCTTGTATACGGAACTGGTCTCTTGATCAGCCAGCCAATTGGCCAAATCAAAATAGCGCTGCGCCGCATCAATGCCAAGTTCGCCAAGCGCCTTTGAGCTGGTTGCGTCGACATCTGCCCACAGCGATGCAAGCATTAGGTCTGACCGCGTAATACCAGCTACGCCGCCTTCATCGGCAGCACAATCGATAATGCCAACGTCCGCCAAGGCTGTTAAGGTCTCTAGAGCGAGCCCCGTTTGCTCTGCGGCCATTTCCAGCGGCACACGTTCACTGCCGCTATCCATGCCCAGATGGTCTGACAGCTGTGTAATGATTTCAGACAACGCTGCAGGTTTGACGCTGTCAAGCCGGGACTGGGCAGCAAGGATGGGCTTGATCACTTCAAGCGGCAGATCGCGCTCGGCTTGCAGCTGCTTAATGGTTTGAATGCCAGCCACGTGCGCTTCTTTGTACCGTGCGACGTTCTTTTTGGGGCGCTCGGGTTCAGGCAACAAGCCTTCACGGATATAATAGCGGATGGCCTCGCGGCTAACACCCGTGCGGCGCTCAAGCTCTTTCATCTTCATACCGCAGGTTTAGCGCAGCACTCTTACGCGCGCCAAACGAAAATTTTTGTGGACGATATAGTGGTAACGCCTCGCACACCCATGCTAAATGTTGTGTCGCAGCATAACGAGCAGCCCATAACAGATGCAGCTTTATCTTCCCATCGCTGAAGTGTCGGTCAATATTTTCACGATTATTGGCCTGGGCGGCTTGGTGGGTATCTTGTCTGGAATGTTTGGCGTTGGCGGCGGGTTTTTGCTGACACCGCTCCTCATATTCTATGGGATTCCACCAGCGGTGGCTGTTGCCAGCCAAGCCAACCAAATTGCTGGCTCTTCAATCGCCGGCGCTCTGGGCCATGCGCGCCATGGCGGTCTTGATACGCGCATGGGCGGTTTTCTGATTGTTGGCGGCATCGCCGGCGCAGCGCTTGGCACCTACATTTTTAAATGGCTGCAAGGGCTCGGCCAACTCGATCTTGCGATTAGTTTAAGCTACGTGGTTTTCTTAGGGGGTGTGGGAACGCTGATGCTCATTGAGAGTAGCCGTGCGTTAACCAGCCGAGCTGGCAAGAAACGACGCCGAAAGGCTAAGCCACCACGTCAACGTCTGAGCCGCCGGTTGCCGCTGCAAGTGTACTTTCCAACCTCTAAGCTGGTGATTAGCGCGGTGGTGCCCATTGGCCTAGGCGTGGCCATTGGCATGCTGGTCACGGTTATGGGAGTTGGCGGCGGCTTTATCCTGGTGCCTGCCCTGATCTACCTGCTTGGAATGCCGACCCAAGTGGTGATTGGCACCTCCTTGATGCAGATCATTTTCGTCACCGCCGCGGCCACCGTGTTGCACGCTGTCACCACCCAGAGTGTCGATGTCATTCTAGCCCTTCTGCTGCTCGTGGGCGCGGTCTTTGGCACGCGCTTTGGCGTGCATGTGGGCCAAAAACTTAAGGCAGAGCAGCTTCGCATTTTGCTTGCCTTGGTGGTTTTGGGGGTGGCTGTCAAATTGGGCATAGATATGGTGCGTCCGCCCGATACTCTGTTTATCGTTGAAGCGGCATGAGCAGCGCCAGCGGGCTATTTGCTGTCGCTGCCACTGCAGCATGCCTAGTTTTAGGCTATACCTCTACGGCGCAGGCACAAGTTCCAATCGTTGCCGACATTGCACAGCCTGTGGTGGAGATCCGCACGGCATTTGCG
>JBCCLR010000310.1:0-3027 GCA_039026755.1 Pseudomonadota bacterium | reverse complement strand
TGCAGCGATAAATCCTGCCCGACATACCAGTCTAGATAGCTCAGCGCAGCGGCATAGCCCGACAGCGTTTGCGAGACCATGCTGTGCATCATCACATAGCTGTCTTCGTCTGGCGCTTGCGCAATCATCGCATGGCCTGCATGCGCCATTGGGCTGGCGGCAATAAACCAATCGATAAAGCGCTGCGTGTCGGCAATGCGCGGCGCAGGGTCTTCGTGCGGCACGCCGGTATAGCTGGCGGGGTTGAGCGCCATCCACATGGGCAAATAGTTAAACGCACCCGTTGCCGCCAACACCTTTTGCAGCTTGGTTGAACCCGTCCGGCCCATCGCGTTGATAATAAGTGGGGTTTTAAGCGGAATATCGTGAATTTCAGGATGTGCCGCAAAATCACGCTGCATGCGCAGCCGATTTGTGAGAAACCGCATGATATAGTCATGCTTTGCTTTTGCCCCATGGACGGTAAAACCCGCATCTTCATTATAGCTGCGCAGCAGCACACGCAGTGGCTCAAGCGCCGCCTCATCACGGATCTCAATGCCGGTGATGCGGCGCGCTTCGCTCAGCATCTCTTCAGCCGACATCGGCATGGCATGCCCGGCACTCATAGCGCGGTGCCCCCCGCAAACGCCTTTAAGGGTCCAAGCTGGGTGATGAGCTGGATCCCCGGCGGCGCGGCAATAACATCATGCACGCGCCCGATCATGCACATGGAGGACGTACGCAGCGAATCATGCCGTGTCATCAACACGTCAGAGTGAGGGTCGCCTTCGATGTGCCACTGCATATTGTCAACTTCTCCCTCTTCAAACAGCCGCAATTCAATCTCAGCGCGGGCGCTCACGCCTTCCTTGCTCTCAATCTCTGCAATGATGCGCGTGCCTGCACACTCGCCAGGAGGGATGTCCCGGTCTAAACCCAGGCAGTAGATCGGCCGGTCATACAGCACTGGTTCGCGCCGCTCCGTCACCTGTGTGATGGTAAACCCAAGCGCATGCATGACGATGTTTGGAATGGTGCGATAGAGCCCGCCTAACGGTCCCGGCTTATCGGTGATTTGCGCTTTAAAGTCACTTTGGCTGAGGCCGATACCAACCAAATCGATATAAGGGTGGATATGAATAAGCGTCCGGCTTTTGTGCACGAGCCTGGTAATAGACTTGCACGGGCCAGCAGCGAGGATACCCGCCCAAATCCGCGAATGGTCCCAAACGCCGGTGCCCGTAAAGGTCACGCCGCCTGCCTTTGCTAAGGCATCTATGCGCGCTGCAGCATCGGGATTGGTACCTTGCGGAAAATATGATTCCGAGCCATGGCAGATCACGTTTATGCCAGCACTGAGCAAGCGTTCATAAGCCAGCATATTGTGCTCGAGGCGATCCGTCATTGCGACAATCGCCAGGTCAGCTTGTATCGTGCTGAAGTCGAGCGCATCGCAGTCCGCGATGGGCACGCCAAGTGGTTTTTCTCGGCCTGCAAGCAAGCCTAGGTCTTGACCAATTTTAGGACCGGCCCGGTTGCACGCCGCCGCGATGCGCCAGCCCAACTCGGCTGCTAACAACGCGGTTTCTTGGCCGTGCCGACCAGTACCATAGATTACTAAACGTGGTTTTTCTGTCCGCATTTGCGCCCCAAAAGCATTCGTTTTTTTTAATGAGGCCGCACCGGGCAGTGGTCTTGCAACTGGTGTTATTGCGGGGACCGCGTGGAGGGCGTTTCAGGCTGCCGGCTCATCAGCCGGCAGCTTCTGGCTAAAGCTGTCTAGGCATGGCTGAATTTCAATCGGTGTGCCCGATTTAGCGCGTGCCTCAACGTGGATAAGGCTGGCCTTGCCATTAAAAATCATATCCGTGATACAGGTCGTGCTGGTGAATTGCAGTACCAGTGCGTCCCCTTCGCTGCGCTTTAGGCTGGGCACGCCAAAAATATCTTCCACATCCGCCGGGCTGTAGCGCGCTAAGTCTGCAAGTTGGATTTTCTGCGGTGTCTGCGGCGGCGCTGGCTTAGGCTTTGGCGGCATCGGTGCTACGACGGGCGGCACCGATGGCGCTGTGGTGCAGGCCGTTATGAGCCCAGCAAATGCACCTAAGGCGCAGAAGACCGCCCTTTGAGGCCGCCTAAGGTGCTGCCATGGTCTCCATCCCTTGCACGCCACGCGATTGCATCTCCCATCGTATGGTGGAAGCTATGCACTGCTGCGCCGACGCCGACAAGCGGGGCGATAAGATTTATCACAGGGATCATGAAGAGGCCCGTGATGCCAAGGCCAAGCAAAAAAACGTCGACGCGGTTTTGCCGCCGAAACCTCGACACATCTTTAGGTGCAATATGCCGCGCAGCAACCATCTCAAAATATTCGCGGCCAAGCAAATAGCTGTTGATCCCGACAAACAGCACCAAAGGCCCAATAGCCGTAAACAGCAAAATAATGTAAAACGGCAGGGCGAGCAGGTTTACAGCCAAAATCACCAGCGCGAGTTTTACAGACATCCAGGCCGCCTCGGCGAACCCTAAACGTTTTTTAGCCGGCAGTGACGGGTAGTGTTTTGCCTCCACCGCATCAATGATGTCGTCTAAAAATAGCCCCATCACCGCCGTTGCGATGGCCGGAAACAAAAACCAAGACGCAGCGGTAAAAACCGACAGCGCGCCAATATCGAGCAGCCAGGCCGGCGCATCAATAAAGGGTATGTCGATGGCGGACATGCCCCAGCGGGCGGCAAAAGCAGCAAAAATGAGTGCGATGAGCGCGCTGGAGACCCCGCGCAATAAAACGCTGCGAAAAGCGTGGTCATCGAGTTGCCGTGCGGCACGGAGAAAGTGTTTGAGCATGATCTTAAAACGATATGGTGAAGCGTGCGCGAGCGTCAAGCTTGCCAGACCTAGGCTTTAGACCTACACCATCAACTCGTTTCTGCAGCAACTAAGATCACACCCTTTTATGTCCACCCAATATGACGTTGTTGGCATTGGTAATGCCATTATTGATGTTCTGGCGCAGTCCACTGATGCATTTTTGAGCCAAGA
>JBCCLR010000309.1:0-3099 GCA_039026755.1 Pseudomonadota bacterium | reverse complement strand
GGCTTTGCGCGAGCCCCCGCATCGCGCTCCACCCCGCGCCTACCCAGTCCACCATGGACCTTCGCCGTGCTTTAAAAATAAACCTAAAAACGCTCTAGGGACCTAAAGCCGTCTTTGCCCCGGCTGGGTTGCATAGCGCAGCCCGGCCCAGCTCAGGGCAGCCCACCCTATTAAAAATCCAGTCGCACCCACAGGCGGTATTTTTGCTAGCGGGCCAAGGCTGCCTGGCCCGTTAAAGCCGAGCCAATACAAAGGCAGACAAAACAACAGCAGGCCGCCTGCAAAGCCGGTCGCGCCCAGCCGTAGTGTTGGCCATAGATGTCTAGGTGCGCTCGGATATAGAAAAAACAAGGCCACCAAGCAAACCGCGTGCGTGAGTTGAAAGAGTACCGCAGAATCGATGATAGGACGGCCATCTGGCGCGGCTGCATGCGCCCCCAATGCCGCCAAGCCAACCGCCATAAACCCATTGATGCTGGCGAAAATGAAATACCAACGTGGAAGCGGCTGTACGGGCTCTGGGTGCATGGCGCAACAGTGCCATGGCCTAGCCGAGATGACTATGAAAAAAGCGCGCTAGAACTGAGAGCTGAGCTGGATAAATCCGGCCATATCGTGGTTGCCTGCGATATGGCCTAAATCACGCCGCATGAGTGCATTTGCGGAGAGGGCGCCAAGGCCGGCCAGCGGTATTTGATAGGCCACTTCTGTATCAATTTGCCGCCCGGTGGGGTTCAGTGAAAACCAAGTTGTCGATTGGCCCGGAATGTTCAGTGCCGCGCTACCGGTTTCCACCCGCTGCGGCTGGCTTACGCTCAGCAGCACGGCATCATTCGCCGTGAAGGGCTGGTTTGAGCGCAAATCAATGCTCCAACTGCTTATTCCAACTGGGCCCGAAGCGCCGATCAAACTCGCTGTGTCTGGCGCCTCAAGCTGCGCGCTGCCATAGGCGCCAACGGCACGCACATAGGTGTCATCCGTCAGCCAATGTCGCACTGCGCTTTGCGCGTAGAGCGTGCGCGTCCCCTGTGCAAGGCTGAGAGCGCCGTTGTCGGCTTGTGCGCCAAACACTTGACCATCTTCTACGACAGCACCGAGCGCCATTGATACGCTGGTCCCTTGGACCGTGTGGTAAGTGAGGCTTAGTGCTGATTGTGCGCTGGTGAGCACATCGTTGCTCGCTTGTAAACGCGTGTCGCGCTGCGCCGCATAGTTTGTGTCGAGGCCGATATCGACAGCATCACTCAACTGATAAACGACCGAGAAAGCACTGCCTGACGGCGCGCGCCCGATGCCGTAGCTAACACTATCGGTATCCCGCAGCGATGTTAAGCGCGCTTGGCGCAGTGGCTCAAGCGGCTGGTCTGGCGCGGCGTTAAAGGCGGATTTAAGGGCGATATCGCCAAGCAAAATTGTCATGCGGCCAGTGACGCGGCGCTGGTCCGCAAGGTCAGCAAATGCACCCGAAAATTGCTCGAGCAAATGCGGTGCGAGCGGTTGACTGTGCTGCATGGAGACTTGCGCGAATAACATGCCATCAGCGTTTCCGATTTGCGAATGGGCAATTTCAGCGCGTGTATCGAGTAAGGCGCCCAGCCCGAGTTGGCGTTGCTGAACGCTAGCAAAGGGGGCAAGATCCACCTCATAGGGTCGCTGAAAGCGGTCAAGCGCAACCGTACGCGCGCCGTTTAGACCAGCAGGTATCGCATCACCGAAAGCTGAGGAGGTTTGAACGTTCGTATCGAGCATCGTCATGCTTACGCTGCCCGCCGCGGTGGGGGCCGCCGTTTGCATTGTTCCTTGTGGCTGCACTGCTTCCTCAAGGTTAATGAGGCCATGCCCATAAATCTCATCAATGCCTGGCGCGCCTAAATCAGTGGCTGTTGAGGTGATGAGCTCAATCATCTGGTCTGCGGTAAGGTTGGGAAACAAATCATAAAGGACGGCGATCGCGCCGGTGACGTGCGGCGCAGAAAAGCTTGACCCGCTGACCAAGAATTCATCGCCATCGAGGCCGGTTGCTCTGATGCCTTCGCCTGGCGCGACCACGAAAACGTCTGCTGCACTGCCCGCCCGGTTCGAGTTATCGGAGATCACATTATCGTCGTCCACATATCCGGCGATAAGGACGCGGCCGTTGGCACTTTGGGTTTGCGCGACGAGCGCAAAGGAATCTGGGTTTGCGTCCCCATCATTGCCGGCAGAGATGACGGTTATGATGTCATCCTCGCTTGCCCTGTCTATGGCGTTGCGCAGCGCGAAACTTGCGCCGCCGCCGCCAAGCGACATATTAATAACCTTCGCGCCCGTGTCGCGCGCGACATCGACAGCTTGCGCGATATCAGAATCGAAATGGCTGCAGCCATCATCACTATCGCAGCTGCCTTCACGGTCCGTCCTTAACGCCAAAATATCAGCATCAAAGGCAACGCCGTGCGTTCCGATGCCGTTGTTGTCGCCCGCTGCAACGGAGGCTACAAACGTGCCGTGTCCGTCCGGGTCTTGAATATCGCTTGCGGTGCCTGCGGTGTTGGTACTGTTGGGGTGAATGCGGCCGCTAAACTCCGCATTATTCACATCAATGCCGCTATCGATGATGGCGAGAATGACACCTTCGCCGGTCCCGCCTTGATTATAAGCGCCAAGCGCGTTGATGTTATCGAGGCCGTTGCTGCGGCGGTATTCAGCGGTATTAAAATTTGGCAGGGGGGCCGGGGTTTCAGGCTCTGTTGCGGGCGTTATGGTGAGGTTTGGAGCGGGCGCAGCAACGACGCCGCTGCCCGAATTGCCGCCACATGCCGACAGCACTAGCAACGTGGATGATGCGATCATCCCAAGATATGCAGATTTGGTATCCATAACGCGCCCAGGCACCTTAGCATAGTTGCTGCAACCTTTTCACAGCCTGCTTAAGGCAATTTTAAGGTGCGCAGTCAACGAAAGGTTAACGTCCGCGTTTTTGACTTTATTCCTTGGTGCGTGTTTACGCCGCACGGCACGTACTGAAGCAGTACTGGCGCCAGGGCTGTCTTGAGAACCAAAAGGCGCTCAAGCCGCTTAATTACAGCTCTTAAAGGTGCCCTTTGGCCCAAAGTGCGG
>JBCCLR010000308.1:0-3111 GCA_039026755.1 Pseudomonadota bacterium | reverse complement strand
TGCTCAAACGCTGGCTGAGCCAGCGATTGAGGCTGTCAAATCCGGCAAAACCAAATTTGTGCCCGCCACTTGGGAGAAGACCTATTTCAACTGGATGGAAAACATCCAGCCTTGGTGCGTGTCCCGCCAGCTCTGGTGGGGGCATCAAATTCCGGCGTGGTATGGGCCAGTGTATAATGATGGCGAACATCAACCGTTTGGCTACAAGATATTCGTAGCTGAAAATGAAAACGCCGCTAAATCGCTTGCTAATGACTATTATACGCATTCAAAGTTTCAGGGGCAGGCGGGGAAAGCAGAGATTCTTATTTCTGAGGAGGTGCTGAGCGTTGCGGATGCTTTTGAAGACCTAGAAAATTCAAACCGCATCTTTCTTAAGCGCGATCCAGACGTCCTCGATACCTGGTTCTCCTCCGCCCTATGGCCGTTTGCCACCATGGGCTGGCCTGAGGAGGGCGATGCTCTCGGCCTTGAAAAGTACTATCCGGGCAGTGTGCTCGTCACGGGGTTTGACATCATCTTCTTCTGGGTTGCCCGGATGATGATGCAGGGCATCCACTTCATGGACGATGTGCCCTTTGGCACGGTCTATATCCATGCGCTGGTGCGTGATGAGCATGGCCAGAAGATGTCAAAATCCAAAGGCAATGTGGTCGACCCGCTCACGCTAATTGAAAAATACGGCGCCGATGCGCTGCGCTTTACGCTGGCGGCGATGGAAACTCAGGGGCGCGATATCAAGCTGAGTGAAAAGCGGGTTGAAGGCTACCGCAACTTTGGCACCAAGCTGTGGAACGCCAGCCGGTTTTGCCAGATGAACGGTATTTCTGGCGCGCAAAGGAGTGCGCCGCCAAAGGCAACGCTTGCGGTGAATGCTTGGATTTTAGGCGAGACGGCCGCGGCGATTGGTGCAGTGACCAAAGGGCTGGATCAGTTCCGCTTTTCAGATGCAGCCAATGCCATCTACCAGTTCACTTGGAATACCTTTTGCGATTGGTATGTGGAGCTCACCAAGCCGATTTTTCAAGACGGGTCGGAGGACGAGCGGGCTGAGACGCGCGTTGTTGCCGGCTGGGTGCTCGACCAAATTTTCGTTCTATTGCATCCGTTTATGCCGTTTCTTTCCGAAGAATTGTGGCATGCGATGGGTGAAGACAGGGCTGCTGACCTTATTTTATCGGCATGGCCTGATGCCGCTGCGCTCAGCGTTGATCGTGCTGCCCAGGACGATGTGAACTGGCTGATTAAAACCATCTCGGCCATCCGCACAGCACGCGCGGAGAGCAATGTCCCGGCATCGGCCATGATGTCTGGTGTTTTGCTTGGTGCATCTGATGAGACCAAGCAGCGCTTTGCCAGCCAAGCGGCCACCCTTAAACGCATGGCCCGGCTGGAGGCGACCGAACATGCGGACGCGCCGCCTGAGGGTGCAGCGGTGCAGGTGGTTTTGGGAGAGACAACTCTAGCTTTGCCGCTGGCTGGCGTGATTGATTTGGGCGCAGAGCGCGCGCGTCTGAGCAAGACCATCGAGAAGTTGGAGAAAGAAGCAGCCTCCATTAAAGGCCGGCTCAGCAATGAGAAGTTTCTCGCCAAGGCCCCGGAAGCGGTCGTCAAAGAAAACCGCGATAAACTGGCGGCGCAGCAGGCCGAGGCGGCAAAGCTGCAAGATGCGCTTGCGCGCCTAGGCTAGCGCCCCTAAAGCCCAAAGCTGAAGCTCAAACCTGAAGCTTTGAGCAGTTGGGTTTTGCGCGGTTGAATGGTCTTTACGCTTGGATACCAGCTTTTTTAGGAGATAGCGATGCGGCTCAAAGGGAAACACGCGCTAGTGCTTGGCGCAGCGACAAAAGACAATATGGGCCAAGTCGTTGCCCGCTTTTTTGCAAATGAGGGCGCCAAAGTGACCGTTGTTGGCCGCCATCAAGACGTGCTCGATGCATTTGCAGCGGACATTGGCGGCGCCGCCGTGGTTGCCGATATCACCGATAAAAGTTCAATGGATGCCATGGTCAGCAGCGCTGCAGCGGCCAATGGGCCTATTCATGTGGGTATGAACTGCACCGGCAATGGCCTGCTCGCGCCGCTGCTGGAGACCACTGAAGAGCAGCTGAACATGATCAGCGATTTGCAGTTCAAAGGCGTTTATTATTTTCTGCAAGCGCTGTGCGCGCATATGATGGAGCACGGCGAGGGCGGATCAATTATCCAAACCTCATCGGCCACCACGGAATGCGTGATTGATAGTCATGCGGCCTATATTGCGACAAAGGATGCGGGCGATTCGCTGGTGCGCTGTTTTGCCAACGAATTTGGCCAGCACGGCATTAAGATCAATTCAGTGGTGCCAGGTCTAACGGCTACACCCATGGCCGCTGCGGCTGTCGCGACACCTGGCGTTGAAGCAGCTTTTGAAAAGGAATATCCGCTTGGCCGGATCGGCACGGCGGACGATATCGCCCATGCGGCGGTTTATCTGGCAAGTGATGAGAGCTTTCTAACAGGTCAAAAAGTCCAGACAAATGGCGGTTTAACGCTGCGGCGGAACCCAACATCAGCGGAGATGCAGGCCTCTATTGCGGCTGCTATGGCCGAAGCGGCTGGTTAACCCGTTGGTCTCGCTGCCGTCTCAAGTCTACAGCGACGGCAGCATAAATGCGGCGGCGGTGGTCAAAGCACATACGATAAATAAAACCTTATACATCAGAGCCCTCTCTTTCCCGTTTACCTCACTTTGCAACAGCGCTGCGTATGTTTTTGGCTACGCAATACATGCGGGACTGAATTGGTAAAAAACGACATTCTTGCGTGTTGCCGCAGCAGTGTGCTCTTACCAACACAAAGCTAGAGGGTGAGCATGGCAGGTCTTGGGAATGTTTATGACCATTTGCGGGCAGGCCGTGGGCGCTTCATTTTGGTTGCTGACCACGCATCAAATGATGTTCCGGACACGCTCAAAAACCTTGGACTTGCACGCGATATTTTAACGCGGCATATCGCTTGGGATATCGGCACAGCGGCGCTGACAAACGCGCTCAGCGCTGCGCTTGATTGTGAGGCCGTGCTGTCCAAAGTGTCACGCTTGGTGGTTGATAAAAACCGTCGCATAGATCAGCC
>JBCCLR010000307.1:0-3131 GCA_039026755.1 Pseudomonadota bacterium | reverse complement strand
GCGGCGGCGCGAGAGGCAATCATTGCGCGTCTTGATAGCCAAGCGCTTGTTTTGATCAGTGATGCGGGTAGCCCGTTGATTAATGACCCGGGTTTCAAGCTGGCCCGCGATGCCATCGCTGCTGGTAAATCCCTGACGGCTCTGCCAGGCGCCAGTGCGCCGATTTTAGCGCTTAGTCTGTCCGGCCTGCCGACAGATCGCTTTAGCTTTTACGGTTATCTACCAAATAAGCAAATAGCCCGGCAGGCGGTCTGTGATGACCTGGCGCGCGTTAAGCATACGCAAATCGTATTTGAAAGCGTGCACCGTATTCAGGCAAGCCTGCTAGACTTGGCTGCAGCAATGCCAGAGCGACCGGCAGCTGTGTGCCGGGAAATGACAAAAACCTATGAGGAGATTGATCGGGGGAGCCTGACTGATTTGGCTATGCGCTGGCGTAACAGGCCTGCAAAAGGTGAGTTTGTTATTGTCATTGGCCCTGCACCGGCTGATGTTGCGGCGGGCGATATCACAGGCGCATTAAAAGCAGCCTTCGCCGAAGGGATGAGCGTCAAACAAGCCGCTGCCGCCATTGCGCAAGACACGGGCTCGCCCAAACGGCAGGTCTACCAAGCCGCTTTGGCGATGAAACAGGCCGGCGCGGATGACTAGGGAGGAGCGTCGGCGCCGAGAACATGCAGGGCGGCGTGCTGAACGCATTGCGGCATGGCTGCTTCGCCTCAAAGGCTACCGCATCTTAGAGCAGCGTTTTAGAACACCGCTGGGCGAGATTGACATTATTGCCCAGCGGGGCAAAACACTGGTGTTCTGTGAGGTGAAGCAGCGCCGAGACGAGACGGCCGCGCGCGAGGCGATCACCGTCCAGCAACGCACGCGCATCGCGCGCGCCGCACAAACTTTCGTGATGCGCCGGCCTCGTTTTGCTGCTTATGACCAGCGCATTGATGCCGTGCTGCTTGTACCGCGCCGCTTGCCAGTCCATATGCTCAATATCACTGCTGCCTAAGGCGCCAAAAAAAGCGCCGAGGGGCGCCTAAAAAAGAAAGCCGTCGCTTGAATTTACATATCGCTTTGCAAATGGACCCAATGGAAGCGCTGCATATTGCGGGCGATTCCACGTTCGCTTTAATGTTGGAAGCGCAGTCGCGTGGGCATACGCTGTGGCATTACGTGCCGCAGCACTTAAGCCTCACGGACGGTACTGCCACGGCGCGTGGCCGCACCGTTACCGTGCGCGATGATCCGAAAGATTGGTTCAGTTTCGAAGCCTTTGAAACCCGCGATTTGGGTGATCTTGATGTGGTACTGATGCGGCAAGATCCGCCCTTTGATATGGGCTATATCAGCGTCACACACATGCTTGAGCATGCGATGGATGACGTGCTCATCATCAACAATCCGGTCGCGGTGCGCAACGCGCCTGAAAAGCTTTTGGTCACCCATTTCGGGGACCTGATGCCGCCAACGTTGATCAGCCGGGATGTTGAAGCGATTTTAGAATTTCGTGGTGCGCACAAAGATATCATCGTCAAGCCACTGCATGGCAATGGCGGTGCCGGCGTGTTTAAAGTTCCTGAGGGTGATGAAAACTTAAATTCGCTGCTAGAAATGTTTCTCCAGCAAAACCGAGAACCCTTTGTTATTCAGCGCTATTTGCCGGATGTTCGTGCTGGCGATAAACGCATCATTTTAATCAATGGCGAGCCGCGCGGCGCGGTGAATCGGGTGCCGCCTAAAGGGGAAGCGCGCTCCAATTTGCACGTTGGTGGCCGGGCTGTGGCGACACAGCTGACCGAGCGCGAAGAGTTTATCTGCGGCGCTATCGGTCCATTTTTACGTGATAATGGTTTGGTATTTGTCGGTATCGACGTGATTGGCGACTATCTAACAGAGATTAACGTCACGTCGCCAACCGGCTTGCGCGAGATTAAAAATTTAGGGGGGCCCGATTTGGCAATCGATATTCTCGACGCCATTGAGGACCAAGCTGCCCGCAATTCTGCCGCTTGAGGGAGGTGATAGCGCTGCAGCCACGTTCACACTTTTCAACTATGCCGCGAAAAAGCCGTAAATTGGTCACGAGAAAGCTCTAAAAAACTGAACTAGACATAAACTCCGTGTTAACCAGTTAACGTCATTTTCTGAAACATGAATACATTCCTTCCTTGCTTCATCGCAGCGAGTGTTCTTGCTGCCGTTTCATTTCCCCATCAAAGCGCCGCGCAGGACGCTGCCGTCGTGCAAGGCGAAGCGATTGCGCGCGAGGCCGACCGGCGTGACAAAGGTTTTATGGATTCGATCACCAGGGTTGAAATGGTGCTTACGGATAAAACCGGCAATGAAGCGCGGCGGACGCTGACCATCAAAACTCTGCAAAGTCAAATCGACGGCGTTGGCGATAAAAACATGGTGGTGTTTCATGCCCCGCTCGATTTACAAGGCACCGCATTGCTGACGCATTCTGGTGTTGAAAATGAGGACCGCCAGTGGCTGTATTTGCCCACACTCAAGCGCGTTAAACGCGTGTCATCGTCAAATCGCGCGGGTTCTTTTGTGGCATCTGAGTTTTCGTATGAAGATATGATGCACTTGCAGGTCGAGCACTATAAGCATCGCTATCTTGATACCGTGCGCTGCGGTGATTTGAAATGCTTTAAGTTAGAACGTACCCCGCGCGCGGAAGATTCTGGTTATAAGCGGCAAATTGCGTACATCGATTCGCTGCACTACCGCGTGCACAGAATTGATTATTTTAACCGCCAGAATAATCATATTAAAACGCTCTATGCGACCAATTGGCGGGTCTATAAAAATATGTTCTGGCGCGCTGCCAACACGTCCATGGTCAACCATCAGACCGGCAAGACGACGCATTTGATTTGGGGTGATTTTTCATTCCGCAATGGCTTTGCCTCCACAGAATTTTCGCGCACTGCAATGGCGAATTAACGGGCCCTTAAAGCGCCCCTCACGTGCGCATGCTGCCCCTCAACTGACCTTACAGCAGCGGTGCTGGCGTATTCCCTGACTTGCCTCTATAGGTGCGCTGGACTAGTATTCCACAATATCTAGTATTTTTGCGCTTAATTTTACCGATTCTTTAAACGGCCTTAAAGGCATCCGCGCGCAGT
>JBCCLR010000306.1:0-3254 GCA_039026755.1 Pseudomonadota bacterium | reverse complement strand
GCCTCCACAAGCATTGGGACGCCTGTTGCCATTGCGCTGTGTATTCCGCTTTTCACCACGCTTGCCGGCGTGGTATTTGCACAATAGATCGCCGATGGCTAAGGAGCGTTCCATGTTTCACCCGGCAACCAAGGTGACCATTATTGCGGAGCAATTGCTGCAGGATAAGTTAATTGATGCGATCGAAGCAGCTGGCGCTAAGGGCTATACAATCGTCGATGGGAGCGGCAAGGGCCAACACCTCACCCGCGCCAGTGATCGTGCGATGATTGTCAGTGATTTTAGTATCATCCGCATTGAAGCCATCATGGCGGACGACGCGCAGGCGCACGCTTTGGCAACCGATGTGCGTGATCGATTTTTCACGCAGCAGTCTGGGATTGTTTACTTATCGCAGATCGAAATCATCGAGCGCGAACGCTTTTAGAGCGTCAGCGGGACTAAAAAAATTCCGAGAGGCGATCAAAGTCAACGCGGCTGAGCGCAACGCAGCACACCCGGCTTAAGAGCGGCAGATGTCCACCAGCCGCACAGCGCCGATTGACCATCTCACCAGCGCAAGGCTGGTGGACCTTGTGCTGGCCTGCCAGTATGCGGATCTGCCGCAGGAAGCAGTTGCAGCGACCAAGGTGTTTCTTGCCGATACGCTCACTGTCGGTGTCGCGGGCACATGTGCAGGCAGCGCCCAAAAGGCCTTTGATGCCGCACGAAGCTGGGGCCAAGGGGGCCAGGTGGGAGGGCAGGTGCGTGTTCTGGGGCATCCAGGCGCACAGCTCTCGCCGCATGCCGCCGCGTTTGTTAACGGCCAACATATCCACTGCCTGGAATGGGACGCGCTGCATGAGCATTCGGTCGTCATTGCGCTGTGTGTGACCACTGGCGCGCTGATCTCAGAGCTAGAGACCCGGCAAATCAGCGGCGATGCGCTGATCACGGCGCTGGGGGTTGCGGTAGAAACATCTGTGTTTTTCGCTGCCGCATCGACCGCCGCGCCGCGGTTTTTCCGGCCCGCAGTGGCCGGGCTGATGGGCGCAGTGCTGGCCGTTGCAAAAGTGCGCGGCTATGGGCGGATGCAAATGCTCGATACGCTGGGTCTGGCTTATGCGCAGGCGGGCGGCAACATGCAGGCCCATTGGGAAGGTTCTGCCGCGCTTGCCTTACAAGTCGGCTTTGCCGCGCGCGCGGCGCTCACCGCCGCTGACCTGGTGATGTCCGGGCTTACTGGGCCGCATGATGTCGTGGATGGCAAGTTCGGCTATTTCACGCTGATTGAGACCGCCGATGACGTGGATAAGACGCTGGATAATTGGGGTAAGCCCTGGAAGATCACCGAGATGGCGCATAAACCGTTTCCCGCTGGACGGGCAACCCAGGCTGTCCTCACGGCGCTCATGGATATGCGTGCAGAAACAGACTTTTCCGCTGCGGACGTGGACGCGTTAGAAACGCATGTCCCGTCGCTCATCAAGCTTCTCGTGGATAGGCCGTTTAGGCCAGACATGAGCCCTGGGTACGCGCGGCTGTGTCTCGAAGCAGTCGCTTCGGCCTACCTGCAAGACGGCTGGGTGGACCCGCGCCGCTTTTCTGAAGGCGGCTTTGATGATGCGGCTTGGCAAGCGCTCAGCCAGCGCGTTTCACTCACTCAAGACGATAACCCCGACCCCAACGCTATGGCGCCGCAAACCGTGACGCTGCGTTTAAAAGATGGCCGACGTTTTGTACGCCAGGTGCCCGCGCCGCTGGGCGCGCCAGATCGGCCCTTAGATCGCGCCGCCCAGCTTGAAAAGGCGCGCACCTGCTTTAAAGTTGCGGGATACGATGGCGATGCCGATGCACTGTTTGCCGCGATTGATGCGCTAGAGCGGGCCTCCGATGCCCGTCACATTCTCGATTTTGTAACCTAAACGAAGGACCTTTTCCCATGGACCACGCAAAAGTTCTTGCCGCCGGCATTGACAACTTTTTTCTGCAGCTCAATGCGCACAGCCTGTCCGGCGTGATGGATGGTATCGCTGAAAACGGGGTGATGCGCATCCCCAGCTCCAATTTCGTCTACGACGGCAAGGACGCCATCGAAGTGCACCTGGATGATTTTTTAAAGACGTTTAAAATCGTTAACTTCCGAGACTTTAAGCCCGCCGCCGACCCTATAAACCGCCGCCTTGCCGTTCATTTCAATGTGTCCCTGACGGACCATGATGGTGAGGCCACGCATATGTCGAATGCGAACTTTTTTGAAATGAACGAAGATGGCAAGCTGACCGATATTCTCATCTTTGCCAGCGCGCCCCTTAGCAAGGGTTTTGAAGCAGGATCTAGCTGAGCAGGCCATTGCTTCATATTCGAATAGAACATCCTGCGTTAAATGCCTCCCGTGTCAGCACATGGTATGACAGATATCCGTCCGCCGGTTGATCGGCACATGTCGCCGGCAGAATTTGGCCGCTGGTATTGGCCAGTGGAACATCTCAAACAGTTTTGTGAAGCGCTAAGTCTTTCCAAAGCAGGCACGAAAGCCGAGCTGCGCAGCCGGGTTGCCTACGCGCTTGGCCATGATGGAGCTGCCCCGCCGCCGCACCGCCGCACATCACAGGCAGGCGCGTTCAATTGGGCCAAAGCCAGTCTCACGCGAGAGACTGTGATCACCGACACCATCTCCTTTGGGCCCAATGTCCGCGGCTTCTTTAAAGCGGAGATTGGCAAAGCCTTTGTCTGCACTGCAGATTTTATGGCATGGGTACGCGCCAACACTGGTGTTTCTCTAGGCGATGCAATCGATGCCTGGTCGCTGCTCGAGGCGCGCAAAGCTGACCCCAGCTTTCGCCGCGAAATTGCGGCCTACAACAATTACCTGCAATACCTGCGCGATGTGCGCGAGGCGTTTCCAGCGCTATCGTTAGGGGCGGCGAAGGCCTGCTGGGATTATAAAAAACTGCGGCCAGCGCAAAACGGGATTGTGGTGTTTGAGGCGCGCGATGTACATGATGCGGGGTGTTTGAGCGCTCCCCGGGCACCGGGCGATGCGGCCCCGGTATGATGTTTTAAACGCGTGTTGATTTTAGATGCATTGATGATAAACCCTATGTCGAAAGTGGCACATGGGGCGCGGCGTCAACAGGGAGTAGGCCGATCCCCCGTGGGTCCTGTTGGATATCGACCAACTGAGCGTATATTTCAAAGCCAGATTTGCGATAAAATTGAAGGGCCTTGGGGTGGTCCAAAGAGCAGGTATGAAGCCATAGGCGAGAAATTGG
>JBCCLR010000305.1:0-3277 GCA_039026755.1 Pseudomonadota bacterium | reverse complement strand
ATGGGTTCTCAATTGGCAGAAAAACGGTTGGCGCACAGCCGCAAAAAAGCCCGTTAAGAATGCTGACCTTTGGCAACAGTTATTGGCGGCTGTCTCACGTCATGAGGGGGTTGATTGGCGCTGGGTCAAAGGCCATGCAGGCCATGCTGAAAATGAGCGCGCCGATGAGCTCGCCCGGCGCGGGATACCGCGCTAGGCCGCTAGACCAAAAGGCCCGATTAAGCAGATTACGCCGCTTTTAAGTTTTCGACGAATGCCGCCATGCTCTCATTCAGCGTTGACATATCCTGCATCAAGCTGGCGACAGCGTCTTTCATCTGCTGCGAGGATGTTGAGCAGCGCTGGGCATAGCCGACACTGTCGGCAACGGCGCTTGAAACAGACTGTGTCGCCCCTGTTGCCTGCTCAATACTTGTGACGATACCCGACGCCGCACTGCGCTGTTCATCAACCGCTGCGGAAATTGTTTCAGACACGTCATTGACTTGCGCGAAGGTGCTGCTGATGGACTGAATTTCATCAACGGTTGCACCAACCTGCTGCTGGATCGTCTGGACCTGACTGGTGACTTCTTCCGTGGCTTTTGCAGTTTGGTTGGCAAGCGCTTTAACTTCGCTTGCAACGACAGCAAAGCCTTTGCCGGCTTCGCCAGCGCGTGCCGCCTCAATGGTTGCGTTCAATGCCAACAGATTTGTTTGATCGGCAATAGACTGAATGGTGTCGACAATCTCGAAAATCCGCGCCGCAGAATCATGGAGATCATTGATGGTGTCGCCCGCTTTTTGGGTTGCCTGTGTTGCCTGTGACACTGCATCGGTGGATTTGTCCATTTGCTGGTGGATGTTGTCCACCGACGCATCCAGCTGCCGCGCCGCAGCAGCAACACTCATAATGCTCTCATGCGTTTGCGCTGCGTCACTATCTATTGCTTGTAGCCGACCATCCATGGCCCCAAGGGCTTTTCCAACGGTTTCTGCGGCGTTTTCGGTGTTGCCAACTTGCGCTTGGATTTGTGTCACCAGGCTTGCCACTTGCGTTTCAAAGGTGCGCGCCATTTCATCGCGGGCACGGGCGCGAGCACGGGACGCTTCGCTTTGCGCTGCAAGTTCAGCTTTTGCTTGCTCATCACGCGCTGCCGCCTCTTGCGCGGCCAGGTCGCGTTCCCTCTGCGCATTTTCAGCTGCCAACGCTTCAGACTTTTTATCGGCTTCTTGCTTGCGTGCAAAAGCGTCTTCAGCCTGCTGCACATTTTGTTGCGCCGTTTCAAGCGCACGCATCATGTTTGCGCACTGCCACATCAATGCCGCGGCTTCAAACACCAGAATGACCGCATGTAAGAGGACCCGCGAAAAGTCCGCCCCGCCGCCAAAGAGCGCCGCAGGATAGGCAAAGTTGAGCGCGATGTGGTGTACAGCGACAAAACTGGCGCCAGCTAAAATGGCGCGCCAGTCTGAAAACACGCATAGAATGGCAAGGCCAGCGAAATAGTACATATGCATGTCGATGCGCCAAGCGCTAGGTGCGAGAAATACCAGCGCGGACACATGTGCCATAAACGCAATGGCGAGGGCATTGCGCGTCACCACATCATCTGGCTTCTGCCGTGCGATAAACGTAACCAGTCCCGTCAGTAGCGCCATCACGGCAATTAAACCAAGCGACAAGGTGCCCGCCAAATAGCCTAGAGTGGCCTCGAGAGGGAGATGAACCCAGAGCCCGACAAGCAGGAAATGCGTACATTTTTTTCGAAACTGGATGGTGTCATTCATATCGATTTCTTTTTTGTTTTTTTTAGGTGTGTGGTGTTGTGTAAGCCGGGCCGCAACTTGGTGGTTGTCCGATCAGGACCAGGCGTGCGCCGGACCTATAGAGCTGCGCTGCGGAGATCGTTTGATCGGTGGCGATAAGATAGCCGTGCCACGCGGCATAGTTGCCACGCTCACCGATGATACGGGCGTTAAACTGGCGGGTAATGTTGGCAAGGCCATCCGGCGATGCGAGCACGAAAAGCACCTTTGCCGCGCTATTTTTGCGTTCCGAACTGTCTAAGAAAGGCACAGTGCCAAGCGGTGCGGCACAGGCAAGAAGGCCAGTTAAACTAGCGCACGCAGCAAGCCAAGCCGCACCTCGGCTGCTCCACAATATGTATCTCTTTAGCGCCCGCATGACGTGCACACCCTTCCGCGTACCGTTGAGGAAGATGCGCTAGAAGGATTACAATGTGGTTTACATTCTGCAGCCGCTGGTTGAGGTATGATGTTTTTAGTGCAGCAGCAGTGTATGCCCTTAGTGCTAGCCCAATAATGCAGTTAACCCAGTACCTGCAAGCACCACGAGTAGCACCAGCGCAGCGGAAAGCAGCATCGCCAAAACGCCGGCCAGCAAAAATCGGCGAACTTTTGCTGAGCGGGGTTCCGGCGGCAGCTGCTCGGCGTCTTCAGGCTCGTCGAGCGGCTGCGTCATTGCATCATTGGCTTGATATGGCGACTGTTTTGAGGCGCCAGACGTCAGATGGCACGTCAGAGTTTAAAGCTGTTCAAGCGCCACTTCCGCGCTTGAAACTTTAAAATCGCCGCCGTCTTCAACGTTCAGCTGCGTGACAACACCATCCTCAGCAATCAATGAAAAGCGCTGCGCGCGAAGGCCCATTCCAAAGCCTTTTGCATCCAGGTCCAGGCCAAGGGCTGTTGCAAAGTCGCCATTGCCATCGGCAAGCATCAACACTTTATCACCAGCGTCTTGGGATTTGCCCCACGCATCCATCACGAACACATCGTTGACCGACATGCAGGCAATGGTATCGACACCCTTCTCCTTAATGGCGCCAGCATGGTCTATGAAGCCTGGAAGATGCTTTGCTGAGCAGGTCGGCGTAAATGCACCGGGGACGGAAAACAAAACAACTTTCTTACCGCCGAAGAGATCGGCGGTGGTGATGGGCGCTGGCCCTTCTGCTGTCATATGCATAAGGGTTGCGTCTGGAATTTTGTCACCAACTTGAATGGTCATGGGGGCTCTCCTTGAAATCTAAGATGCATTAAGAATGTTCGCGTTTTGCCACGTAAGGCTCTTGCGATCCAGGATAATAAAGCCCATCCTTAGTGTTAGGGAAAACCAGAGTTTTAAAAAGGCGTCGGTATCAAGGCTTCATGGCAAAAAGTTCATATCTCACAGGGCAATTTCTTATCGCTATGCCGTCTATCGGTGATGATCGCTTTGACCGTACTTTGATTTACCTCTGCGCACATACGCCCGAACGGGCCATGGGCCTGGTCAT
>JBCCLR010000304.1:0-3280 GCA_039026755.1 Pseudomonadota bacterium | reverse complement strand
TCTATGGCGCTCGGCGCCGATGTGTGCGGCACTCTTTAGCAACGTGTTTTATCCTTATCTGGGCGCCTGCAATGTCTAATGACGTATCCCAAGACGATCCGTTTCTATGGCTTGAAGAGGTAGAAGGGCAGCGCGCCCTTGGCTTTGTCGAAGGGCTGAATGCTGCGTCGTTACCAAAACTTGAGCGTCAGCCAGGTTTTGAGCAAGATCGCAGCGCTATACTTGCCCAGCTCAATGCACCAGACCGTATTGCCTACGGCGTCTTTCGCGGCGATTACATTTATAATTTCTGGCGAGACGAGGCCAACGTGCGCGGCCTCATTCGGCGCACTGCGCGCGCAGATTATGTGTTAGGGCAACCGCAGTGGGAGACCGTGCTTGATATAGACGCCTTGGCAAAAGCTGAAAATGCCAATTGGGTCTATAAAGGGCTCACATGCCTTGGCCCTGAAGACCGGCTGTGTATGGTCGCCCTTTCACCCGGCGGCAGCGACGCAGTTGAGCTACGTGAATTCGACCTTCAGGCAAAAGATTTTGTGACGGATGGTTTTGTCGTTCCTGAGGCGAAAACCTGGTTTGACTGGGTCGATGAAAATCATTTGCTCATCGGCACGGATTATGGGCCGGGGTCCACCACGCAGTCCGGCTATCCGCGCACGCAGCGTTTGTGGCAGCGCGGCACTGCGCTCGAGGAGGCGCCGGAAGTCTTTCACGTGCCGCAAGAGCATATGGGCGTCTATGTGGCCGCAAAACACGAACAGACGGCATCGCGTGTCTATTTGAAAGACGCCAAGACATTCTGGAGTGGGCAGTATCTGGTCTTTGACGCCCGTAAAGGTAGCACAACGGCGCTGGCACTGCCTGACGATGCCAATGTCGTACATTTTGGCGTTTCGCGAGTGCTTGCCCTGATGCGCTCGGCGTGGACTTTAGGCGATCAAATTTTCCCCGCAGGCGCATTGGTCGGCGTTGATGTCGATGATCCCGCAGCTGCAGAGATGCTGTTCAAACCCAATGAAACGCAAGCGATCTCAGCTGTCAGTGTGGCAGGTGAAGCGATTTATATCAGTCTCCTCGACAATGTCAGCGGCTCGTTGCTCCGGCTCACTCAGGCAGGTGAGGGAGGCTGGACCACAAGCCAAATGCGATTGCCAAAAAATGGCACCTTGCAGGTGGTCTCTACCCACACGACCCGTGATGAGTTGCTGATCAATTTTGAAAGCTTTGGCCAGCCTGAAACCCTTTATTTCGCACAGGATGGAGTGGTGACCGAGGTACAAAGCATGCCTGAGCGGTTTGACCCGGACGATATTAAAACCGAGCAAGCGTTTGCAACGTCTGCGGATGGTACAAAGGTGCCATACTACGTCGTCAAGCCGCGTACGGCGCGGCGCGGCCAGCCGGTGCCGACGTGGGTCTATGCCTATGGCGGTTTTGAAATTTCGCTGACGCCGTCCTATCTCTCGCCGCACTTTCAGCGCTGGCTCGCCAGCGGCGGTGCCGTTGTGATTGCCAATATTCGCGGCGGCGGTGAATATGGCCCGGCGTGGCACCAGGCGGCACTGCTAAACAACCGGCATAAAGCCTATGAAGATATGGCGGCAGTGCTTGACGATGTGGTGGATCGGCGCCTGACGATCCCTGAGATGGTTGGCGTTGCGGGCGGGTCGAATGGTGGCCTCCTGACCGGCGTCATGCTCACCCGCTATCCCGACAAGCATAACGCAGCGATTATTGCCGTACCGCTGCTGGATATGCTGCGCTATGATAAGTTGCTGGCTGGCGCCAGTTGGACCGGTGAATATGGCGACCCCGATGACCCAGACCTGCGGTCTTATCTCGCAAGCTACTCGCCGTATCAAAATGTCTCCAATGAAAAACAGTATCCTGAAGCCTTCATCTATACATCGACGAAAGATGACCGCGTTCACCCGGGCCATGCCCGTAAATTTGCTGCGAAGCTGGCTGCGGCGCGGCACCCATTTTTGTACTATGAAAATATCGAAGGCGGGCACGCGGGCGCGGCCAATCAAGCTCAAACGGCGTACCGTATGGCGCTTGAACTGGCATTTATGAAGATGCGTCTGTTTAAAACGCGGCAATAAGAGCGTGCTTTTTCACCGGCCTTAACGGCGCAACATTGCCCGCGCTCTTGCGCGTTTTTATGCAGAAATGGAGCGCATTTCAGCGCGAACTTGCTGCCGCAAGGTGTCTATGGGCACGAGCTTGCCGCGGTGTTCGAAATGCCAAAAGGTCCAGCCGTTGCAGGCTGGGGCGTTTTGTACATGTGCGCCAATTTGATGGATGGAGCCGGTGGCATTGGCACTCACCAAAGTCCCATCGGACCGCACTTTGGCTGCATGTCGGCGGCTTGGACCATAGAGTTTCATGCCGGGTTCGAGGAGGCCGCGTTCGAGCAAATTGCCAAATGGTATGCGTGGGGCTTTGCGGGCATTTTCGGTCATGTCGAGGCCTGGCGAAGGTGCGGGCTCTACCCCGCTTATGCGCGCTGTGGCCACTTCGATATAGCGGCGTTCGCGTTCTAGGCCGATAAAATGGCGCCCAAGCTTTTTGGCGACTGCGCCGGTGGTGCCGGTTCCGAAAAATGGATCGAGCACAATATCGCCTGGCGATGTGGACGCCATGAGCACGCGGTAAAGCAGGGCCTCAGGTTTTTGTGTGGAATGGGCTTTTTCGCCATCAATGCGGATCCGCTCGTTGCCTGAACAAATGGGTATGACCCAATCGGAGCGCATTTGCAGGTCATCATTCATGGCTTTGAGCGCTGGATAATTAAACGTGTAGGTTTTTTGGTCTGCCGACTTGGCGCACCACAACAGTGTCTCATGCGCATTGGTAAAGCGCGTACCGCGAAAATTGGGCATCGGGTTGGTCTTGCGCCAGACCACATCGTTGAGTGTCCAATACCCCAGGTCCTGCATGACAGCGCCGACCCGGTAAATATTATGGTAGCTGCCGATCACCCATATGGTGCCTGTCTCTTTTAGGACGCGTTTTGCTGCGGTTAGCCAAGCTCTGGAGAAGGCGTCATAGGCTTGGGCGCTGGAGAATTGGTCCCAGGCGTCGTCCACCGCATCGACCTTTGAATTGTCGGGCCGGTGCAGCGTGTCTTTGAGCTGCATGTTATAAGGCGGGTCGGCAAAAATGAGGTCGACACTTTTTTCTGGCAAGCTATTCAGCAACGCAACACAATCGCCTTCTAAAATCCGGTTGAGCGGCAGTTTTAGCGGGCTGCGGTGCTGTGTTGCCATTGCGGTTT
>JBCCLR010000303.1:0-3289 GCA_039026755.1 Pseudomonadota bacterium | reverse complement strand
TCTAAAGGACGCGTGCAAAACGCGCTCAAGTAGGGCGACTGCCCGATAGCGCAACAAAAATGTCGCGGGGTGGAGCAGCCCGGTAGCTCGTCAGGCTCATAACCTGAAGGTCGTAGGTTCAAATCCTACCCCCGCAACCAAAAACTCTAAGTTATATCAATGGCCTAAGGAATAGCCCCTTCCGAGCGTCCAGCTTCCTATATGAACTTGGAAGATTATTGAAAGCAACTGAAGGCGCAATCGGGCCTAGATCAAAGCGGAACTAAACCCCTCGCCGAACAATCAAACAACGAGTGTGCAACACATTATTGTCTGCAATGTAGCTTAACGAGGCTTATGATTACGAAGTTACAGTCGACAGAAAATGAAGGCCACGAGCGGTCGTTCGCTTCGGGCATGCGGCAAAGCCATTATTTGAAACAAGCAGACACTTTTTAGCGCGAAGGACATAAATGAAGAGCCCGGTGGCTGATATAGCCACAGGGTGTGACGTAGGACCGCCAGTTTTGCTTGCGAACGCTACACCCGATCAATTGGTAGCACTGTGGTGTCTTTAATTTCCTCAAGCACGGGGTAGGTGGATGTTTGGCTGATGCCGGGCAGGGTGGCGATCACATCGCCAAGCAACTTGCGATAGGCGGCGGTATCGCGCGTGCGCACTTTTAACAGATAATCAAAACCGCCGGACAGCATATGGCAGGCGAGGATCTGCGGCACGGACTTGACCGCCGCATTAAAGACTTCGAGCTGCTCACTCTTGGTCGTCTCCAGTTTCACCTGCACATAAACCAAATAGCTTTGCGTCACCTTGTCGGGGTCAAGCTCGGCACGGTAGCCGCGAATAAAACCGCCGCGCTCAAGCCGGCGCAGCCGCTTCAGACAGGGCGATTTGCTCAGGTGAATGCGCTGGGCGAGCTCCACGACAGAGATGCGGCCATCTTTCTGCAGCTCCTGTAAAATCCGCAAGTCATAATGGTCAATTTCATCTAGCATATCGTATTTTGAGGTCCAAATGATTACTTCTAGCGATTTACACGATCTAATAGAATAGATAATGACCTGAATAAAGCAACACTTCCTCTGCAAAATTGAGACACTCTTTGCATGATGGAAAACACGCTCAACACACAGTCCACTCTGGCCAAGCCAGCCGCAAGTCCAGCCCAAAGCCAAGGCACCCAGATGCCAAACCGCGTGGTGCACGATTTTTACGTGCGCTCGGAGGCCGATGTTCTGGGCCTTGCCGTGTCTCTGGCGCGGCTTGGCCGTACCGACCAGGCGGCCATTGCCGATAGCGCTGCCGCGCTGGTTGCGCAGATTAGAAAACAAAGCGCCTCGCCTGCGTTGGTTGATGCCCTACTGCAGGAATATGGCCTATCGGCAGCGGAAGGGGTTGCCTTGATGCGGCTGTCTGAAGCGCTGATCCGCACGCCTGATTTTGATACCGCGCGGCTTTTAATCCGCGATAAGCTTGGCGCTGCCGATTGGGCTGGTCATGCCGGGCAAAGCCCGCATCTGCTGGTCAATCAAGCGACCAACAGCTTGCGTTTGTCTGCAGCATGGGTGCGTTCCAGTGGCGGCGCGGCGGGCGCGAATTTGCTTGCGAAATTGGGCGATAAGGTGCTGGCCTCAGCGATTGAATCGGCCATGGGCGTGATGGCCCGGCACTTCGTACTAGGCCGCACGATTGAAGAGGCCGTGGCCCACGCGCCGCAGCAGCAGGGCACGCAAATCCTTTATTCCTATGACATGTTGGGCGAAGCTGCCCTGACAGCCGCCGATGCTGCGCGGTATTTTGAGGCCTATAAAATAGCGGCAGAGCATATCGCATCCAATTCCCGTGTAACCGGTTCTGCCACGCGCGCGCCAAGCATCTCGGTAAAGCTGTCGGCGCTCCACCCGCGCTATGAATTGGCCCAGGCGGACATCTGCGTCCCCGCGCTCACAGCGCGGTTGCTCGATCTGGCGTCGATTGCAAAAGCCGCAGGCTTTGGCCTGACAATCGATGCGGAGGAAGTCGACCGACTGGAACTCTCGCTCGATATTTTCAAGGCGCTGTTGCATGCGCCGGAGCTGGCCGATTGGGATGGCCTTGGCATCGTCGTGCAGGCCTATCAACGCCGCGCGGTCCCGGTCATTGAGTGGCTGGTTACTGAGGCGCGCGCCGCTGGGCGGTTGATCTGTGTGCGCCTTGTCAAAGGGGCGTATTGGGATAGCGAGGTCAAGCGCGCGCAAGAGTTGGGGCTGGAGAGCTATCCTGTCTTCACGCGCAAAGAAAATACCGATGTGAATTACCTGGCCTGCGCGCGGCTGCTGCTAGATGCGCCTGATTGCATCTACCCGCAATTTGCCACCCACAATGCGCATACCGCGGCCGCTGTCCTTCATATGGCAGACGCATCAAGGCGTCTGGAATTTCAGCGCTTGCACGGCATGGGCAAGGAGATGCACGAGGTTTTATGTGGCAGCCAGGGCGTCACCAGCCGCATTTATGCGCCGGTTGGTCAGCATAAGGATTTGCTGCCTTATCTGGTGCGGCGCCTGCTTGAAAACGGCGCCAATTCCTCCTTCGTCAATCAACTGCTCGACCCGCAAACGCCGATTGAAACGCTCATCGCCGACCCCATCGCAAAGGCGCAGGCGCACGATATGGCGGCCAATCCAAAGCTACCAAGCCCGCGCGACCAGTTTGGCGGTAAGCGCTTATTGGCAGCCGGCGCAGATCTGACGCAGCGGCATATCGCCGATGCTAAACAAGCGATGCTGGCCGACCACGCGCCTTATAAGGCCAGCAGCATCATCGCAGGCCAGGATGCGGGGAGCGTGCTGCATCCTGTCGTAAACCCTGCCAATCCGGCGCAGCAGGTCGGCGTTTACCGCGCGGTCACTGGGGCGGATGTGGCGCAAGCGGCGGTCTCTGCAGCGCAATCGTCCTGGCCTAATATGCCTGCCGCCGCTCGCGCGCAGTGTTTAGCAAAAGCTGCTGACCTGTTAGAATCCGATGCTGATTCCTTCTTGCGCTTGTGTGTTCTCGAAGCCGGCAAAACACTGCCCGATGCCGTGGCCGAGGTGCGCGAGGCGATTGATTTTTCCCGCTATTATGCACGCGAGGCGCAGCAAGAGACGTTGGCGGACCGCCCACCGCTGGGCGTTGTCGCCTGTATCTCGCCGTGGAATTTCCCGCTCGCCATCTTTTTAGGGCAGGTGGTCGCAGCGCTCAGCGTGGGCAACACCGTGCTCGCCAAGCCCGCGCCGCAAACGCCGCTGATTGCACATTTGGCGGTCAAAC
>JBCCLR010000302.1:0-3292 GCA_039026755.1 Pseudomonadota bacterium | reverse complement strand
TGCCTGCTGCGATGGGCGGTTCAAAAGGCAAGTTAAAATAGAGGCCTGCGCCAGCCGCCAGACCCGCAGGCGCCCAAAGTAGGCGCTGCGTGTGCTCACGTTGCCAGGCCGCAGTGAGAGCGCGGCGAAGCTTTTCAAAATGGCTCAGGGGCGGCTCAGACTCCGGCCAGCCGGGTTCTGTAAAAAGCGGCGTGACGCTGCTGATATCGCTAGTCGCCGTATTCATCAGCGCCCAGGGTCTGGCGATGCGCTGCGCGGCGTGCTATGCACTGCACCATAAAAACGATGCACTGCACAACAGTCGTTTGCAGGCAGTGCCATACGGCAGCTGAGGGGGCCCGATTGACAGACCTGATTGTAACGCGTTTTGCGCCGTCGCCAACGGGCTATTTGCACATTGGCGGTGCCCGCACAGCGCTGTTTAACTGGCTGTTTGCGCGCCGTCATAACGGCAAATTTCTCCTGCGGATTGAAGATACCGATGCAAAGCGTAGCACAAAAGAAGCAATAGATGCGATTTTTGCGGGGCTGACATGGCTTGGCTTAGAATGGGATGGCGACGCGCTGTTTCAGTCGCAGCGGGTTGAGCGCCACCAAGAGATTGCCGCGCAGCTGCTCGAGACTGGGCATGCCTATCGCTGTTATGCCAGTAAAGAAGAGCTAAAGACCCTGCGCGACGAGCAGCGCGCCGCCGGAAAACCCATCGGCTATGACGGACGCTGGCGCGATAAAGACCCGAGCGAGGCACCAAGTGGTGTCGACCCCGTCATTCGCTTCAAGGCGCCGCAAAATGGTGTAACCACCCTAGAAGACCTCGTCCAAGGGGCGGTGAGCGTGCAGAATGAAACGCTCGATGATATGGTGATCCTGCGTGCGGATGGTACACCGACCTACATGCTCTCGGTTGTCGTTGATGATCATGATATGGGCGTGACGCATGCTTTGCGCGGTGATGATCATCTTACCAACGCGTTTCGGCAAACGCAGCTGTTTTACGCGCTCGATTGGCAGCCGCCAACATATGGTCATGTCCCGCTTATCCATGGACCGGACGGTGCGAAACTCTCAAAGCGGCACGGCGCGCTGGGCGTCGAAGCCTACCGCGATATGGGCTATTTGCCCGAGGCGATGCGCAACTATTTGTTACGCCTGGGCTGGGCGCATGGGGATGAGGAAATCATTCAGACCAGCCGTGCGATAGAGCTGTTTGATACCGCAGGAATTGGCCGCGGCCCCGCCAGGCTTGATTTGGCGAAGCTCGCCTCGGTGAATGCGGCTTACCTAAAAGATCGTCCGGGCGATATCCTTGCTGAGCTAAGTAAGCCCTATATCGAAGCAGAACTCGCCGCACCGCTCTCAGAAGATCAATTTGCGGTATGGAGCAGCGCAGTAGAGACGCTAAAAGAGCGTTCAAAAACCCTGGTCGACATTGCCAAAAACGGGAAATTTTATCTCGCCAAACGTCCCATAGACGTGGACGAGAAAGCCGGTAATATCTTAAAAAAAATAGACCTGAACATCCTCCAAGCCCTGTTCGATATCCTGTCGGAGCTTAGCAGTTGGACTACGACCAGCTTGGAACAGGCAATCAAAGGAACCGCTGAACAGTTAGACTTAGGCTTTGGCAAAGTGGCGCAACCTCTGCGCGCCGCAACATGCGGCACGATGGCTTCGCCAGCTTTATTTGACGTTTTGTACATCTTAGGAAAAGACGAAACATTGGCGCGATTGGCTGATCAGCTTTGACGCTGGACGGTACGATTGCATGAGTAAGCTTTAAAGGAGAAATCATGACGAATACGTCCGCTAAACTATCCGCCGCGGGTCAAGAAATGGAAATGGCTGTCATGGATGGCAGCGTCGGCCCACAGGTGGTCGATATTGGTAAGCTCTATGCGCAAACCGGTATGTTCACCTATGACCCTGGCTTTACCTCCACGGCAAGCTGCGAATCAAAAATTACCTATATTGATGGCGATCAAGGCATCTTGCTGCATCGTGGTTACGCAATCCAGGACCTGGCCGAACACGCCAGCTTTATGGAAGTGTGCTATCTTCTGTTGTTTGGTGATTTGCCCACCAGTGAGGAAAAGAAGCAATTCATTCATGATGTGACCTATCACACCATGATCCACGAGCAGCTGAAAACCTTCTTCAATGGTTTCCGGCGCGATGCGCACCCAATGGCCATAATGGTTGGTGTGGTTGGCGCGCTTGCAGCCTTTTACCATGATTCCACCGATATCGCCGACCCACATCAGCGGCTCATAGCCAGCTACCGTTTGATCGCCAAAATGCCCACCATCGCGGCCATGGCCTATAAATATTCTATTGGTCAGCCCTTCGTTTATCCGCGCAACGACCTGAGCTACGCGGCAAACTTTTTGCACATGACCTTTGGCGTGCCTTGCGAGGAATATGAAGTGAACCCGACGCTTGAGCGCGCCATGGACCGGATTTTCACGCTGCATGCTGATCATGAGCAAAACGCTTCGACCTCGACAGTTCGCCTGGCTGGATCATCCGGCGCGAACCCCTTTGCCTGCATTGCTGCGGGTATCGCCTGTCTATGGGGTCCGGCGCATGGCGGCGCCAATGAGGCATGCCTTAAAATGCTGCAGGAGATCGGCACGGTTGATCGTATCCCCGAATACGTTGCCAAAGCAAAAGATAAGGATGATCCGTTCCGCCTTATGGGATTTGGCCACCGCGTTTATAAAAACTTCGACCCACGCGCTAAAGTGATGCGTCAATCAGCACACGAAGTCCTTGGCGAGTTAGGCATCAACGACCCGCTCTTGGATGTGGCAATGGAACTTGAAAAAATTGCCCTTGAGGACCAGTACTTCGTTGATAAGCGACTGTATCCAAACGTGGATTTTTATTCGGGCATCATTTTAAAAGCCATGGGCTTCCCGACCACGATGTTCACAGTTCTGTTCGCATTGGCACGGACAGTGGGCTGGATTTCCCAGTGGAATGAAATGATTGAGGACCCCAAGCAAAAAATCGGCCGACCGCGGCAGCTCTATACAGGCCCAACAGAGCGCGAATTTAAGCCAATTATGCAGCGCTAGCGGAAGGAAAACGTGCCTATACGCCCTCACCCATTTAAAAGGATTGCGGGCGCTGGGCATTAACTTATGAGCTAAACAGCCCGCGCGCCTTAAGCGTCCGCGATCATTGCCTGCACAGTAGCTTCAGCGGCCAACTGGTCGTCCACCATGGCCTTGCAGGCAAAGCGGCGTATGGGGCCGCGGGCCTTTTCTAGTTCGACATGAAACGCCAGTTG
>JBCCLR010000301.1:0-3349 GCA_039026755.1 Pseudomonadota bacterium | reverse complement strand
TCCGGGGCTGTGCCCGCAACTGTAGACCAGGAGCAGCGCGCCATCACGCCACTGAAAGCCCCTGCTTTCGGGAAGGCAGCGCGCCGCATTGATCGGTAAGTCAGGAGACCTGCCATCGCGTCGTTCAGATATTGGCCGGGAACAGCCGCTTATCTGAGGAAGCTTCTTCCTTTGTAGCGACACTTTCGTGCAATCGCGTTGCTGTGATGTGAGCAGTGCGCGCTTGTGATTTTGTCGACGCATCAAACCCAGCAAGGCCGGGTTTGAGAAAAAGGAGAGCGTTCATGCCTCTATATAGTTTATCTCAATCATTACAGTCACAGCATCGTTCAGGCCTATTGCGCTATTCAAGTGCGATAACTGCAGCATCCTTGCTGTTTTCTGGAAGCTATGCGGCAGCGCAAGAAACCGACCCTGATCTTGAAGAGATCGTGATCGGCGCGCTGCGGCTGCCAACGCCGATTAGTGAGACGGGCACCGCCGTTTCAATTATTACCGCCGACACTATTGATGATCTTGGCGTTGATTTCGTGCTTGATGCACTCACACTCGCGCCAGGTGTCACCATTAATCAAAACGGAGCGTTTGGGGGTTTGGCGTCCGTACGCATCCGCGGCGCATCAAGCGAACAAACACTCGTACTGGTAGATGGCATTGCCGTAAATGACCCGACATCTCCAGGCGGCGGGTTTAACTTTGCGCGCCTCGACACAGAAAATGTCGCGCGTATTGAAATTTTGCGTGGTCCGCAGTCAACGCTTTGGGGCACGGATGCCATCGGCGGCGTTGTCTCCATAACCACAAAGGGCCCGCAAGACGGGTTATCAGGCAACGCATTTATTGAAGGCGGCTCATTTGGCACGTTTCGCGGCGGCCTGTCGGGCAGTGTCGCAAATGACATTGGCGACTTAAGGCTTGCAGCGACCGGGATCACATCAAACGGCATTTCCAAGGCGGACGAAATCAACGGCAACACTGAAGATGACGCCTTCGACAGCGGCACTTTGTCAGCAAATGGCGGCCTCAACCTTCCCGCTGACATTCGCCTGGCTGGCAGCATTCTTTACAACCGTGCTGACGCGGAATTCGATAGTTTCTCGGGTGGCGCGCAAGGCAGTGTTGCCGACGGCGATGAGCTGTCTGAAACTGAAGAAATTGCTGCAAACGTCTCGCTTGTGGTGCCGCTATTCGATGGCCGCTTTGAGAACTTATTCCTGGTTGGCTATTCCACCATTGATCGGCGGAACTTAAGCGACGGTGTGGAAAGCTTCGCTGCAGACGGCGAGCGCCTTATTCTGCGCTACCAAGGCAGCTTTGCACTATCAGATATGCAGCGTCTGCTGTTTGGCTATGAACGCGACCGCTCTGAAGCTGGTGATGATGACACCGCCATTAACGGCTTTTTCGGTGTCTATGAATTGCAGCCGATAGATAGCATAACCCTCAGCGCAGGGGTACGCCATGATGACCATGAGCGCTTTGGCGGCGAAACAACGTTTCGCGCTGCAGCGGCCTTCCAGGTCACCGAGCAGGTTAATCTGCGCGGCAGCTATGGCGAGGGCTTTAAGGCGCCGACGCTTTTCCAAACCACATTTTTCTGCTGCGGCGCCACCGCTCCGAATGCTGATTTGCTCCCCGAACGCTCAAAAGGCTTTGATGTTGGCATCGACTATACGTTGCCTGAAGGCCTAGGCGGTCTGTCTGCTACATACTTCAATCAAAACATCACGGATCAGATCGATTTCTCCTTTGCGGTGGGTGGTTATTTAAACGTGGATGAGGTCGACACCCAAGGGCTTGAGTTAGCCGGCGAGCTGAAACCCTCTGAAAGACTTCAGTTCAACTTCAACTATACGCTCATAGACGCCAAGGAAGGCGACGGTAGCGAACGCCTGCGCGTGCCGCGTCGCAGCGGCACCATAAGCGCAACAGTGCGGCCCATCGAAAAGCTCTCGACAACAATCATCGGTCGATACAATGGTGATGAACTTGATCGCGGCGGCATTGTTGAAGAGTGGTTCCGCGTCGATCTCAGCGGCCAGTATAAAATAAACGATAAAGTGGAAGCGTTCGCCCGGGTCGAAAATCTGTTTGACGAACAATACCAACAGATCCTTGGCTACGGAACGCCAGGCCTATCTGGTTACATTGGCGTGCGACTGCGTTTATAAGAGAGGCATGGGATTTTGGCGATATATCTGTCTGATCGGCACATTTGTCCTGGTTGGATGCGCTGACCAGCAGCCAATTGAAAAGAAACCCTTCGCCACTGCACGCGCACAACGAATTGTCAGCCTTGACTATTGCGCCGACCAGTTTGTGCTCAAGCTGGTCGATAAAACCCGCATTCTAGCTCTTTCACCCGACGCTGAGCGCGAATTCTCTTATATGCGCGGTGCCGCGCACGGCATCGCCAAGGTGCGGCCCGTTGCCGAAGATGTGTTGGCATTGCAGCCTGATCTTATCGTTCGGGTCTATGGCGGCGGCGCTAATGCGGCAGGCTTTTTCCGCCGTGCGGGTCTGCCCGTCGTCAATATCCGTTGGACCAATACAATCGACCAAGTCAAAACCGCAGTTATTGATGCCTCTGAACAGCTTGGCGCAACTGAACGCGGCGCAAACGTAGTCGCTGAAATGGAGGCGCGCCTTGCTGCATTAACAGCCAGCAATAAGCGTCCTTCAGTGCTTTATATGACCCCAGCCGGCGTCAGCACCGGGCCAGGCTCGCTGGTGCATGATATCCTTACACATGCAGGGCTTGAAAATTTTCAATCTGAACGCGGCTGGCGGCCAATCCCTTTGGAACGCTTGGCACTTGAATCTCCAGATATGGTTGCGGCCTCGTTTTTCCGCGCTAAAACAAACCATCGGTCTGGTTGGAGCGCCATGCGCCACCCAGTGGCCAAAGGCGCACTTGATGCGTTATCGACAGTCTATCTAGAAGGGGCTTGGACATCCTGCGGGGGGTGGTATGTTCTCGACGCGGTAGAGGCCTTAGCCAAAGGTGCGCAGCAGTTTTAGATAACATGACACATCGCGCAACGCTTAGCCGGCTGATGCTGATCCTCTATGCATGCACCGCACTTAGCCTTATTGCAGCATGCGGTTTTGGCTCAATTTCTATGGGGTTCAGCCGCATCACCAGCGGCCTACTTGGCTATGGCAGTGACGGCGATGTACTGATCATTTGGTCGATCCGACTGCCGCGGGCGCTGGCCGCATATGTCGTTGGTGTGGCACTCGGCATTAGCGGCGCAGCCCTACAAGGCCTGCTGCGCAACCCACTGGCTGAACCAGGCATTTTGGGTGTCTCGGCAAGCGCGTCCCTAGCGGCCACCTTCGTCATTTA
>JBCCLR010000300.1:0-3378 GCA_039026755.1 Pseudomonadota bacterium | reverse complement strand
GTTGACCACCGTGCGCATGGTTGCGCCAGCGCCAGGAATGGCGCCGAACAAGCCGGCGAGCGAATTGCCAATGCCCTGGCCAATAAGTTCGCGATCTGAATTATGCCGCGTGCGGGTCATGTTATCGGCAACCAGTGAGGTAAGTAGGCTGTCGATAGCACCCAGCAGCGCCAGAATGATGGCAGATTTGACCATCACCAGGAGAATCGACTGCTCCAGCGTGAAGCTTGGCATTACGAATTGCGGCAAGCCCGTCGGGATATCGCCAAGGACTGGGGCCCCTGGAAGAGCCAGGCTCAGCAGCGTGCCAATCATCAGCGCTGCAAGCGCTCCGGGCACCCATTTGCCAAATTTTGCTGGCCAAAAGAAGATGACGCCAAGGGTGACTGCGCCGATGATCAGCGCCGGTACATTGGGGCTCAGCACGGCTGCGGGAATTGCCGCCAAGGCCGCGATCACGTCGCCTTGGGTTTCGTGGCCGAATAGCCGGGCAAATTGCAGGGAAATGATGATGCAGCCAATACCGCTCATAAAGCCGGAAATTACCGGGTAGGGCACCAGGCGGATATATTGTCCAAATTTAAACACGCCCAACAAAATCTGCATGAGCCCGGCCATGACAACCACGCCAAATACGAGGGCAGGATCGCCCTGCAAGGTTGCGTAAACACCTGCGAAAACCACAACCATTGGACCGGTTGGTCCAGAAATTTGCGATCCCGTGCCGCCAAACAGTGAGGCAAAAAAGCCAACAAAGATGGCGCCCCAAAGGCCGGCAATTGGGCCAACGCCGGAGGCTTCACCAAAGGCAAGTGCCAGTGGCAAGGCTACGATACCGGCTGTTAGGCCGCCATAAATATCGCCGCGCATGTTCGAAAGGTCGAAAAACTTCGGTTTGTTTGATGATGCCATTTGTAGTCCCCCTCTCTCGCGCGCTAGCGCACGGCCTTGCCTTTAGCTCGGGTCTCCCCATGATGCGCACAGGTGTCGTTGGCAACGCGTTTCGCCATTTCAAGCGCGTAGCGTTCATTGACAGGGATGAACGCACCCGAGGCTTCATCATAGGCGTCAACGCCGCCGGTTTTGATATCGTAGACCCAGCCGTGCAGCGTGATATCGCGCTTGGCAAGCCGCGCAGCGACCGCGGGGTGGGTCTTCAGATGTGTGAGCTGCAAAATAACATTTTGCCGCAGCAGCAGGTCGAGCCGCTCGTCGTCATCGGCATCAGGCGCAATGGCGTTGACCGCTTCCATGGCGGCACGGGAGTAGCTGAGCCATTCCTTCACATGCGGCAGCGCGTCAAGCGCATCGAGGTTCATCGCCCCTTTCATCGCGCCGCACTGTGTGTGCCCGCACACCACAATGTGCGGCACTTTTAAAGCGGCCGTGGCAAATTCGATGGAGGCGGTCATGCCGCCGGTGTGCTGGGTGTGTGGCGGAACGATATTGCCGGCATTGCGGCAAATAAATAATTCGCCCGGTTCTGTTTGGGTGATCATCGCGGTCTCAATGCGCGAATCAGAGCAGGTGATGAATAAAGCTTCGGGCGACTGGCCTTTGCTGAGCTGTTCAAACAGCTCGCGTTTATGCGGATACACATCTTCTTGAAAGCGGACCACGCCAGCGGCGAAGTTGGGCATATATGCGTATCCTTCTAATCGTTTTCGTATAATCCTTTTATATCATGGACCATTACGATTAAAATTAGAAGGATTTTCGATAGAAAAAATATTCGACTTTCGGTCTAGACGGCGGTTTGCCGAGCGGCATCCACACTTTCCATAAATTGATCAAAGAGATAAAAGCTATCCTGCGGGCCCGGGCTTGCTTCAGGGTGATGCTGCACGGAAAAGATCGGTTGTCCGTCGACCTTCAGACCGCACAAGGTGCCATCGAACAAGGAGCGGTGCGTCTCGACAATGCCGCTGGGCAGCGATGCCGCATCGACGTCAAACCCGTGGTTCATGGATGTGATTTCCACTTTACCGGATGCTAAGTCGCGCACGGGGTGGTTGGCTCCGCGGTGGCCCTGATGCATTTTTTTGGTTTTCGCTCCGAGTGCTAAGGCGAGCAATTGATGCCCTAGGCAAATCCCAAACAAGGGTTTGCCGCTGGCCACAAGCTGCCTGATGATGGGGATGGCATAGGTGCCGGTCGCAAACGGGTCTCCCGGACCGTTGGAGAGGAAAATGCCGTCTGGCCGATAGGCCAAAATGTCCGCAGCGCTGGTGCTTGCCGGTACCACCGTGACGCGCGCACCGGTGGCCGCCAGGTTGCGCAAAATGTTGCGTTTAATGCCGTAATCCACACACACAATATGCCCGCGATGGGCGCTGCCTGCGGCGCCATACCCATCGCTGTGATGCCAGCGGCTCTGCGTCCATTCATAAGGTGCATCACAGGTCACCTCTTGGGTTAGATCCATACCATCCAGGCCCGGAAATGCCCGCGCCATTCCCAGGGCCGTATCAGCATCAAGCACGCCATCTGGCGCATGTATGACCACGCCATTGGGCGCCCCATTGAGCCGGATGTGGCGCGTCAGCTGGCGTGTATCGACCCCGCAGATACCGACCAGGCCAGCCGCTTTGAGCCAGCCATCCAAACCCTGCTCAGCCCGGTAATTAGCCGCCTGGGTGATTGGTTGACGTACTATAAGGCCACGCGCAAATGGCCGGGCGGTCTCATGATCGTCAAGATTAGCGCCCACATTGCCGATATGCGGAAAAGTGAACGTCACGATCTGCGCTGCATAGCTAGGGTCTGTGAGGATTTCCTGATACCCTGACATAGCAGTATTAAAACAGACCTCACCGCTGGCCATGCCAGGCGCGCCAAGCCCGTAGCCATGAAACACAGCGCCATCAGCAAGCACCAGCGCGCCCGTTGGTTTCAGCAATGTTTCCGCGTCGAATAGGGGTTGGATCATAACGGGTTGCGCTCCTTACCGCCGCGCACCATTTTTGCCGCCCTGTGGAGCCGCAAAAAAATACGCTTGTTTCTGACAGGTCCGGCAGATATACCCCGGCGCTCTTGCATTGCAGCAATTTGGCGCGCACAGTGTTCGCCAACTAAACGCACGCGCAAGACACCGGGCTTACATACGCTACGCCGAACGCCGCTCTGCGACGTACATGACACTTTGTTGAGCACAAAACAATGTAAAGGAAGCGCCATGTTGCGAGATGATTTGAAGGCGGCGATGAAAGCCGCCATGAAAGCCAAAGAAACCCGCAAGTTAGCCACGGTCAGGCTAATCCTCGCGGCCGTGAAAGACCGCGATATCACCTTGCGCACGAGCGATAATGCGCCGGAAGACGACGCCATGATTTTAGAAATTTTGGCCAAGATGATTAAACAACGGCGCGATAGCATTGT
>JBCCLR010000299.1:0-3422 GCA_039026755.1 Pseudomonadota bacterium | reverse complement strand
CGCATTGTTCGGCTGGATTGTGATGGACAAGCCTGAGCCGCTTGCCGCCCTAAGTGACACGCGCGGCATCGCCCAGCGCATGACTGCTAAGGGCGATGTTCTGCTTGAGCTTGATGAAGACGACGCCATCGCCCAGATTGATGATTTGTGCCAATCAGGCATTGAAGCGCTGACCGTATCGCTCATGCACTCTTATGCAAACCCCGCACATGAGCAGCGCCTGGCAGCCTTGATTGCAGAGCGTTATCCCGACCTACCGGTATCGCTTTCGTCAGACATTTTGCCTGAGTTTCGCGAATATGATCGCACCATTACCACTGTGATGAACGATTATGTGCGGCCGATTATGCAGCGCTATTTGAGCCGTATTGAAGACCGGCTGAGCGATGAAGAGGTCGCAGCAAAGCTGCATATCGTACGCTCAGACGGCGGGCTGATGAGCGCTAAAGCAGCAGCGGATAGACCCGTCCATACCGTGCTTTCAGGACCAGCAGGCGGCGTGACTGCAACGGCCATGATTTCCCGGCGCACGCAGATCGAGAAACTTTTGGCCTTCGATATGGGCGGCACGTCTACGGATGTGGCGGTTATTGTAGATGGCAAAGCAGAGATCACCCGGTCCACGGAAGTGGGTGCATTTCCCGCCAAGGTTCCAACTCTCGACGTTAAAAGTGTTGGCGCGGGCGGTGGCTCAATTGCTGAGGTGGAGGAACTGACAAAATCGCTGCGGGTTGGTCCGCGCAGCGCCGGCGCACAGCCAGGCCCCGTGGCCTATGCGCGCGGTGGTACGGAGCCGACCGTGAGTGATGCCAATGTGGTCTTAGGGTATCTGCCTCCCGTCCTGCTGGGTGGGGACATGGCTCTGGATATTGAAGGCGCGCGCGCTGCCGCGCAAACTATCGGCGATGCGATCGGCCTCAGCACCGAAGATGCCGCACAAGGGGTGGTTGATATCGCCAATGAAGTGATGCTTGGCGCGCTGCGGACGGTAACGGTGCAGCGCGGATTTGATCCGCGCGAATTTGGTTTGGTTGCCTTTGGCGGAGCAGGGCCCTTACATGCCAATGCTTTGGCGCGTCTGTTAGGCTGCTATCCGGTTATCGTGCCGCCCAATTCGGGCGTTTTGTCTGCTCTGGGTTTCTTAGAAGCAGATTTTAAAAATGAGTTTGTGCAAACCTTTATTGCAGGCGCGGCTGATGTCGCGGCCGCTGCGATTTGGGCTCGGTTTAACGCGCTGGCGCAAAAAGCAACCGCTTGGCTGGACGAACAAGACGTTGCCAAAGACCAGCGTGCTATCAGCTATTCCATGGACCTGCGCTATGAGCAGCAGGGCTTTGAGGTGACCGTTGACGTATCCTCGCATATGGTCGGCGAAGCGCCCGATTTAAGCCAAAATATAGCAGATTTCCACGCCGCACATGAGCGGCTTTATGGCGTGCGCTTTGATGTACCGGTCGAACTGGTAGCGCTGCGCGTCGTCGCGACCGGGCTTACGCCTAGTGTCGATCAAGCTGCAGCGCGGTCAAATGGTGGTGATTTAAGGGCAGCGCTTATTGAAACGCACCGCGGCTATTTTGATGGCAGCTGGCGCGAGACACCGCATTATGATCGGGCGAAAATCCCGCAAGATGCCAAAGTATTGGGGCCGGCGATTATTCGGCAATATGATTCAACCACGGTTTTGCTTCCAGGGCATTATGCGCAGCTGGATATGTCTGGTAATCTGCTCATTTGGCCGCATGCGGCGGAGGAGAATTGATATGGCTGCACCTGTAGATCCGATTTCGCTCGATATCATTCAGAACGCCCTGGTCAACGCCCGTAATGAGATGGACAGTGTGCTCAAACGCATATCGCTGTCGCCGGTGATCCGCGAGCAAAATGACGCCTTTCCGATGATCTGCAACGCGCGCGGCCAGATGATCGTTGGGCAATTCGGCAGCTACATCCCGGGCGTTGTTGAGCAGTTTGAGGACGATGTCAACGACGGCGATGTCTTCGTCTGGAATGACCCTTATGCCTGCAAAGGCTCTATTTCGCACAATAACGACTGGTGCGTGATGATGCCGATTTTTCATGATGGCATCCTAGTGGGCTATTCTTCCATGTTTGGCCATATGATTGATGTGGGCGGCAAAGTTGCTGGATCCATGCCGTTTGATGCGCGCTCAATTTGGGAAGAGGGGCTGCGGATTCCGCCTGTGAAAATCTATGATCGCGGCACGCTCAATGAAGGTGTGCTCGCGATCATGCTGAACAATTCGCGCACGCCGCATTCCAATCGCTCCGACCTGATGGCGCTGATCGCCGGGTGTAAAGTGGCCGCGCAACGGGTTGGCGAATTGTGCGATCGGTTTGGCCGGGAGATGTATTTAAGTGCCTGTGATATGCTTATGGCGCGCACGCATACGGCCATGAAGGCGCTCATCGATAAATACATTCCCAGCGAACCGGTCAGCTTCACGGACTATGTGGATGACGATGGCCGCGGCCATGGTCCGTTTAAGATGCAGCTGGCGATTTACCGGCGCGGCGACAAAGCCGTGTTCGATTGGACTGGTACGGCTGATCAAGCCGAAGGGCCAATTAATTTCCACATCCATGAAGGCCTTTGTAAGCTGTTCTTCGGAATATACATGATCATGGCTTTTGACCCGGAAATGCTGTTCAACGAGGGGTTTTACGACCTCTTTGAGATCATTTTGCCGGAAGGCAGCTTGCTGAATCCTCGCTTTCCCGCGCCGCTTGGTAACCGGCTGAACACGCACACCCGGTTTTTTGATTGTCAGGCCGGTGCGCTCGGCCAGCAGGCACCGCACCTGTCTATGGCGGCAGGCTATGGCACCAGCCCGCACTTTATTTTTTCCGGCCAAGATAAAGACGATAAGTATTTTCAATTGATGGAGCTGCTGTTTGGCGGTGTACCTGGTCGGCCGCGCGGGGATGGCCTGGATGGGCATGCGTGGTGGCCGTTGTTTAGCGCGACGCCAATTGAATACATTGAAAACTATTACCCTGTCGTGGTCGAAAGCTACCGGCCTGTGAAAGACTCTGGCGGGGCAGGCCTGCACCGCGGCGGTGCTGGCATTGAAAAGGTTTATCACCTCCTGGAAGCCGGTGAAGTCTCCATTCATGATGACCGCGAAACCGTTCCACCATGGGGGATTAACGGTGGTCTTTATGGTGGCACGTCAGCAAAGTGGTTGCTCAAAAAAGGGGAAACCGAGCCTCAGCGCATCCCGTCGAAGATTGATAATTTGAAAGTTGAGCCGGGCGATAAAGTCATTTTCCGCACTGCAGGCTCAGGCGGTTGGGGCGATCCGCTTGACCGCCCAGCCCAGCAAGTGGCGCTCGAAGTCTCACATGATTTGCTCAGTGCTGAAAAGGCAGAACGCGACTACGGCGTCGTGTTGCAAGCGGAT
>JBCCLR010000298.1:0-3432 GCA_039026755.1 Pseudomonadota bacterium | reverse complement strand
TGCGCGATCCGAATATGGAATGTATGCGTCAGTTTTGTTGCGCCTGGGCTTTGTGCAAAAAATTCACAGTTTTTTGCCACTGCAACAGATATCGAACAAGACATTGTGAAAATCGATTTGAGTATTCGATAAATTAGTTTTCCGCTCATCACCTAAGTGCGATGGAGCTATTGCAGGTGTCTGAGGTCGGATAACCCGGTAATTCGACGGCCAGCCGTGTTCTTACAGCGCGGTTTTTTAGCGAATAGCCTAGGTGCGACACGTTTTTACTCGAGATTTAAATTCGTTGGCGGTACTATCACAGCGTTAGTAGTTGATTGCCGAGGGTCCTATTTCGGGGGGAATAGGTTGGACCGCCGGCGACGCGTTGTAAAAAAGGCGCCAGGGGACATGCAGCCAGAGTTGCTAGAATATTTGCCGATTCTTTTGTTTCTCGGCATAGCCATTGCGATTGCGTGCGTTTTGGTTTTTTTGCCGATGCTGGTGGCCCCCGATGCGCCGGATACGGAAAAATTGTCGGCCTATGAGTGCGGCTTTGAAGCGTTTGAAGGCGCGCGGCAGAAATTCAACGTCCGGTTCTATCTCGTGTCGATCTTGTTTATCATTTTCGACTTGGAAATAGCGTTTTTCTTTCCCTACGCCATCACACTATCGGAAAATGGTATTTTCGGGTTTCTGTCTATTTCGTTGTTCGTAGTCGTTCTGGCGGTTGGCCTGCTGTATGAATATCGGCAGGGAGCGCTAGAATGGGAGTGAGTGATACAACATTGGGCTCTCTTGCAGGTGCCACAGCCTTAGCGCCGCACGACCGTCAAGACGGCTTCTACGCGGACCTCAACAAGGAACTGACCGATAAGGGCTTTTTGGTCACCAAAGCCGAGGA
Organism: Pseudomonadota bacterium; assembly: GCA_039026755.1. Taxonomy (GTDB): domain Bacteria; phylum Pseudomonadota; class Alphaproteobacteria; order Sphingomonadales; family CAKZYD01; genus CAKZYD01. The sequence continues at coordinate 2,549 of JBCCLR010000298.1, read as the reverse complement.
TCTCGTCAATTGGGCGCGTACGGGCTCACTTTGGTGGATGACGTTTGGCCTTGCGTGCTGCGCCGTTGAAATGATGCACACCAACATGCCGCGCTATGATATGGAGCGCTTTGGTGTTGCCCCGCGCGCATCGCCGCGTCAATCGGATGTGATGATCGTTGCCGGAACATTGACCAACAAAATGGCACCAGCGCTTCGTAAAGTGTACGACCAGATGGCCGAACCGCGCTACGTCGTATCCATGGGGTCCTGCGCCAATGGTGGCGGCTATTATCATTATAGTTATTCAGTGGTTCGCGGCTGTGATCGGATCGTACCGGTGGACATTTATGTGCCGGGTTGTCCCCCAACGGCGGAGGCCTTGCTGTACGGCATTTTGCAGCTGCAGCGCAAAATCCGCCGCGTTGGGACGATTGATCGTTAGGAGTGTCCGATGAGTTTGGCGGTCCTTAATGATCTGCGCGAACATATTATTGTTCAGCTAGAAAACGACGTTTTTGACGCCAGTATTGCGGTGGGTGAGCTCACCGTAACGGCACGTGCGGAATCGATCGCCAAGGTCCTGACGTTTTTGCGCGATGATCCGGAATGTCTGTTTAAGCAATTATCAGACATTGCTGGCGTTGATTATCCCGAACGCGCCAAGCGGTTTGACGTTGTGTATCACCTGCTTAGTTATCAGCAGAATGTTCGCATTCGGGTGAAGATTGAAACCAATGAAGACACGCCCGTCCCCTCTGTGAATGGTGTTTTTCCAGCAGCCAATTGGTATGAGCGCGAAGCTTGGGACTTGTATGGGATCTATTTTAGCGGTCATCCCGATCTGCGGCGTTTGCTGACCGATTATGGATTTTCTGGGCATCCGCTGCGCAAGGATTTTCCCGTTACTGGTTTTGTTGAAGTGCGGTATTCTGAAGAACAAAAGCGCGTTGTATATGAGCCTGTGGAACTCACCCAGGATTTCCGCAGCTTTGACTTCATGAGCCCTTGGGAAGGCGCCAACTATGTGTTGCCGGGCGATGAGAAAGCGGACAGCGAGGCACGAAGCTGATGGCTGACGTCGATATCGAAAATTATAGCCTCAACTTTGGCCCGCAGCACCCGGCAGCGCATGGCGTGCTGCGTTTGGTCATGGAGCTCGACGGCGAGATTATCGACCGCTGCGACCCGCATGTTGGCCTGCTGCATCGCGGCACAGAAAAGCTTATTGAGCAGAAAACCTATTTGCAGGCGGTGCCGTATTTTGATCGGCTCGATTATGTCAGCCCGATGTGCCAGGAGCATGCCTTTGCGCTCGCGGTGGAAAATCTGCTCGACATCGAAATTCCCCTGCGCGCGAAATACATGCGCGTGCTGTGGTCTGAAATTACCCGTATCCTTAATCATCTGCTCAATATCACGACGCATGGCATGGACGTTGGTGCTATGACGCCCATCCTATGGGGCTTTGAAGAGCGCGAAAAGCTGATGGTCTTCTATGAGCGCGTGTGCGGCGCGCGATTGCACTCGGCCTATTTCAGGCCCGGCGGTGTGCACCAAGATATGCCCGCAGGCCTGGCTGAAGATATCATGGCGTGGACAGAGACCTTCCCTGTTGTTCTGAAAGACATTGAAGACCTGCTGCTTGAAAACCGAATTTTCAAACAGCGCAATGTTGATATTGGCGTGGTCACGGCAGATGAAGCGATGGCGTGGGGGTTCTCCGGCGCCATGCTGCGCGGCTCAAACGTACCCTGGGATTTGCGCAAATCCCAGCCCTATGAAGTCTATGACCGCATGGATTTTGACGTCGTTGTGGGTAAGCATGGAGATTGTTATGACCGGTTTGTACTGCGCATTGAGGAAATGAAGCAGTCGTTGAGGATCATTCGGCAATCCATTGAAGACATGCCCGCTGGCCCCGTGACCAGTATGTCGACAAAGATTTCACCGCCCAAACGCGGGGAAATGAAGCGGTCGATGGAGGCACTGATCCATCACTTCAAGCTGTATACCGAAGGCTACCGTGTGCCTGAAGGGGAGACCTATGCAGCTGTTGAAGCGCCAAAAGGCGAGTTTGGCGTCTACCTGGTAAGCGATGGCAGCAATAAGCCCTATCGCTGCAAAATCCGCGCGCCGGGCTTTGCGCATATGGCAGCGATGGATTTTCTGTGCCGCGGCCATATGTTAGCCGACGCTCCCGCTGTACTTGGCTCCATGGACATCGTCTTTGGCGAGGTCGACCGATGAGCATTGGCGAGAATTTCACTTTCAACGAGACCTATGAGCCGTTGGCGCAAAAGCACATTGCAAAGTATCCAGAAGGGCGGCAGCAATCTGCGCTGATGCCGCTGCTTGACTTGGCGCAGCGGCAGATTGGTGAAGAGACGGATACGCAAGGCTGGCTGCCTGTGCCGGTGATTGAATACATCGCTGAGCGGCTTGAGATGTCTTATATGCGCGCCTATGAAGTGGCCACGTTTTACACCATGTATAATCTCGAGCCGGTTGGGAAATATCACATCCAGCTGTGCGGGACGACGCCGTGCATGCTGCGCGGCGCGGAAGAT
>JBCCLR010000297.1:0-3439 GCA_039026755.1 Pseudomonadota bacterium | reverse complement strand
GTTGATGGTGTGCGCTTTAACCTTGCGCAGCTGTACATGGTGCAGTCCCAGTTTCCAAAAGCGATTGCATTATTAGAAGATTGGCGCAAAACGGCCGAGGTGATCCGCGCCAGCCAAGAGTTTCTGTTCTGCCAAGCCTATCTGCAGACAGAGGCATATAAAAAAGCGCTTACGCCCTGCGCTGCAACGCTCACCAAAGCCGATGCAGAAGGTATAGACAAACGTGAAAGCTGGGTGGTCGCAAACGTTGTCGCCTACCAGCAGGATAATCAGCTGGAGCCAGCGACCAAATGGCTCAAATGGCTGATCGTGAATTATCCAAAAGAGCAATATTGGAAGCAGCTTTCAGGCATGTATTCCCAGCGGGGCCTTGAAAAAGATGAAGTCGCAGCGTTTGAAGTTGCTTATGTACAGGGCTTTTTAAAGACGGAAAGCGACATTAAACGCATGGCACAGCTTTATCAGTATCATGGCGTGCCGATTAAGGCGACGGAGGTCATCAATAAAGGTCTTTCTGATAAGATCTTAAAGCAAGACAAGAGTATATATGAGCTGCTCGGCAGCAGCTACCAGCTCGCCCGCGAGCAAGATGATGCGAAGTTACCGCTCGCTAAGGCTGCGGAAAAGGCTGAGAAAAAGGACGCCGGTAAACTGTGGGAGCGCGTTGCGCAAATCTACATTGCTGATGAAGAATGGACAAAGGCGGCTGATGCGCTTGCAAAAGCGCAGCGCGCTGGCAACCTCTCAAATCCCTACCGCACCAAGGTGTATGAAGGGATGTCCCTCACCTACTCCGGTAAGTTTACCAGTGCGAAAACGGCCTTTGAAAAGGCTCGGAAGCTCGCCAAAACCTCAAAAGATCGAAAAGCGATTAATGGGTGGCTGGCTTTTGTGAAAGACCAGAAGCGCCGCGCCGACGACCGCAAGAAATATGGCTTAAAGCCGTATGCCGCTGGACGCTAACATAGCGCCGGATCAAAACGTAATCTGGCTGGGTAAAATCTTATCCGGCCATTTCTTTCTCCGCTGGACGCGCTAACCTCCGACTGTTAAGAGCGATGCAGATTTTCGCGGATGTGATGGAATTGGTAGACATGCGAGATTCAAAATCTCGTGCTCTTTGAGCGTGTGGGTTCGAGTCCCACCATCCGTACCAATCAGCGATTAACCCAAATGGTGGCCAAATCCGGATGACGGGTCGATGATGGCTTCAGGGTTCCTTTAATGCAGATGTGCTAAAGGCCAGCAATGCTTAAGAGGCTCTATCATTGGACGCTTTCATTGGCGGCGCACCCGAAAGCGCCGGCATGTCTGGGTGGGATCGCATTTATTGAAAGCTCCGTCTTTCCAATCCCGCCAGACGTCATGCTGCTTCCCATGTGCTTATCACAGCCGCGCAAAGCGCTGTTTTACGCGCTGGTATGTACCCTCGCCTCTGTAGCGGGCGCAGTGTTTGGGTATCTGATTGGTGCTGCCTTTTTCGAGACCATTGGCGAGCCGGTTCTTGCTCTTTACGGCTATCAGGACAAGTTTGCTGATTTCCAGCGCATTTTTAACGAACAGGGCTGGCTGTGGGTTGCTATTTTTGGCCTGACATTCCTGCCATTCAAGGTGATTACGATTGCCAGCGGCGTCGCTGGCTTATCCTTCCCACCGTTTTTGCTCGCCTGTATTGCCTCTCGCGGCATTCGGTTTTTCTTGGTCGCTGGTCTGCTGCGCGCGTTTGGAACGCCGATTTCAGTGTTCATCGAAAAGTACTTTAACTATGCGGTATCGGCTTTCACCTTCCTATTGGTTGGTGGCTTTGTGGCGGTGTCTTTATGGCACTGAATGCCCATCATGTCTCCTATATGGCGTTCAGCCTGCCGGCGGCGCTGCTGCTCGGTGCGCTCGGCTTTCAGTATTTTGGCGGGCTCGCACCATGTGATCTCTGCATTGATCAGCGCTGGGCGCATTTGGCTGCGTGTGGGGCTGGGTTATGTGCGGTTGTGCTGCACAAATATAGTGGTGTTCTTACTGGGCTTTCGGCTCTGGGCATGCTTGCAAGCGGCATAATCGCCGTCAACCATAGCGGCGTTGAGCGCAAATGGTGGTCCGGACCATCGAGCTGTAGCGGCAACATTGATGCCGATTTGAGCCCAGAGGCGTATCTGGAAGCCATTAAGAATGCACCAATTGTCAGTTGCGGTGATATCGCGTGGTCGTTTGCAGGGTTATCTATGGCGAATTACAACGCAATCATTTCAATAAGCGCTGCTATAATCATCGGTATATATTTTTGGCTGACGCGTCAGTCTTCCAGCTCGACATCCCAATAGAGATAATCAAGCCAGCTTTCATGCAAATGGTTTGGCGGAAATCCGCGACCGTTTTCCATAAGTTGGTGACTAGTTGGCCGGTACGGCTTGATACTTGGAAACATGTGCGCCTGCGCCGGGGTACGGCCGCCTTTTTTAACATTGCATGGCGCACAGGCTGTCGTCACATTTTCCCACGTGGTGCGCCCCCCATAGGCGCGCGGCACAACATGATCGAACGTCAAATCGGTTTTTGCACCGCAATAGGTGCAGCTAAACCGGTCCCGCAAAAACAGATTAAATCGGGTAAATGCGGGATACTTGGCGGGGTGGATATATTCGCGCAAAGAAATAACGCTTGGCAACCGCATTTCAAAGGAGGGTGAGCGGATTGAGCGCTCATATTCGCTGATGATGTTCACGCGGTCCAAGAACACCGCTTTCACAGAAGATTGCCAAGACCAGAGAGACAGCGGAAAATAGCTTAAAGGACGATAATCCGCATTGAGGACCAAAGCCGGGCAGCTCTCCGGCGCTGGCTGTTGAGGCTGCAAATCCGTCATAGCTTCCCTTTTAACCTTGCACTCCGAATGACGCTGTGAGTGTACAAGATACGGGGTTTCAGGGAGATGACAATACTATTTCTAGTATATGATATTTATGCCGCAGCAAGCGGAAGGGCGCATTAGAACCGCACTTTTCATTTACGCGCAACGCCGTTAGCCTGGCGCCTTAGGCAATGCTCAACGGTATGTTGTGAATACATCCTTTGTCACTCGGTTCGCTCCCAGCCCAAATGGCTATCTACACCTGGGTCACGCCTTTAGCGCCCTCACCGCCTATGCCGCTGCAAAAGACGCTGGCGGTCTCATGCTGCTGCGCATCGATGATATTGATACAAGCCGCGCGCGCAGCCAGTATACGGGTGCGATCTATGAGGATTTGCGATGGCTTGGTGTCCATTGGCCGTCGCCGATTCGCGCCCAGAGCAATCACCTGGCAGACTATGATGCCGCTGCACATGAGTTGCGCGAGCGCGGCCTGCTATATCCATGTTTTTGCACGCGTAAGACACTCCGACTGACCGCTCGAGGTCACTATGCAGGCACCTGCAAAGCCCTTTCAAAATCCGACATAGAACG
>JBCCLR010000296.1:0-3448 GCA_039026755.1 Pseudomonadota bacterium | reverse complement strand
TGCGGCATAGCGATCTGGCGCACCCTCCAGGGGCTTGAGCACCCAGACTGTATCGCCTGCCAAGCTATAAGCAATCGCGGTTTGCGGAACAGTCACCACATCAAACTGCGTTGGCTGCGTAACACTGACGTTCGCAAACATGCCCGGCGTCAGTAACCCATCCGGGTTGCGCAGTGTGGCTTGCACAGAAATTGATCGGGTATTTTCGTTCACAGCTGCATCGAGCGAGGTAATCTGCCCAGTAAACGCTGTATCCGGGTGCGCATCTACAGCGGCGTTGATCGTCATACCAGGAGCGACTTTACCAATGTCATTCTCCGGCACCTGAAATGTAACGTAGATCGGATCCAGCGTTTGCAACGATACGATGGGATCGCCTGGGTTGAGATATTGCCCAATGTTGACCCGACGGATACCCAGTCGCCCAGCAAATGGCGCTCGGATAGCCTGATCCTCCACGCGGGCGCGCGCCCGGTTGAGTTCCGCACGGGCACCATCACGTGTTGCAATCGCACGGTCTAACACAGCGACCGATACCGCTTGCGATTCCACAAGTTGGCGATCACGCTTTAATTCGAGCTCCGCATTTCGCAGGGTTGCTTCAAATAGGTTCACGTCCGCGCGTTGCGCTTCGTCATCGATTTGCACCAGCAGTGTGCCGGCGTCGACCATCTGGCCAGACTCAAACAGTATCGATGTCACAATACCGCTTTCCCGCGGTGACAACACCACACCTTGCACCGCTTCAACCGTACCCACGGCGCGCAAACTGGGCTGCCACTCTCGCTTTTCGGCAGGCTGCGCCGACACAAAAGCCACCGGCGGGCCGCCGCCGCGAATAGCTTCATTGATCATGCGCGGCTTGAAGCTGGCGTTGAACCAAATCATCACCCCTGACAGCAGCAAAATTGCCGCGAATATAATCCATCTTTTCATGCAGCTAGGCGTCTTTCTGTACCGTGCGCAACGCGCTCAATAGCACAAATGTATGATATTGTAAGGTGATCTTCTTGTGTCTGATACGGATTTTCGCCCCGCACCGGATGTTGCTTTTTATTGCACTGCACAGAATAAAACATTGCCTTATGTCACGCGGTTGCCGATGTTCGCTGCGCAATGGGTGGTTTCTCTGCATTGGTCAACTCAGACAACGCGCGCGGCATCGCCTACATTTTGTGCGCGAGCTTGTGCGCGGTGATCTCTTCAGCGCTCACTAAGCAGCTATCGCAAGACTTTTCCGCATATCAAATTAGCATCGTGCGGGCGTTCATAACGCTGACTTGCATTCTGCCCTTTATGATCCGCGATCGATTCCATGGCCTGTGGCCAAGACGGCTAAAACTCATGACGCTGCGTTCTTTCAATGCAGGCGTGATTATTTTACTCAATGTCTATGCCGTTGGGCATATGCCACTCGTCGATTTTACCGCGATCACCTTTACAACACCGCTGTTCGTTATTGTGCTTTCAGTGATCATCTTGCGGCAAACCCCGCATCTCAATCGCAGCATTGCAACGCTTGTCGGCTTTGTGGGCGTGTTGTTGATGGTGCGTCCGACTGGCAATCTATCGCCAGCGCTTGCCGCAGCCTTTGGCGGCGCGTTTTGCCTGGGTCTTGGCGTGATGTTTATTCGCTTGCTTGCAGGTCAGGAAAGTCAGGTTCGGCTGTTGCTGTGGTCTAACGTTATTCTGGCCGCTGTGCTCGCTCTTCCCGCGATGATGACTTGGACTGAGCCATCGCCGCTTCAAGCTCTACTGCTCATAGGCGCAGGCCTTGCCGGAACGCTCACTCAAAGCTTTGTGTTGCTTGGTTACACAAAAGGTGACCCCACGGTCATTGCCCCATTCGATTACAGCCGAATTTTACTTGCCGTCGCAATCGGGGCAATCGCTTTTGCCGAGATTCCTGACGCTCTCACGTTTTCTGGTGCAGCGCTGCTTATTGGAACAGGCCTTTATATGGCGCGGTTTGCGCGTCAAAGCTAAGCGCGCAAACCTGTCACATTCGCTTCAAAGCCTCTAGACGCAGGCGCAGCCCAGCGCTAAACGCCGCATCAAACATTGTTGAATTCATAGTCGTAGGCGAGAGACATCAACCATGGCGCAGCCACGCCCGCTTATATTAGCCGTGCCGAAAGGCCGGATCTTGGCAGAGCTGCGGCCAATTTTAGACGCTGTGGGCATTCACCCTGAAGCGGCCTTTGATGATGCGGCATCGCGCAAGCTTAAATTTGCGACCAGTGTACCCGGGCTGCACATTATTCGCGTGCGCGCCTTTGATGTGGCAACCTTTGTGGCTTTTGGCGCGGCGCAGCTCGGCATTGCGGGAAATGACGTATTGCTCGAATTTGACTATTCTGAGCTCTATGCACCGGTTGACCTGGGCATCGGGGTTTGCCGTATCTCAGTCGCGCAGCCGGCGAATGCTGCAGCGATGACGTCTCTATCCAGCCATGTGCGCGTTGCCACCAAATATCCGCACATTACACGCCAACACTATGCCGCCAAGGGTTTGCAAGCTGAATGCATAAAGCTCAATGGTGCAATGGAACTGGCCCCGTCGCTTGGCCTTGCCAGCCGCATTGTCGACCTGGTGTCCACTGGCGGCACACTGAAGGCCAATGGCCTGAAAGAAGTTGATGTGATCCACCACGTTACATCGCGCCTGATTGTTAACCGGGCGGCCTATAAGACCCGTTCGCCAGAGATCGCGCCGTGGGTGGACAAGTTTCGCGCGGCGGTGCGCCATGCCGCTTAAGCTGAAAAGTTCAGACGGTGATTTTGCCGCGCGTTTTGCCGCCCTGGTAGCAGACACGCGGCAGTCAGGCGCAGATGTCAGCGCCGCGGTGACCAGCATTATTACGCAGGTGCGGGAAACCGGTGATACAGCGCTGCTTGCGCTCACCCAGCAATTTGATGACGTGCACTATCAGCCGAATACTGTGCGCGTCACACCAGATGAACTGACCAATGCAAGAGCGCGCTGCACATCTGAACAACTGAGTGCACTCAAGCTTGCAAAAACCCGCATAGAAGCCTTTCACCGCGCGTCCATTCCGCAAGACTTTCAGTTGGAAGACGAGGTCGGTGCAAAACTTGGTGCGCGTTGGTCGGCTATTGACGCTGCCGGCATCTATGTGCCCGGCGGGCGGGCCAGCTATCCGTCATCAGTGCTCATGAATGCCGTGCCTGCCCAAGTGGCCGGCGTTGGCCGCATTGTCATGACCGTACCAACCCCAAACGGCGTTCTCAGCCCACTGGTGCTGGCCGCTGCTGACATTGCCGGGGTCACCGAAATCTACAAAGTCGGCGGCGCACAAGCGATTGCCAGCCTGGCCTATGGCACGCAAACAATCGCCCCTGTCGATAAAATCTTCGGCCCAGGCAATGCGTATGTGGCGGAAGCCAAACGCCAGGTCTTTGGCCAGGTTGGCATTGATATGATTGC
>JBCCLR010000295.1:0-3495 GCA_039026755.1 Pseudomonadota bacterium | reverse complement strand
TCCAGCAGTATGACCCCGCCTTCGGCTGGATCAACTTGATCAAGGAAAGTTTGGCCGTCGGAAAAGCTGCGAACATAGTGGCCAAAGGCAACTAAGTTCCGGCTTAAAGATTCGCGAAATAAGTCGTCGTCATCGACCACGTAAATGGTCTGTTTTTCTTCGACCTTATAATGAGCTTGCATTGCGCTTTCCCCTTTTTGCCGCTACCCGCTTCGTTGCTAGCATTTATGGCACTATCGTCATCTCATTTGCCTTGCGGCTTAGCCCGAGGGATCAGCCATAGCCGACCCCGTATCGTCTTTCGTAGCCGTACTTTGTGCCCCCAATGGGGCAGATGCTGGATCAGCTAAATCGTCCTCAGAAACACTTTGCGCCGTTTCAGCACTTTGCCCCATTTCGCCTTTAACTACCGGTTCAGAAACGATATCTCTTGCCGGCAACGAAGCCGGTTCGGCCGCTTGTTCCAGGCGAGGTTCGCCGCGCGCGCCCGCGGCGGGCTCAGAATTAAGTTCAGTTTTGGGCGCTATATCGACCTTTTCGCTGAGTTCAGCGACGACAGCGCTATCTTGAAGGCGTTCAAATTGGGCCAGGCAGCGCTCAAGCGTTCCGCCTTCGACATCGTATTTTAATGCGCGGTAGTTTCCGCTGTCTAAGTCTTTAAAGAATTGCAGCGAAAATCTGCACGGTCCGCCGGCATAAAACCAGGTTTGCGACGGGGCATTTGCGACAATTGTTTCCGGCGTTCCAATAAGCGCTCTCACATCAGCTGCATCGGCGCCGACAATCTGCGCTTTATCGAGCGTCGTCACGGGCGGTTTAACGATGGGTCGCGGTGTCGCTTCAGCATCTGCCGTGGATAAAGACGTCGGCTTGGGCGGCGCTGGCATCGGGGCAGGAGGGTTTGTCACAGTTGTTTGCGACAGTGCGGCATTTTGCGAGCCTTGGGGCGCTTCAGCTTGGTCCTGCACAGTTTGACACGCGCACAGCGTAGCGAGGCTTAAGACACCGGCGCCATACCATCTCGTCGCAGCGCATGCACGCGCGCGTAAATCTCTACCTAACAAATGTCCAAGCCTGCTCATGCCTTCATAACCTGCCCATATGTCGCCGCTTTGTCGATATTTCTGCGCTTTTGTCTGAAAATTGTTATGAACCTGCCGGATGTGAGACCAATTTGAGACATTCCAAGCCGCAGCACTGAACGAATCTCCCGGCAGTGCGACCCGAATCTATCACGTCCCAAACGGTTCACAGTGTGTGCCACGGGAACGTGCGACCGTATCGTCAACACTACACTCTGTATATGCCTGAAGCGTGCTTGCAGCATAATGAAGTCCTACCGAGACGACTAGCGCAAGTTGCCCGACCTCTGTACAAGCCATGGATCAGCGCTAAATATTCGATACGCCAGGGCTCTATAAGCGCTGATACGCTTTTTTGATACTGATGTTGGGAGGTTTAATATGCGTTTTTTGCATTCCATGGTGCGCGTGACCGATCTGGATGAAAGCCTAGATTTTTATTGTAATAAACTTGGCCTCAAAGAAGTACGCCGTATCGACAACGACCAAGGGCGCTTCACGCTGGTTTTTCTGGCGACACCCGGCCAAAGCGAAGGGCAGGTCGAGCTCACATATAATTGGGATGCCGAAAGCTATGATGGCGGGCGAAACTTTGGTCATCTCGCATTCGCGGTTGAGGATATCTACGCAACGTGCCAGGACCTGATGGATAAAGGCGTCACAATCAACAGACCGCCGCGGGATGGATTTATGGCCTTCGTACGATCGCCGGATAACATCTCGATCGAACTGTTGCAGCTTGGAGAGCGAAAAACGCCGCAAGAACCTTGGGCAAGCATGAGTAATACAGGCGAATGGTAGGCGCGTTAGAGATCGTGCAACTGCCTGCACTTAGCGACAACTATATTTACCTGCTGCACGATCCCGAAACCAAGGCGACTGGCGTTGTTGACCCCGCTGTTGCAGATGTTCCACTCGACGCTGCGCAAGCGCGCGGTTGGCACATTACGCACGTGCTCAACACGCATCACCATATGGACCATGTCGGCGGCAACGCAGCACTTAAAGCGCAGACGGGATGTACAATTATTGGCCCCGAACGCGACCGTAGCCGGATCCCCGATATAGATGTAGGTGTGGATGACGGCGATGTCGTAACCTTTGGCAGCAAGACCGCCGAAGTGTTTTTCACGCCCGGCCACACACGTGGGCATATCGTCTATTGGTTTGCAGCTGACCAGGCACTGTTTTCTGGTGATACCTTGTTTTCCATGGGCTGCGGCCGACTGTTTGAAGGAACCCCGGCGCAGATGTGGGCATCTTTACAAAAAATCATTGATCTGCCGGATGAAACACGGGTGTTTTGTGGGCATGAATATACTGCGGCAAACGGCGCTTTTGCCTTGTCGGTAGAGCCAGAAAACGCAGCTTTAAAAGCGCGCATGGCAGAGGTGGCGGCGCTGCGTGATAAAGCTCTGCCGACAATTCCAAGCCGCATGGACGTTGAGCGTGCGACCAATCCATTTTTGCGTCCAATGTCGCAAGAGCTGCAACGCACAATAGGCCATGAGGGCCAGTCTTTGACGGATGTGTTTGCAAAAACGCGGCAACTAAAGGATAGTTTTTAGGCGGCAAGGCAGATTGTTAGATGCAACTCTTGGGATGGTTGTTCAGCCCGCGTTCACTTGCACTTGACTAACATCGGCAGCGGAAATGGAGAAAACCGAATGCAAAAACTGATTATGCTCAGTGCGGCGCTTAGCATGATGGTGTTCAAGCCCGCCTTGGCTGAAGACGCGCAAACTCCCGATGCCCAGGCAAAGCCGGCGCAAAACTGTGTGCAGATCGTGCGCCTGCGGCAATCTCATGTGCTTGATGATCAAACCATTGTGTTTGAGGCCCGCGGTTCAGATTATTATCTTAACGAATTGCCGCAGCGCTGCCCGCGGCTGGGCTTTGAGAAGTCGTTCACCTATGCAACATCGCTCACACAGCTGTGCAATGTTGATATCGTAACCGTTCTGCAGAATTTTGGCGGCCAATTTGTGCGCGGTGCGTCCTGCGGCTTGGGGAAATTTCAGCCCATTAGCAAGGCCGAGTTCGCAGATCTACGTGCGCAAAAACGCAGCAAAAAGAAAGCGGGTGCTGCAGAGCAAGCATCACGCTAGAGTTTTGCCGGTCTGACATTTCCTGCAATTGGAACGCCGGTAAAGCGCCGGTCTTACAGCAACCAACAGTGCCCCATAGCCCTTGTCGAACCTATTTTATCAGCACCTTCCAAGAGCCAGGTCAACGCACCAGGTTGTCTAAATGGACGCCTTAAAAAATGTTACGAGGTGTCCTGCGAAGGCCTCTAGTTTGCACGCCCGGTGGGCAATTTGTAATCACCGCCAGGCTGCTGCTCTAATATCGCTGCAATATCGGGATGGTTCACCGGCTTACCGGTTGTATCAGGCAGGAGGTTTTGCTGGCT
>JBCCLR010000294.1:0-3517 GCA_039026755.1 Pseudomonadota bacterium | reverse complement strand
GGCACCGCAAAGATAAAGCCCTGGCAGCGGCGTCTTATACTGCGCCGCGCCGTGCACGGGGCGCATCATGAAGGACTGATCAAAGGCGATATCGCCATGATGCCAATGCCCGCCCGCACTGCCGTAGCGTGCGGCAACGTCCGGCGGCGTAAGCAGCGTTGCCGCTTCTATCTGGTCGTCTAGCCCCGACATATGAGGCGCCAGAACGCCCAATACCGCTTGCTGAAACGCTGGCGCGCCGCTGGCCCAGCCTTGTTTTAAATCAAAAGGCGCATACGCGGCAGTAATGGAAAGTTGATTGCCGTTTGCCATCATCTCAAGCACAGGCGCTTCTGAAAATGCGCCATATTTGCTTGCGTTAAACGCGCGCTCTAAATGCCGCATATTTGGCGACAGTACGATTCGCTGATTTGGCATCAGCGGGCCCAGCCCGTCGATTTCAGGCGCATGTTTCAGGGTCAATTGCAGCCAGGCGACGTCGCCATCGGTGCGCGTTTTGCTGACCCGGTGGATAAACCTAGCGTCTAAATGCCGGGCGCCCACCAACTTGAGAAATGTGGTTTTTGCATCAGCGTTGGACAAGACAATATCGGCGCGCAGTTCTTCCCCTCCGGCGAGCTTAACGCCTACGGCGGCATCGTCTTCTATGAGAATGCTCTCGACCTTAGAGCTTGGTTTGAGCCGCGCGCCAGCACTTGAAGCGCCGGCTTCCAGCGCGGCCGCAGTCTGCCCGGCAGGCATGCGCGGGTTGCCGCCTTGATGGAACAACCGCATTAAATAGGTGAGCACGGTGCCGGGCGTGCGCGGCGCGAGATGATTGCCCATCACGGCATCAAACGCGATTGCACCTTTCAGCCGTTCATCGGCAAAGTGTTCATTGAGGACATCGAAAATATTCATGCCAATAACGCGCAGAAATTCCTGCATCGCCGTTTTACCAAGGCCCAGACGAATGGCCCAGCCGGCTTTGCCAAGGGTTTGCGCATCGGCCCAGTCAAAGTGCTTGAGCCGCGGCGGCCGGTTTAGCATCAATGGCGCTAGCGCCGCGGAATAGCTTAAATATTCCTGCAGGAAGGCTTTATACTCGGGCAGTTGCTCATAGCGTAGCGGCGGCCCATCCGGCCCGATGGCAATGCTTTCAACCGGCTTTATACTCTGCTTTTTAAGGCCCGCAGCTTTGCGCACGGATGGATGCAACGGCATGTGGCTTGAGGCAAGCGCCAAGCCGCCGCCAAAAGCCGCATTGGCTTCTAGCACGTCGACACGCAAACCCTTGCGCGCGAGCACAGCGGCAGCAATCAGCCCATTATGGCCACCGCCGATGATGATGGCCGACTTCGGCTTGGGTTTTTTGGTCGCAGCGCTAGTCATCACCAAAATCAACCGGCGTGAGGTCTGGGCGCTTCAAATCTTTCAGCATTTCACGCGCCGCATTGGCGCCCGGCGCGCCCATGACGCCGCCGCCAGGGTGGTTTGACGAGCCGCACATATACATGCCCTTCGCCGGCCCACGATATTGCGCGTAGCCCGGGAATGGCCGGTTAAACAGTAGCTGGTCGAGCGACAACTCCCCTTGGAAAATGTTTCCGCCGGTTAGCCCCACTTCATTTTCAATTTCATTGGGCGTGCGCACTTCGGCATGCACCAACAGATCGCGAAAATTGGGGCTGTATTCGGAAATCTGGTCAATGACTGTCTTGCCGAACGCATCGCGCTTGGCATCATCCCAGCCGCCTTCAACGTCGGCAGGGCAATATTGCACAAAGACGCTCATCATGTGCTTGCCTGCCGGCGCGACGGTTGGATCATATTGCGAGGGGATGAGCAAATCCACATATGGATCTTGCGACCACATCCCGTCTTTCCAGTCGTCATAGGCGCGCTCCAAGCGCTCTAATGAATCGCTGAAGTGCATATGGCCAAGCGTCAGCGGCGAGCCCTTAGGCAGCGCGGGAAAGTCTGGCAGACCATCAAGCGCAATATTAAGCTTGCCCGAAGAGCCCCGGATTTTGAAATGCTGCGCGCGTTTATAAAGCGCGTCGGGCACATCCGCCTTGTCCATCAAGCCGGTGAACGTGCGCCGTGCATCGAGGTTTGACACCACGCTGCGTGCTTTGATGTGGTCGCCATTTGCCAGCATGACCCCCGTTGCCGCGCCCTCCTTGACGGTTATACTCTGTACATCTGCGCTGGTCTGAATGGTGCCGCCATGGCTTTGAAAACTACCGGCGAGCGCATTAGCCACAGCCCCCATGCCGCCGCGGGCAAAACCCCAGCTGCCAACATTGCCATCGACATCCCCCATAGCATGGTGCAGCAGAACATAGGCTGTACCCGGCGAATAAACGCCAAGCCCAGTGCCGATGATAGAACCACCCGACATGTGCGCGAGAATCAGGTCGTTTTCAAAATATTCCGCCAGATAATCCGCAATGGACATCGTAAAAAAGCGAATGAATTCATACAGCTGGGCCTCAGACAGCTCATAGAATTTCTTCAGCAGAAACGCAAATTCCATGGCATCGCGCGGCTTGAAAGAAGCAGGGTCCGGCGGCGTGCGCAGTAGCATGCCGCGGATCAGCCGGCACCATTTCATCAGGTCGGCATCAAAGCGCACCACGGCATCGGCATCGCGCTGGCTATGGCGCGCGATCTCGCGCCTCTTGATATCACTATGGTGATAACTGCCGAAATAATCACCATCTTGAGTGAAGGTAACGCTGCCCTGCAATGGAACGATTTCGAGCCCATGTCGGCCAAGGTCAAGCGCCTGATAGATTTCCGGACGAAACAGCGAACACACATAAGAGCAGTTGGAATAAAACCAGCCCGGCTGCAGCTCCCGCGAGACCGTCGCACCGCCAATATGGTCATTTTTTTCCAGCACCAGCACGTCCAACCCCGCTTTCGCAAGGAACGCGGCATTGGTCAGTCCATTATGGCCAGCGCCGATGACGATGGCATCATACACCTTATCGCTGGGCGGCGTTTCGGTGAAAGTTTGGCTCATATCAGACATAGAGGCTCAGCGCGCTAAAGGGTGACGGTATAGGTTCGGTATTCGGTGTCGCGTTCCCAGCCTTCGCTCTCATAAAGCGTCTGGCCGGCTATATTCGTGTGCTCCGTCTCCAGCTTCATCCACGCTGCACCAGTTTGCCCGCAAAAGGCCCGCGCGTGCTGAAGCAGCGCGCGCCCGATGCCTCGGCGGCGCGCGCTGCGCGCCACAAACAGATCATAGAGCACCCAAATCTGTGCCGCAGAGACAGAGCAGAAGGTTGGATAGAGCTGCGTAAAGCCCGCCGCAGCGCCGCTATCGCCGCGCGCAAGAAAAATTGTACTCTGGCCCGCTGACAACCGCGCCTTAAGGTAGTGCTGCGCGGCGTGAAGGTCTGGTGCCTGCTTATAAAACTGCCGATAGGCGTCAAATAACGGCGCGATGTCCTGCACGTCTGCGACTCCCGCTTGGCTGATGCGGACTGCCATTCTTTAAATGCCGCCCTTCATATGCATGATCGTC
>JBCCLR010000293.1:0-3527 GCA_039026755.1 Pseudomonadota bacterium | reverse complement strand
GAACATGGACTTTGCTTCTAATGGCTGGGCGGCCACGTCAAAATCGCAAATCTGCGCACTCCCGTTGTCGGGGGCAAGATAGCCAGTCAGCATTTTCATAGTGGTTGATTTGCCGGCCCCGTTGGGCCCTAGCAAGCCAAGGACTTCGCCGCGCGCCACGTCAAAGGATAATGCGTCAACAACCGTGTTAGAACCATAGCTCTTGCTGAGCGATCGCGCGGAGAGGAGGGTCGTCATGGCGTCTGTTGGTGCCCAAAAACGTTAAGCAGCGTAAGTATAAAGAGGTGAGGCGGAGTTCAAGACCATTGCGTCTTAAAAGCGACAATAATTGTGCGGATAGTGTGTTACAAAAAATGGGTCTGAACAAGCAAGGCAGGTCGCAAGGGGCAGTCGCGAGAGTTGCATCACAAGTCCAGACCCGTAGGCCACGATGCAAAACATAGAATGCCATTGCGGCAGTAGCGGGGTTAAATTGCGGCAACTTTTCGGCATTGTGTTTTTTACCGGATGACCGACATCGGCTTATCGCTTGATTTTTCGTGGTCCAGACGCACTATAGCAAGACATCAGGCGTCGTATGGAGCAGCAATGGCCGGAGCACCCTCGTTCTCAGTGATAAGTGGCGGCAAAACCCGTCAAAGCCGCCGAGCGGTTTGCTTCGACCGGCGCGAATTGCAAGCTATTCTCGATATCTACGCGCGCATGGTGGCTTTTGGGGAGTGGAAGGACTACGCGATTGATATCAAAAGTGATCAATCGAGCTTTCATATCTATCGGCGGGCAAGTGAGATGCCAGCCTATTCCATTATTAAACAACCTGCTTTGGCGCGCAAACAAGGCGCCTATCGTCTGCTGTCTGCAAGCCAGCAAGTGCTGCGCCGTGGGCACCAGCTTGCGCAAGTGCTAAGTCCTTTGAAAAGCCAGATGATCAAGGTGGTTGAAAGCGCCTAGACAGGGCGCATTTTGAGCCGATGACCTTCCGCCTCATCTATATGGGTACGCCCGGCTTTGCCGTCCCGGCGCTGCAGGCTTTGCACGCTGCCGGCCATGACATTGCAGCGGTCTATACCCAGCCGCCGCGTCCAGCAGGGCGCGGTAAACGTGTGCAGCCCAGTGCTGTGCATCAGTGCGCGGAAAGTCTCGGGCTAAAGGTGTGCTATCCGCCGACGCTGAAATCTCCCGATGCCCAGCAAGACATGGCTGCCTTTAAAGCTGAGCTGGCGATTGTGGCAGCCTATGGCCTGATCCTGCCGCAAGCGGTGCTTGACCTCTTTGCGCGCGGCTGTCTCAATATTCATGGGTCGCTGCTGCCGCGTTGGCGCGGCGCTGCGCCCATCCAGCGGGCCATTGAAGCGGGCGATACGGTAACGGGCGTCACCATTATGCAGATGGAAGCGAGGCTTGATACCGGCCCCATGGCATTGACCGAGGCCGTATCCATTGATGATCAAACCACGGCTGACATGCTGCATGACCGCTTGGCGCAATGCGGCGCTGACTTGATGACCCGGGCGCTCGACCAGCTTGGCGCGGGGTCGCTAGACTTCTCGCCGCAAGATGATGCGCTCGCCACCTATGCAGCGAAGCTTGATAAGGCCGAAGCCGCGCTTAATTTTGCAGCGCTCGATGCAGCGCAGATGGTGCGCAAAATCAATGCGCTTTCGCCCTGGCCGGGCGGCTATGTCCAGTATCAGTCCAAACGCATCAAGCTGCTCAAAGCAAAGGCTGTTTCAGCCAGCGGTACGCCAGGCGCGGTGCTGGATGACGCGCTGACCATTGCCTGCCGCCAGGGCGCTATCCAGCCGACATGGGTGCAGCCGGCGGGCAAGCCCGCTATGGATATTGCAGCATTTTTGCGGGGCCGGGCGATCCCCGCTGGTACGGTGTTTTTGCCCTAATGCAGCGCTATAAGCTGACCATAGAATTTGACGGGCGCGGCTATGTGGGCATGCAAGCGCAATCCAGCGGCCCGACGATCCAAGCGGCGCTAGAAGCCGCAATCCAAGGCTACTGCCAGACAGATGTGCGCATCGCTGCCGCTGGCCGCACGGACGCAGGCGTACATGCCAAGGCCATGGTTGTCCATTGCGACCTGCCGCGCTGCGATGCAGCGGAGAAAGTGATGGCCGCGCTCAATGCGCATCTGCGGCCGCACCCAATTGCCGTGCTGGAGGCGCGAGCGGTGCCGGATCAGTTCCACGCGCGCTTTGATTGTATTCGGCGCCGCTATGGCTACCGCATTGTCACGCGCCGGGCGCCGCTTACTTTTGATAAGGGTCTGGCCTGGCGACTTGCCTTTCCATTGGACCTTCCCGCTATGCAGCGCGCCGCGCGATATTTGATTGGCAAGCATGACTTCACCACGTTTCGACATGTGCATTGCCAAGCGAAAAGTCCAATTAAGACACTTGAGGCGCTTGATGTGGTGGAAGATCGCGAAGGTCTATGGATCAATGCTGCGGCTCGCTCTTTCCTGCATTCACAAGTGCGGTCCATGGTCGGCTGTCTCAGTCTTGTGGGCCGCGGCAAATGGCAGCCCGAGGACGTGAAGCGCGCGCTCGAAGCGAAAGACCGCAGCGCGCTTGGCTTTAATGCACCGCCTGACGGGCTCTATTTTATGGGCGCAGATTACCCCGCTAGCCTGCAATCCAGGTGATGAAATACGCGCGGGTTGCGCGCTCTAGGAAAAAATCAAGCAGCAGAATGGCGATCACGGCACCATAAGAGCTTTTCAGCGTGACGCGCAGTACATAGCCCAGATAGATGCCGCAGATGAGGTAGGACAGGGCAATCAAGGTTTTTAGCGTATCAAGACTTGCTAAGCCGGCGGCGCAGGCCGCATAGGCCGGCAAAAAGAAGGCGCGGGCGAGCGGATTGCACCAATTATAGACCGTGATCACCCTGTAAAACCGGTCGCCGGCGTCAAGTAGCTTGGTGATAGGCAGCATCAGGCAGACAAACACAGTCCACTTGGTCATATAGGCAATGAGCTCAATCTCATAGCTTTGCGGGACCTTCTGATATCGAAAGGCGGCGGTGTTGATGAGGTACAAGACCAGCAGGTAAACTGGCACACTGAGCAGCACGACACTAAAGCTGCGCCAGAAACCTGCAGCGCTGAGGTCAAAGCGGTCGAGGGCTTTGGCATCGAATTGCGCCAGCTCTAGGCTCCCCAGCAATGACGATACGCTTGAGCCTGGCGTCATACACTCTCAGCTGCAAAATAGCGCTTTAGGACCTCAGCATAGATGTTCGTGAGGGCGTCCACATCGTCTACGCGCACCCGTTCATCCACCTTATGCATGGTTTGCCCGACGATGCCAAATTCAACCACTGGGCACGCCCGTGCGATGAAGCGCGCATCTGATGTGCCGCCGGTGGTCGACAGCTCCGGCGTGCTGCCGGTTATATCGGCAATGGCGCCGGCGAGGATATCGGTAAAGCCGCCGCGCGGCGTTAAAAACGGTTCGCCAGAAACGCTCACATGCAAGTCGTGCTGGCCTGCCGTTTGTGCTGCAATTGTTTCG
>JBCCLR010000292.1:0-3542 GCA_039026755.1 Pseudomonadota bacterium | reverse complement strand
GTACCCGAAGCGGGTGCCAGCCTTACTGAACAAGGCACCATAAACTACGTCAAACGCCGCTTGGCGCGCTACAAATGCCCTAAGGAAGTTCACGTTTTGACTGAGCTGCCGCGGAACGCAGCCGGCAAGGTCCTAAAACGACAGCTTGCGCAACGTTATCCATTCGATAGTTGTGATGTGCTGCAACAAAGCGAGCCATCACCAGCAGCAGAGCCGTGCTGATCCATGTAGAACGCGGCATCAGAGACAATTGTATTGTGGGGGAACACTTATGAAAACTAAAATCACCGAACTGTTCGGCATCGAATATCCGATCATCCAAGGCGGCATGCACTATGTTGGCTTTGCTGAACTTGCCGCTGCGGTCTCCAATGCTGGTGGCCTGGGCATCATTACCGCGCTGACACAGAAAACGCCGGAGGCGCTGGCCAATGAAATTGCCCGGTGCCGCGAAATGACCGACAAGCCCTTTGGCGTAAACCTGACTTTTCTACCGATGCTCAATCCGCCGGATTATCCCGCGTATATCAAAGCAGTGATCGACGGCGGCGTTAAAATTGTTGAAACCGCAGGGCGCAACCCAGCGCCGGTTATGCCGGTGCTCAAAGAGGCTGGCATCAAGGTTATCCACAAATGCACGTCGGTGCGGCATTCTATAAAGGCGCAAAATATTGGCTGTGACGCACTTTCTGTTGATGGCTTTGAATGTGCCGGGCACCCGGGCGAGGATGATATTCCGAATATGATCCTGCTGCCGCGTGTTGCAGATGAGCTGGAAATTCCATTTGTGGCATCAGGCGGTATGGCCGATGGCCGTTCATTGGCTTCTGCAATTGCGCTTGGCGCAGATGGCATCAATATGGGCACGCGCTTTATCGCCACAAAAGAAGCGCCGGTGCATGACAATGTAAAACAAGCCATCATCGAAGCCAGCGAGCTGGATTTTAAACTCATCATGCGGCCACTTAAAAACACCGAACGGGTGATCAACAACGATGCTGTTGAGCGCATTTTGGAAAAAGAAAAGCAGCTTGGCGATGCCATCAAAATTGATGACGTAATTGACGAAGTCGCAGGGGTTTATCCAAAGGTCATGCAAGGCGGGGACATGGATGCCGGCGCGTGGTCGTGCGGGCTGGTCGCAGGATTGATCGATGACATTCCAAGCTGCAAGGAGCTGATCGAACGCATCGTCGCTGATGCCCGGGCGATCGCTCATGAGCGCATGGCTGGCATGTTTGCATAGGCTTGAAAATATGCTGCTAGCGCCGCGCAAATAAGGAAAATTTTGGGGGGGATATGTCTGATAAAGTCCTGATTGAACGCGACGGTGAAATTATCATCGTGACCATCAATCGGCCGGAAGTGCGCAATGCGCTCGATCGGGAAACTGCTGATTTGTTGGCCAACACGTTCCATGATTTTGAGGCCGATCCGGACCTCAAAGTCGCAATCCTCACCGGCGTGGGCGGGCAATTTTCTGCTGGCGCGGACCTGAAAGCGATTGCCAGGGGCGAAAACTTGCGGTTTGAAGAAACCGGAGATTCGCCAATTGGCGTTGCGCGCATTCGCACGTCCAAGCCCGTGCTTGCGGCCGTCAGCGGTTATGCGGTTGCAGGCGGCATGGCCATGGCTCTGTGGTGCGACATGCGGATTATGGAAGAGACCGCCACCTTTGGCATGTTTGACCGACGCTTTGGCGTGCCGATGGTCGGCGCAGTCACAGTTAACCTGCCGCGCCTACTCGGTTTATCCCATGCTATGGACCTGATTTTAACGGGCCGCGCCGTGGATGCTGAGGAAGCCTTTCGCATCGGCCTTGCCAACCGCGTGGTGCCCGAGGGCCAAGCCCTAGCGAAGGCGAAAGAGCTGGCCAAAGAGCTAGCCGCATTTCCATGGCTGTGCCTGATGAACGATCGCAAGGCGTTGCTTGATTCCTACGACATGTCGACAGAGGCGGCGCACAAAAATGAATTCCGCCTTGGCATGCAAGTGTTTGCCAGCGGAGAATCAAAAGAAGGCGCCGGTGAATTTGTGTCCGGCGTTGGCAAAAGCGGCCAATTTTAAAGCAAGTACACGTGTGATTTTAAAGAGGGGAGAAACACCAGTGAGTGAAGACTCAATCATCACCAAAAGGCTGGGCTCAACATATGTCATCGAACTCAACCGGCCACATGCGCGCAATGCTGTTGATAGCGCAACAGCGCGCAAGTTGGCCGCCGCCTTTACTGAGTTTGATGAAGATGACAGCCTGCGCGCAGCGGTCTTTCACGGCGTTAATGGCACATTCTGTGCTGGCGCAGACTTAAAAGAAGTGAGCGAGAAAAACCTGCAAACGCCTGTGTTGGAGGGAGATTTAGCGCGTATGGATGGGTCTGCTCCGATGGGCGCGAGTTATCTGCGGCCTTCAAAACCCGTCATTGGCGCCATTGCTGGGCACGCCGTCGCCGGCGGGCTTGAATTGTCGCTGGTGTGTGACTTCCGCGTTGCAGACGAAACGGCGATTTTCGGCGTTTATTGCCGCCGTTGGGGCGTACCGTTGATTGATGGCGGAACAGTGCGTCTGCCGCGCGTCGTGGGTATGGGCAACGCGCTTGATATGATCCTTACCGGACGCGCAGTGGACGCCCATGAAGCGAAAACCATGGGCCTTGCAAACTATGTGGTACTGCCTGGCAAGGCGCTTGAGAAAGCCGTGGAAATCGCTGATCAATTGGCCCGTTTCCCGCAGAAATGCATGCTCAGTGACCGGCAGTCAGCCTATGACCAGTGGAATATGACATTCGTTGACGCCATGCTGAATGAAAACCGGCTGGGCCATCAAGTGCTCAGTTCCGGTGAAACCGTCTCCGGCGCAACGCGCTTTGCAGGCGGCAAGGGCCGTGGCGGCTCGTTCGCGGATTTATAGTCGGCTGCGCGTTTGCTGCTAAAGCGCGCTCTTAGTGCGCGACACTTCCTTTACGGCAGCCTTGAGTGCCATGACGGCGCGTTTGCGCCGGTTGCCCAGTGTGATAAGTGCGGCCAAATCTTGCGGACGAACGGCAAGACCGCGCGCAACGCGCAGTGGTTTTGTTCGACCTTCCGCATCAACACCGGCCAGAGCAACATGCGGAATTGTATCGTCGGCTTCATCGCAAATCACCCGCAAGATCAGGAACGGCAGATTATGCCTCTGCGCGATGGCCCGCA
Source organism: Pseudomonadota bacterium (assembly GCA_039026755.1). Taxonomy (GTDB): domain Bacteria; phylum Pseudomonadota; class Alphaproteobacteria; order Sphingomonadales; family CAKZYD01; genus CAKZYD01. The sequence continues at coordinate 353 of JBCCLR010000292.1, read as the reverse complement.
CCGCGCTCGTTTCCATATCGACCGCGTGCGCGCCGGTTTTAGCATAAAGGGCAGACTTTGCTCGCGGGGTCAAAACAGCTGCTTCAACTGTGTTGACCATGCGCTCGGGAACAGCCAGCTGCGCTGCTAATGTGGCAGGCGAGACAACAAGATCACCGCAGAGAAGATCCGGATCGAGCCCACCTGCAATGCCGAAACTCATTAACTGCGCGGCGCCTTGCGCTACGAGCGTGCTGGCCGCTGCGCCTGCAGCAGCCGGCCCAGGCCCGTAACATGCAACATTGCTGCCGGGAAGCGCGCGCGCAATGTCAGCTTCAAACTGTAGGCCGGTTACAATTCCAAGTGTATGCGGC
>JBCCLR010000291.1:0-3589 GCA_039026755.1 Pseudomonadota bacterium | reverse complement strand
TTTGTTGGGCCGGTAACGGCCTATGCCTTCATGCAGGCTATGGGCCTGGTCAACGACCATGTTGAAGGCTGCCATGTCCGCGAGCAGGTGGAAAATGCACAGTTAGCCGCGCGGGCGGCGCAATAAAACATAAAAAGCGCCCGCACCGCCGTGCGTTGGATGCGCTTGGCGGATCGCGAAAATATGGCTGCTATAGCGTCCCTCACTCAGCCATATGGGTAGTTTTTTTCGCAGTATCCCACGCGGTCTCCCATTAGGCACAGACTTATCTAATGCATCCTTTTCTGGCGCACCTTTACCGGTAATCACCAGGAGAATGCGATGTTGCTGCACCAGAGCGCGTTCAACAGCGCGCAGCAAGGCGACATAAGCATTGTCTTGCGTCATGCCGTGCAAATCCAGGGTCATATCCACGTCCATGCGGCCTCGGCGCAACCGCTTTTGCCATGTTCGATCAAGCGGCTGGGCCTGTAAATCACCAGGTGCACGTGGTTGCGGAGCATTTGGTTTGGCCGGAGCGTCAGCGCTAGGCCTTACATTCGATACAGGGCGGCGCGGCGGGGAAGCGGCCAGCTTTTTATCAGAGTTAAGCGGCGTGACACCCTGCATAGCGCGGTGCCACAGCTCAAGATCAGCATTCTTAGGGGGTTTATTCATGAGGCCAAGTTCGCTTGGCTGGTCCAGCCCTTGGGCAGGAACTGAATAAACTGGCCACTTGCTTTAAGTCCGCTAGCCGCCGCCCGGGCCTTTGCTCCGCGACCAAAAAATATATCGCCGCGCCCGAGGCCAGCAATTGCACCGCCTGTGTCGGCGGCCAATACAAGACCGGCGAACCGTTCATCCTCAGAGGCAATCGGAACATCCACATAAACCAGGGCGCCAAGCGGGGTATGGCGCGGGTCAACCGCAAGCGCTGCGCGGGGCGTTAGCGCCGTCCCCAGAGTTCCAAAAGGGCCGTCTTGGTCGCGATCTGCAAAAAACACATAACTCCTATTTTGTTGCATCAGCGTTGCAGCCTCCTGGGGATGCTGGCGCAGCCAAGCGGCAATGGCCTCCAGGCTTATCTCTTCAGGCGCAATTGCGCCCCTTTCTATAAGCGGCTTGCCAATGGCGGTGTAAATGTGTCCGTTCTGCCCAGCATAGCCAATGCGCGTCCTGCTGCCGTCTTCAAACGCGAGTATTCCGGAGCCTTGGATATGCAAAAAAAACAGCTCAATCGGATCTTTCGCCCAGGCAATGACCGGCGCTGCCTCAAGCCCAGCTGTTTCAATCTCGGCACGCTCTGGGTACGGCCGCAACCGGCCATTTTGATTGCGACCAGAAATACGCCGGCCTTGGAGGTCCGGACGGAAAAGGCCGAGATCGACAGAAATTAAATCCGCAGGCCGGCCATAAATTGGGGTTTGATATCCTGGCTGAGGTATCCGGCTCGCGGCGATCTCAGGTTCGAAATAGCCTGTAAAAAATCCGCTTGGAGACTTTCTGGTAACGATACGTTGCGCATCAAAATACCGCTCAAGAAAGACCGATGGAGCAGTGCGCGCCAATCCAGGGTCCGCGCAAGGTGCTCCAAAGCGGGGATCACGGGCAACCAAGGCATCGCAGGCGCGCAGAAAGGCTTCAATTCCTGCGCTCAAATTCAGCAATTTAAGCTGTGCAATGTTAACAGGCTGGCGCGTTGGCGCGGAAACGCAGGCTGCTAAAGCAATCGCGCAAAGAAAGCTCGCAAACCGAGCGCGATTAAGCGTCTTGGCTTTCAGTCCCAACCACCATCCAGTTTGGATCGCGGCTCGACACATCGCGGGCAAATGTCCACAAATCACGTGTTTGATACGTATCGCTGAGAGAGCCATCGACCACCTCTCCTTCGGCGTTTCGCGTTACAGCGACGATGTTAGCCGTAAAACTCATGCTAATTTCCGCCATACGATTATCGAGCTCAGCGCTGACCAAATGTATGCCGTCAATATCGATCAACCGGTTTTCAACGCTTAGGCCAGCCGCACGCCGTTCATCGAGCGCTGCGTTAAAGTCAGACGCAATCTCTTTCGATACGAATGGCTCATAGACGCTGCGATCACCTTTCCAAAAGCCCTCAAGGATCATCTCGTAGGCGGCAGTCGCTCCGGTTTTGAAATCCTTATAGTTAAAGCCTTTATCGCGCTCTAAAATGGCTTCCAGACCGGAACGGGCTGCCTCATTATCAATGCCCGCAAGGGGATCGACATAAACGGTTGGCTCATCGTCCTCCAGCGTGACCGTGCCGCCGCCAATTTTATCAACAGGCACGGTTCGCGGCTCGGCATCGTCCTCTGGACGTGTACCGAGCGCACTAAACAGGCGCAGAGCGACAAACGCCGCAATCATTGCGAAAATTATGATTTCAATCATTTCCATTTAGAACACGCTTTCGGCAGTAGGGGGACGCGCTTGTAGCAGCTCAAACCTGGGTACGACAAACACCCTAATACAGCTTAAATAATGATGTAAAAGCTGCCTGACAAGAGCCGCGACACAGCGAGATACATCGTGAAAACTGAGAAAGGCCCGTCACACGCTTGTTTTCTAGTTCTGAAGGTGCTAGCGCAGCCGCACAAAGGTCGACATGCAGCCCCGCCGCTGAACCGCTATTTAGACAAAGATAAGGATCGCGCCCCATGGCCGACGAAGACGAGACAAAGCCAGAATCAGCGAGTGATGAGAGCACTTCATCCAGTTCCGGCGGCGCGCAAATTGAGTTTAATACAAACGGCGCTGGTCCCACTCAAAACGGGGGTGCAGGTGGCCCACCGCAAGCCGCCATGCTTGCCCAATATATTAAAGATATGAGCTTTGAAAATCCAAACGCACCGCTGATTTTTCAAAAACTGCAGTCAGCCAAGCCTGACATTAACATTGGTATCAACGTGGCCGGCAAACAAGTCGCTGATGAAGCCTATGAGGTGGAACTCAAAATCGAAGCTAAATCCACCGCCGATGATGAGCCGGTTTATATCGTCGAGCTAGCCTATGCAGCGCTATTTCAGCTGCGCAATATTCCAGCGGACCAGATGCAGCCATTTTTATTGGTCGAAGCACCGCGTTTGTTGTTCCCATTTGCACGGCGCGTGCTCAGCGATGCGGTGCGCGATGGCGGTTATCCTGCATTAACGCTAGAGCCAATTGATTTTGCGGCGCTCTACCAACAACGCATGGCACAGGCGCAACAGGGCGTAGCACCGCAAGCAACCGTTTAATCCGCTGTTGCAACACGTCAGGTTGCTATTGGAACTTTTCCCAAATCGGCGCGTTCATTCCACTAATAAAGGCCGCATGAACCGCTTCCTCTTCGGCCGTTATATCATAGTCGCGCGCTGCTACGGGCACTGCGCGATTGCGAGACGCCAAATCCGCAGTATCAACGGTTTTTACGCGACCGGTCATTAACTCTAACCGGTTTTGGCGCCCACCTTTTAAATTGAGATAGACCTCCGCCAACAACTCTGCATCAAGGAGGGCGCCGTGCTTGGTGCGCGCGCTTAAATCAATTTCAAAACGTCGACACAGTGCATCGAGGCTAGACGCTTGGCCGGGATATAAGCGTTTCGCC
>JBCCLR010000290.1:0-3605 GCA_039026755.1 Pseudomonadota bacterium | reverse complement strand
TGGCATGACGACCCAGCCTGCCGGTGCGCCGGCCTATAACCCAGCAGCCGCTTGGGATAAAACACCGACGAATGATGGCGACTTCTTTGCCGGCTATAAGACCATCAAGCAAAACGCCACCGATAGCGCCGCTGCGGGCACTGCGCTTGCCTCTGGGGTGCGCACGTCCAACGGGCGCGTTAACTATGATGTTGATGGCAATCCGCTGCCGTTCATCAGCCAAGATATGAAGGATGCCGGCAAAGCTGTGGGCGTTGTCTCAAGCGTCGGCTTTAGCCATGCTACACCGGCCGCCTTTGGCGCGCAAAGCCCCACGCGTGGTGACCTAAAAGGCATTGCAAGCCAAATGATCAATGGCCACACCCTTGATTTAATCATGGGTGGAGGCAACCCAAATTTTGATAACGAAGGCCAGCCGAAGAACACGCCTGAATACAACTGGCTGAGTGAAGCGGACTGGGCTGCAATCAACGCGCCGGATGGGCCGATGACGCTGATTGAAACGAAGCAGCAATTCGAAGCACTTGCCGATGGCTCGCTGCATGTGGATGGACGGCTGATCGGCATCCCACAAATTGAAGAGACCCTGCAGGCCAGCCGCAGCCCGTTTATTCCCGCTGATGCAAACCAGCCAGGTTCGCCGAATTTGGTTATTCCGGGGGTCGACACCACGATAGGTCAAGTCCTGCTGCCAACCGTGCCCGATTTGGCGACGATGACCACCGGTGCGCTTAATCATCTTGGCAAGGATGATGACGGCTTGTTTTTGATGGTTGAAGGCGGCGCGGTTGATTGGATGGCGCATGCCAATGCCACGGGCCGGGTCATCGAAGAGCAGGTCGAATTTAATCATGCCATCGGCGCAGCGGTTGACTGGGTTGAAACCAATTCCTCATGGGACGAGACACTGATGATCGTGCTCACCGACCATGGCAATGGCGCGGTGATGGGGCCGCAAAGCGATCAAATCCCCTTCCAGCCCATTCAAAACAACGGCAAAGGCAATTTGCCCGGCTTTCTATGGCATTCTGACAACCATACAACAGAGAACACCCTGCTATGGGCCAATGGTGCCGGCAGTGAGCTGCTGTTCAACTACGTGATCGGCAACGATTTTGGTTTGGAAGAGGTGCTTGGATTTAACAATGGTGACTACATCGACATCACCGGCATGAACCCAGCGATCCGGGCAGCAGCGGGCCTCAACGCACCGAGCGCTATACCACTGCCGGCGTCCGGCTGGTTAATGCTTGGCAGCCTTGGTGTGTTTATGCGGCTGCGCGGGCGTCATCTGCGCCGCGCCGACCGGCAGCCTTGCACTGCAGCATAAGCCGCGTTGGCACGAAAGATAATTACGCTGCCCTTGAGCGTGATGACCGCGCTCGAGGGTAGCTCAATGCATCGTCATCCAGCGCTGGCGACCACTTTATCGTCGTAGAATTTTGCGATCTGGCCGCCCGAATAGCCAATTTCGTGCAAGATTTCTTCAGTATTTTCGCCGAGCGCAGGGGCGCGGCGGGGTTCAACCCGTTCTGCATTTGAAAAACTGATGGGATTGCCCGGCGTTAAATAAGTGCCGATGCCTGGGTGGTGCAGCCGGGTAAACATGGGGTTGTCCGCCGAAATATCCGGATCTGTTTCCACCGCCTGTTTAAACGTCTTGTAAACGCTCCAGGTTACGCCCAGATCATCAAATTTCTTGGCAATATCTTTAACGCTTACACTATCAAAAAACGGCTTTAATTTTTCGGTGATGGCATGGCGATGCAAATATCGCTCACCCTCCAGCGATAAATCTGCCCCTAATTCAGCGGCCAAATCATTAAAAACCTCCATCGTGCCAGTGGCTTTTTTAAGATTCTTCCACTGCCGCTCTGTGAGCCCAATCACCATGATGCGCTCACCGCATTTACACACAAAGTCCTGCGCGTAGGCGCCGTATAGCGAGTTGCCAATCTTCTCCCGCTCTTCGCCATTCAGCGTCATTTCGCCAATGATCCCGAGGTTGCCGAGGATACTCAGCGCCATGTCTTTCAAGGCAAGTTCAACCAGTTGGCCGACACCATGTTTGCGCCGGTGCCGCTTTGCGGCCAAGATGCCGAGCGCTGCTTGCTGCCCGGTAATGCAGTCCCATGCGGGCAGCACATGGCCAACCGGGTTGGCCAGCCCTTCTGGACCAGTCGCGCTGGGAAAGCCCACAGCGGGATTAATCGTATAATCGACCTGCGGCCCGCCGTGCCGGTCCCCCAATATCATCATCATGATGAGGTCCTTGCGCTTCTTACTGAGCTCTTCATAGCTCATCCAGCCGCGCACGCGCAGGTTGGTCAGATAAATCCCATCATCGCCGGTGCCCTCGCCCACAATCAGCCGGGTAATGATCTCTTGGCCTTGCGGCGTTGCCATATCTACAGCAATGGAGCGCTTGCCCTTATTCAGCCCCGCCCAAAACAAGCTGCGACCGTTTTCAGTGAGCGGCCAGCGCGAATAATCAAGCCCGCCGCGCAGCCGGTCAAAGCGGATCACGTCCGCGCCCATCTGCGCCAGTGTCATGCCGGCGAGCGGCGCAGCAACAAAGGCGGCGCCTTCCACCACGCGCACACCTTCAAGAATTTTGACCATGCCGATGTCCCCAAAAAAGCCAGAAGTGCTATTTTTTGTTTCGCTTAGCAGCTAGTGCGCGAAGCCATTCCGGCCAGTTTGGCCTGCGCGAGAATGCGCTCGGCCATGCGTAAGTTGGCGGCATCGACCATCTTACCGCGCACACTAATGGCGCCCGTGCCAGCAGACATTGCGGCCTGATAGGCGCTATCGACCTCGTTTGCCCAAGCAATATCCTCTGGCGACGGCGCGAATGCCGCGTTTACGATCGCTGGTTGGCTGGGGTGGATACACCATTTCCCATCAAAACCCAGCGCACGGCTCATCGCAGCATAGCGCTGCAGCAAGTCAGGCTGTTTAAAACCCGCAAATGGACCGTCAATGGCGCGCAGGCCATGCGCTCGCGCTGCCGTTGCAATACTGGCAAGCGCGTGATGGAAGCGATGACCGGGATATGCAGCATCGTGATCATCCATGCCGCCGATGGTCTCAAGCGGCATCGCCATTGACGCTGCAAAGTCACCGGAACCAAAAATCAGCGCTTCAAGCCGCTCGTTCGCGGTCACAACGTCGGCAATATTGAGGACGCCTTCAGCGGTTTCTATGAGCGCTGCAAGGCCAATCACCCTAGATGTCCCAATGGCCGCTTCAATCCCATCCAGCAGGAGACTGACGCAGCTGAGTTCATCACGGCCAGAGACTTTCGGCAAAACGAGCATATCCAGCGCGTTGCCAGCCCCTTCAACCACCTCAATGATATCGCGGTAGGCAAACTCGGTATCGAGGCCATTGATGCGCACTTGCACCGTTTTGCCGGTAAAATCATGGCCAAGGATACCAGCAACCGTGACAGCGCGCGCGCGCGCTTTTTCGCTCGGCGCAACAGCATCTTCCAAATCGATGCATACGGCGTCCGCATCGCTCGCAGCGGCTTTGCCAATCATCTTCTCCGATGCGCCCGGCACCACAAGGACGGAGCGCTCTAGTCTTATCGGCGGTGTCAT
>JBCCLR010000289.1:0-3613 GCA_039026755.1 Pseudomonadota bacterium | reverse complement strand
TCATGTACTTCGATTATCCAGCGGCTTGCATCGTTTCAGAACGCCGATAGAGCCGATTGCTCATCGCCAGCAGGTCAGGCTTCGCTCGTGCATCTTGGGAAAAAACAAACACCAATTGGCCAGCCGGTTGAGGCGAGTCTCCAGCCAATACGTTAAAGCGATGCTCGCCGGCCTGTTGGAGCTGGAAATGCTCACTTTCAATGCCGCCGCCGGTGGTCGAATTCGCGCTTATGGTGAGTGTGAGCCCCGCCGGCGTTGATGCGACGTCACAGCGGGTTTTATTCACATAGGTCCCAGCATAAATCGCATAGCCACCAATATTCTGACCAGCCTCCCGATCCCGTTGCTGGGCAGTAGTTGCCGGTGTGCTTCCAGGTATTTGAAACACCATCCCAAATCTATCCCTCAGGCTTGGGATAAGTACGGTTTCAAAAAGCTGATTTGCGGCGCCAGCGCCATTGGTCAGGATCGCAGCGGCGAATGCATGTTCTGGCGACACCAAAAGAAACGCGTTTTGATCAATTGTCTGGCCAGAGGTGGCGTAGCAGGAGCCGCTCGACGTTTCTAAAACCACCCAACTCATAAGCAAAGGCTTTCCAAATGGCGGGGTGTAGATCTTTGGATCAATGATCTGGCTGAAGGTTGCTTCGCTGATCAGCGTACGACCTTGGCTGTCTCGCCCTCGCCGCACAAACAGACAGCCAAATCGCAGAAGATCAGTGGCTGTCATACTCAGCGACGCTCCAGATGCACTCATGCAATGCGGAAGCCGTAGGGATTTGGGAAGTTTGAAGCGCTGGTTGGCCGCGTCCCAACTGTGACCAACCGCTGTTCGATACCGCGCCGCCTCATGATCATAAAAGCTGTATCGGTCCATACCGAGGGGCTGCAACAAACGCTCGCTTAAAGCCTGATTGAAAAATTGGCCCGTCACGGCCTCCACCACGTGCCCGGCGATACAGTAGGCAGCGGAATTATAGCTTTGCATTGCTCCCGGTGCATGGATCCACTGCAAGTCCGCGCACGCAGCGACATAGCGTTCTAAAGCCTCTGGCTGTGGACCGAAATCGGCAAAGAAATCCCCCTCAAACCCAGCCGAATGATCCAGCAACGCCCGGATGGTTAAGGTATCGGGAGGCGCTGCGTTGGCGATTTTGAGCTTGGGCAGATAGCGCGACACGGGCGCATCGAATGCGATGAGGCCGTCATCAACCAAAATGCTCATAAGAGCAGCCGTAAAAGCCTTAGTGATGGACCCAATTTGAAAAACCGTGTCGGTCGTCGCAGCGATACCCTCAGGAACGTTGGCATATCCGGCAGCTGCGACATGGGCCTGGCCACCTTCCGATAGCGCAATGCTGGCTCCAGCAATCCGGTGCTGTTTGAGCGCTATCGATAGCTGCTCTGATAACGGTGACATCGCGCCTATACCCCTCGTGTGTTGTGCAGCTCCGCACATGCCGCCCTATATGAAATTCTATATTGACTAAATTATTCATATATTGATAAATAATTCAAATGAAATTTATGTCATCTATATGCCTGCCATGCGCTGGATACCGACAATGATGGCCGCAGCGTGATGTCCTATCGTATTGATCGCTACACTTCAGCTTCTTGGCGTTGCTTATCCCAGTGCAGACCCGCGATCCTTCTCAAGGATCGGCGCAGTATCATGATCCGCTTTATTTGAATTCACACACACACAGAAGGCAGAGGCAAAAACGGATATGGCACAAACGCGATTGGCCTGGCCAACACTTGCCATTTTTGCGCTCCCGGCTTTGGTCTCTGCAATCACGCATGGGCCAATTGCTGGTATCTTGCCAGCGCTTTATGCGCAGCGTTTTAGTATCGACCTGGCCCTGGTAGGGACTGTCCTGCTCACCGCGCGCATCTTTGATGCCGTGACCGACCCGCTCATTGGTTATTTTTCTGACAGGACGCAGTCCAGGTTTGGGCGGCGCAAACCGTGGGTAGTCACCGGGGCAGGCATTGTCGTTTTTGCGATTTTCTTTCTGTTTAGGCCAGGTGATAACGCGGGAGCTGCTTATTTCTTGATCTTCTCGCTCCTCATTTACTTGGGGTGGACCGTAATGGAGATCCCCTATGCCTCTTGGGCGCTTGAGCTGTCGCGCAGCACTAAGGAACGTGCACGCATCAATGCATCGCGAACGTTTTTTCTGTTTATCGGCGGACTTTTGTTCACCTTGTCGCCGCTCCTCTTGCCAAACGAAAATGGCACCATCCCTTTGTTTATGGAGGGCAATGACTTTTTTACCAACATCATGACGTCAAATACCCGAATGACGTTCGACGTTTTGAGCGCGCTTGCCTTCGCGGTGATCATATTGGTGCCGGTCGCGACCGCTCTGGCAGTAACGCTGGTACCCACTGGCGACGTAATCATGACCAAAGAAAAACCGCGCTTGACCGAACTTTGGGCTTCTTTGCGGGACAACCCGCCGTTCAAAGCGTTTTTGATGGCGTATTTGTTCATCGGCGTTGCCAGCGGCGTCAGCGGCGTTGTGAGCTTTATGTATATCGATTCTTATCTCACTATTGGGGACCGCTATACGCAGTTGTTCGGGCCAGCCATTTTGGTAGGGCCACTGGTCGTGCCCTTTTGGGGCTGGGTAATCAATCGGTTCGGCAAGTACCGCGTTACTGCGGCGGCCTTCACGATTTATACGGCCATCTTACCGCTGCCATGGTTCATTGCCCCCGGCCCTGAGGCTTTTGCCCCCATGGTGGCCTATTACTGCGCGATTACCGCGTTCTCCCCGCTCCTGATGATTGCCATGCCAACCATGCTTGGCGATATCATTGATTATGATGAACTGCGCACTGGCAAGAACCGGGCTGGCCAGTACTATGCCTTTTTGGCGCTGATCAGCAAGACAACGGCATCGGTGGGCGGCCCAATCGCACTGTTCATTATTGGCTTCTTTGGATATCAGCCCGGCGCTGAGAATGATGCCGAAGCGATATTGGGATTGCGTGTGGTCGCAAATCTGCTGCCGGCACTTGGGGTGATCCCGGCCCTCTATATTCTCTGGCGCTTCCCTATCACCGACGCCAGCCAACAAGACTACGCGGCGCGGCTAGACGCGCGCATGACCAAATCGACCGTCGCTGAACGATAAAATCCGGAGCACCATATGCCAACTGACTTACCTTTCGACATCTCGCGCCTGCTCAAAAGTGGTGCACGTAAATATAACGTGCCAGGGGCGAGCTTTGCGCTGTGGCATCAGGGAAATCTGCATGTCGCCACACATGGGGTGCTCAATCTTAACACAGGCCATAAAGTACAGCCGCAAACGATGTTTCAGATCGGCTCAATCACCAAGCCGGTCACCGCCACACTGGTGATGAGGTTGGTCGAGGAAGGCCTTATCGAACTTGATGCAACCGTGCGGACCTATATTCCTGAGTTCAGAGTAGCTGACCTCGATGCGTCTAAATCCATTACGATTAAACAGCTGCTTGACCATTCTAGCGGCCTTGGCGGTGACTTTTTCACTGACACCGGCAGCGGCCCAGACCGACATGCGCGCTACGTTGAACGCTGCGCCTTACTGCCGCTGTGCCACCCAGTTGGTGCCGGCCT
>JBCCLR010000288.1:0-3621 GCA_039026755.1 Pseudomonadota bacterium | reverse complement strand
GCATAGTCGAGCAAGGGTCTGCCCGTTTTGCACGCTCGCGGCACGTTTTTTGAGCGTATTGCAATGCTGGGTTCCGCCACGACGACTGCATCGATGAGGCGATCTTCATCAATTTCAGCGGCCCGTAACGACGCGCCGCCGCCATTGGAAACGCCGGCGGCGATAACCTTTATCGGCGCACAATCAGGCTGCAAGGCACGCAGTTTATGTAGCCCGTAGCGGATGGCTTCGAGCACAGTGTGCGGCCAATCTGCTTCCACATTCTCTGTAGAATGAGCATGTTTAAGGGCCACCGCATGGGGGTTGTCTTGCGCAAATGCAGTCAGTGCCGGCGTCCAGTCCAGGCGAAACTTTGTTGCTGCATTTGGGTCCTGCGTGGCTGCGAGATCAGGCCCGTAAACGGTATCGCAGCTTAAAACATGTGCGCCGACCCCCGTTCCCTTATCCGTCAGCACAAGGGCATGATTGCGCGGCAGCACCCAGGACCCGATATCGCCAATCGCGCCAGTTTCGCCGCGCGAGCCTGATGATGGCGCGGCAACAAGCAGCGGCGCATCCCAGTCAAACGCATCGGGAACGAGAAGCCGCACAGTAAAGGCGTGCTTGCGATCAGGCAGGCGCATCAGCGCTGTGTAAGCTTGACCCGCTACATCAAGCGCATCTGGCGCTGGGCCATAGGTTCGCGTAAATCCGCCCTCGGGCGAAATGTCCACCAGGTCGCGAAAGTCCTTATGTATCGCTTTCGCGCGCGGCGATGCGCCGTTCGGCGCGCTGAGCTGCCTTAGGTCACCCAGGGTGAGCCCGGCGGTCAGCAGTCCGTCGTTTGGGCCACTGTACCTTGCCGGGTCTGCTTCCCAAATAATGCTGCCTGGTGGCGGCGCTGTAATGGCTTTTTTTGCCATATGGATAGGCGTTGGTCCGGGCCGCGCCTAAAAGCGAAAGATCGCGCGGATATCATAGGTGCGCGGCGCGCCATAAAACGCAGCTTCCAGCCCCGGAAAGGCAGCCAGGTTAAAGCCTTGAACAATGATCGCTTCATCGGTCAGGTTGCGCACGCCGGCGCGCACTTCCCAGCGTTTATCCGTTGCGCCTAAGGACACGAAGGCGTTGGCGAGCCAATAGGCGTCTTGGCGCAAATTGGGCGAATCCGTAACTTCGTTGGCAAAGCTGCTACGATGGGCCGTGTCTGCATGTAGCGTAATAGACAGATCTTCGGTTACCGGCTTTTCGTAGGTCGCACCAAAGCTCAAGCTCCATTCTGGCGCGTTGACCAAATCGCGTTCACTCACGTCTGTCACGACCCCACCAACGAGTGTTTCAAACTCATCATATTGCGCATCCAGGAACCCAAGCGACCCATTCAGCGAAAGCCCCTCAATGGGTTGTGCGGCAAGTTCAAGTTCAACGCCCTGGATGGTTGCGGCGGCGGCGTTGGTAAATAGGTCCACAAACACACCTGTCACAGGATCAGAGCCGAAGGACGTGACCTGGATATCTGTGTAGTCATTATAGAAGTACGCAAGGTTGGCGATCACACGCCCGTCTTGCCAGGCTGATTTTACGCCAGCCTCATAGCTCCAGACAAATTCCGGACGGAATGGTTGAAATCCAAAATCGTTGTTTGCCCGGCCTGAGAAGCCGCCACTTTTAAAACCGCGCGAGGCAGATGCGTAAAGGAGAACATCATCAGTCGCTTGGAAGGACAATGCGACTTTCGGGGTGAAGGCATCAAAGTCTTCCTCCCCTTGGATGACCGTGCCTGGCACGCCGACGCCCTGCAGAAACGGCGGTTGGTCGTCGAGCACGGACAGCGTGGTATCAAAGAAATTCTCAAAGCGCCGCATGGAGCTTTTGTCTTCATAGGTATAGCGCACGCCGGCATTGAGGCTCAAGCGGTCGGTGATTTGATATGTCGCATCTACAAAGGCTGCGTAAGAATTGGTTTGCTGATCGGTATCGGCCTGCGATGATGTTGCCAGGCTAAACACGGTGACTGGAAAGCCAAATAGCGCGGCCGACCCATTATCGACACCGCTAAAAGTCAAATCGTCGTCATAGAAATAATAAAGACCAGCAACGACCGAAAGCTTGTCCCCATCATCATAGGTGAGCCGGAATTCTTGGCTGAATTGCTGCTGTTCTTGCAGGACCAGCACATCGAGGAGCGGCAATGGGGTTCCATCGGTATCAAGCTTTAAGTCAAAGTCAAAGCTGCGGTAGGACGTAATAGAATCGAGGCGAATGGCATCGCTGACCTGCCAACCGGCTTGCAAGGTGATACCAAAAGCATCGATGTCAGACTGACCATTTGCATTGGTATTCACATCAAATGGGTCATCGGGCACTTCGAAGGTTTGCAAGGTGAAAGGCGCGCCAATCGGGTCTGGGAAGCCTGTTCCAGGCGTTCTGAGAGACGGGCTGCGTGAGGTATCAGGACGGTCGCGGCGGCCATCAAGCGTGAGCGCAATATCGAAATCTTCATTTGGTTCGTAATAGAGCCCGAGTCGGCCCGACAGCGTTTCTTGGTCGCCATCATCTTGGCCAGTAAAGGCGTTGTCATTAAAGCCGTCGCGCGAGGTGTAAGATACAGCTGCTTTGGCGCGCAATACACCTTCAATCAATGGACCGCTGATCCGTCCACGCGCGGTGAAGAAATCAAAATTGCCATAGCCTGCTTCTAAATAGCCTTCCAAATCATCGGTTGGCTTGCGTGAGATAAACTTGACGGCACCGCCAATCGTGTTGCGGCCATAGAGCGTGCCTTGCGGCCCGCGCAGAACTTCAACCCGCTCGACGTCAAACAACTCTAAAAAAGCGGCCTGCGACCGCGCGACAAACACATCATCGACGTACACGCCAACGCCGGCATCAGCGAAGGCCAGCGAATCGTTTTGGCCAACACCGCGCAGGTAAACAACGGCATTGGAGGCATCGCCCTCATCAAAATAAAAGTTTGGGACGGAATACTGAAGACCGGATAAATCATCGGCCTGAAGCTCAGAAATGCGGCTTTCGCTAAAGGCGGAAATCGCGATCGGAACTTCTTGCAACGATTCAGCCCGGCGCCGTGCGGTGACGACGATTTCTTCAAGGCCGTAGGATCCGTCTACGGTGTCGGTTGCTGCCGTCTGTGCCGATGCTGGCAACGTGAAAGCGAGCGTACTCATGCCGCCAAGAAAAACGGCAGTGATAGATGGTCGAAAGGTGCACATTGCGGTATCTCCCCAAGTCTGCGGTCTGCCGGGACCTGGAGGTCTAAGAAAGCAGCCGAATTTTTATTGAGGACAGAGCTAGCGCACCGACGCTCCAGCCGCCATGACACAAACGGTCATTTTAACAGGACAATTTCGCTCAAAAAAGGCTTATATTGAGAGCTGTCGCTGGGTTTTTGGGGTCACGCCATTCCAGGCTTTGTACGCCCTTGAAAAGCTTCGCAAGTCTGCAAAGCCTAGGATTTCTGCCACGTCGCTAAGGCTTGCGCGCGTGCTTAAAAGATGTTGGGCGCGTGCATTCAGCGCTTTGGCCCGCAGCCGGCGAAAGCTTGTGTTTTCCGCTTCTAACCGCCGCCGCAATGTGGCAACGCTAACGCCCAAGGCTTTGGCAATATGGCGCTGGCCATCT
>JBCCLR010000287.1:0-3659 GCA_039026755.1 Pseudomonadota bacterium | reverse complement strand
TTATCTGGCGGCGTGCGACCCCGATGAGGTTGCGCGCAAGGTGTTTAACGATGTCTACCCGTCAGACCAAAACGCCTGTACCGCGCCAAAGCTCGTCTTCTGGCTGGGCAATCAAAGCGAAATTGAAACGGCAAAGCCGCTATTTTGGCAGGCTTTGTCAGCCGTGCTCACCCAGTCGGACTATCGGACCATCGAGGGTGTCGGCGTCCGTCACTTTAAAAGCAGCGCGCGCATTGCTGCGCAGTTTAATGCGACACAGGCCGTAGGCCTTCATCCTCATTTGACGGTCCTGGATATAACGTCATGCTCTGCGCATATGATCGATGCCGCCGGCGCAGAAGGCTTTTTCATGCAGGCGCATATCGCAGACTTAGCGGATTTCGCTGCGTTTCTGGACCACCGTTGCCAGACCATGGCCTATATTGGCGACTTAAAAACCCGCCTGATCGACCTCGTTGCCAGTCACGGCTTAAAAGCAATTGACCGTGTTGTACCGGTTGGGAGCACTGGCAATTTTTCATTCGTTTGGGAAGGCAAGGACCTCATTCGCAGCATGTCCCGGAGCTTTGCCTGATGCAGCTGGTGCACGCCACTTGGGAGCAGCGCAACTTGGGCCTTAATGTCTATGAGGCCGAAGTTACGGTAGACGACACGCGTGAAAATCTCGGGCTAGAGATCAACGCGATCCCACAAGCGGACTATACCTCTATCAAGCTGCCCGCAGGCCAAGTGGATCTGACGAGCCTCATTGAAGCATGTGGTTTTGGGTTTCGCGAGATGCTCACAACTGTTGAAGTGACTACTCTGCCCGCGCTTGACGGACCGATGGCGCGGCTTGGAAAAGCTGTGACGTCGCATCTTGCGACTGCGGCCGAGCGTGATGCGATTTACCATGTTATCCGCCAGGGCCTTTTTGAAACCGACCGCTTTTCCCTCGATCCCCGCTTTACATTGGCGCAATCTTCAAACCGCTATTGCGGCTGGATAGGAGATGAATTGGCACGCGGCGGCGAACTCCATGCGCTGGAGTTTAAAGGGCAACTGTGCGGTTTCTTTCTTGTCCGCAAGCTCGATGAGAGCCGCTATGCCTCTCTTTTAGCAGCGCTTTTCCCTAAATTTCAGCATGTGGGTCTGGGCTATTTCATCAATTACATGGCCTATGCCTATTGCTTTGAAAAAGGGGCAAAGCGCGTTGCGACCACCTATTCGTCCAACAACGTAGGCGCTGCAAATATCCACGCGCATTTAAGCACCCGTTTACTATCGCAAGTCTATGTTTACGCCAAACATGGTTAACGCTGAAGGGTAGGACCGCGGGTCTATGTCAAATATTGCCATTTACAAAACCGCTTTTGTGGACACCTTCCAGATTGCTGAAGGTGAGCTGGACAATCTGGCCTATCAAGCGGTCGAAACCTGGGACAGTCTGGGTCACATGCAGCTGATGACTGAGCTTGAGGAAAAGTTCGACATCGAGATGGATATAGACGACATCGTCGAATTTTCCAGTTTCGCCAAAGGCAAGGAAATCCTAGGCAAATACGGCGTCGCCCTAGAGGCTTGAGCGCCCATTATGCCGAGCTTTGACATCACCCAAGTCTTAGCGGCCCAGTGTAACCGCTATCCAATGCTGTTCATCGATAAGGTGGTCGAGTGCGAACCTGGCGCCAGCGCGCTTTGCCAAAAAAACTATACTTATAA
The DNA here is from genome assembly GCA_039026755.1 of Pseudomonadota bacterium. Taxonomy (GTDB): domain Bacteria; phylum Pseudomonadota; class Alphaproteobacteria; order Sphingomonadales; family CAKZYD01; genus CAKZYD01. The sequence goes on along the minus strand of JBCCLR010000287.1, from coordinate 1,958 downwards.
CGAATGGTTCTTCCCGCCGCATTATGAAGACGACCCCAATGTGCCGGGCTTTGTGCTAGTTGAAAGTCTTGTGCAGTCTTTCTTGATGACGTTCTTGTCGCTACCGGAACATCATGGCAGCCGCACCAATTTCTTAGAGGTCAAAAACACCGCCTTCCGCCGCCGCGTGGTGCCGGGGGATATCATGCTGATTGAATCGACGCTCAACAGTTTCAAGCGCGGCGTCGCGCGCGGCACATCTGTTGGGCGGATCGATGGAGAATTGGCGGTCTCAGGTGAATTTAGCGTAGGCCTGCCGGCAATCCTCGACAAATTCAAACCGAAATCCTAGCGAGGCCACCTGTGCGCGTTGCCGATTATATAATTGAGTTTCTGCTGGCCAAAGGCATCGACCGGCCGTTTGTGGTAACGGGGCGTGGCGCGCTGTTTCTCAATGATGCGCTGGCCAAATCAAAAGACATGCAGCCGGTGTTTACCCATCATGAGCAAGGCGCGGCGTTTGCCGCCGTGGCTGCTGCGGATCTGACGCAAACGCCGCAAGCGGCCATTGTGTCCACCGGTTGTGCTGCGACCAATGTCATTACAGGGCTGTTATCCGCCTGGCAGGATCATCTGCCACTCGTTGTTATTTCCGGGCAAAACACGCTGAAAGAAACCACGCGCCACACGGGCCTAAAAATCAAAACCTACGGCCAGCAAGAGGCCGATATTATTTCCATTGTTGAGCCGATTTCAAAATATGCCGTGATGCTCGAGGACCCGGCGCGTGTTCGCTATGAGCTGGAAAAAATGTTCCATTTGGCCAGTGAAGGCGCAATGGGCCCAGTGTGGCTTGATGTGCCGCTGGATATCCAAAATGCGCGTGTTGAGCCTGAAACCCTGGAAGGATTTACAGCCGTTTCGGCAACCCCAAAAGTGGCAGACTCAGATCTTGTGTATTTGCATGAGGCGTTTGAAGCGGCGCAGCGGCCGGTGTTTCTCATTGGTTCTGGCGTCCGCCGCGCTGGGGTCGCTGCATCGCTCAAAGCGCTTTGCGAAGAGCGGGCCATACCGCTGGTTTATACCGCGTCGGCTGTTGATGTGGTGCCGGCTAGCGAAGCGGTCTCCATTGGCTCTATCGGGAGCCAAGGGTGCAGCCGGGCAGGGGCCTTTACAGTACAGAATGCGGATTTGGTTGTGGTGCTCGGTTCGCGGCTTAATTCACTGATTACAGGGCCAGATTTTTGCAAATTCGCACGCGGTGCAAAGCGCGTCATTGTAGATCTTGATAAAATTGAACATCAAAAATCCGGCATCGAATATGACCGGCTGATCCAAGCCGACGTTGCCGACGTCGTCAACGCGCTGCATGATCTTTCAGACTATTCCGCTTGGCTTGACCAAGCGCGGCGCTGGAAACAAGCGTTTGCGCAGATGCCAGACTTTTCAAGTACCGAGACAGCGGTCGATCTCTATGATTTCGCATCACAGCTCGGCGGTCTTTTGCCTGAGGACGCTGCGTTTATCTGCGATTCCGGTTTTATTGACGTGATCGTGCCTACGAATGCCACCTTTAAGCCCGGTCAAAGGGTAGTTCGGCCGGTATCGCAAGGTGCCATGGGCTTTGCGCTCCCCGGCGCTTTGGGCGCAGCGATCGTGAGCGGCAAACCTGCCTTGTGTATGGTTGGCGATGGCTCCATCATGATGAACATACAAGAGCTTGAGACGATCGCGCGCTATGCGCCCAACGTCAAAATCCTGGTCGTTGAAAACGGTATGTACGCCATTATCAAACGCCGCCAGAATGAGCTATTTCGTGGTCGCACCGTCGGCGTTGATGCCGCGACCGGCCTTGAAAACCCAGATTTTAAAAAAATCGCTGATGCATTCGGTTTGCCATTTGTGGCCTGTACGGCAGCGGATTATCCCTCTCAAATCGCAGCGCAGTTTAAAACGCCTGGGCCGGTGCTCATGACGCT
>JBCCLR010000286.1:0-3722 GCA_039026755.1 Pseudomonadota bacterium | reverse complement strand
TCGATATCGAGCTGGTTTGTTTCGTAAAGCCGTAGCACCGCAGCTGCCACAATCGTCTTCGTTACAGACGCCGTGCGCACCGGTGTTTGCGCCGAAAAAGGTGTCGCAGCGCGATCGGCAAAGCCGCTGTCTGCCACCGACATTGTGCCAGTGCTGTCAATAGCGGCCATGGCAAAGCCTGGGCAGGCCGGGTGTGCCGCCTGCAGCGTATCGACGTGATGTTGAAGGTCCATAGACATATCGCGAGGGTGTTTCGATCTGGTTGGTCTAAACACCTCGGTGTATAGCCGATGGCGGCGTTTTTTCACACGACTGGACGCAAGACAAGGTGTGTGCGCGTTCAAGCGGAATGAAATGAGGCCGCGCGTCATTTGTGAAATTGGGCTATTCTGCCTTGGACTAGAACCGCGCGCCTTGGACGTTATGCTAAATCAGCGGCCGCTTACAGCGCCTTTTTCGAGATACATCAATGCTTTGAGAGCGCGTGGAAAGCCGATTAGGATTGTTGCTTGAATTGCGATTTTCTGGATCTCAGTTGCGCTTAAATCATGGTCCTGCGCAGGCGGCGCTTGGGGCTAGGCACTGATTTTGTTGCTATGTGCTCGAGGCTGCTGATGCGCTTGAAAGGGCCTTTAAGCTGGCCAAAGGGTGTTAGCGGACATGCGGAGTTGCCAAGACATATCTGGGTCTCGACGGCATCTCAAACGATTTCGCATTGTGCGGAAACCACTGCCCCGCAAATCATGCTTTGCCCTGTGCGTAACGCCAATATTACCCTCAATTATTTTTGAACACTTGACTATTTATTATTACTAAATAATAAATATTCGATAATTTTGATATTTGGATCTCAATATAGATATGCGTTGTGATTATTTTTGCGCAGGTCGGTTCGTCATATTGGGGTGGGGGCTTTCATGGGCATAGCGCATCTTCAATATTTTGATGTCTTGTATTTTGGGGCAGCGCAGATGGCATTGTCCCGGTCTGTTGCCGAACATTGGGGTGTTTTGCAGCCGCTCAATAGAAGCCGCTTGTCGGTTGGTCGAGGTCTATCTTGGCGACCATAATCACCGGCTCATCACATGCTCAGCCTGTTGGGGCGTGGTTTGATTCCATGCCGCTCACGCGTGGGCACTGGGCGATTGGGGTGACCCTCTTTATCGCGTTTCTCATTGAGGCCTGGGAAATGATGATCCTGATCCTCAATGCGGGGTCGATTGCAGCCGAATTTGCACTCACGACAGAGCAAGTCGGATTTTTAATTAGCGCCATATTCTTGGGGATGATCCCAGGGTCGATCATCTGGGGCCGTTTATCGGATGCTATTGGGCGAAAGCGATGCCTGCTCCTGAGTGTTGGCCTTTATGCCATTTTCCCGCTCCTGTCGGCGTTTGCGCCGAGTGTTGAATTTTTATGGGCGGTGCGGTTTTGTTGCGGGGTGGTGCTGGCCGGCGCCCTGGTTGTTACATTTCCACTGTTTGCGGAGCTTTTGCCGCTAAACGTCAGGGGGCAAGGCACGGTCTTTCTTTCCGCGGGATGGCCGGTGGGGATGCTGGCAGCGATTGCGGGGACTGCACTTCTCACGCAATATGGATGGCGCGTCACATTAGGGTCAAGCACAGTCTTGGCGCTGTGGAGCTTGGCGATCTGGCGTGCCGTGCCTGAATCGCCCTATTGGCTGTCGGAACAAGGGCGATTTGATCAGGCAGAAGGCGTGGTGCTGCGCATCTCTAATGGCGCCGTGGTGTCTAAAATTTCGCGCACTGCTGATGTTACTAAAAAGACGTCTATATTCGAGATCTTTCGCAAGAGCGTTCGAAAAACAACGATAATCCAAACGGTTGTAAATTTCTGTTTCTCATGGGGATATTGGGGGCTGACGTCCTGGTTGCCAGCGCTGCTGGAAGAGCGCGGATTAAAGGGCGGTGAAGGATTGGGGTTTTTGGCACTGTCTGCACTGTTTATGTTCCCGGGGTACGTCACGGCAAGCTTTCTAACAGGCCGTCTAGGGCGCAAGAAAGTCATGACCGCGTTTGTTTTCTTGGCGACGGTGTCTGGCTTCGGATTTGCAAGATCGAGCGCCATGACTGACCTCTATGTGTGGAACTTTGCGCTCTCGTTCTTCACGGTTGGAGCCTGGGGCATTTGGAACGCATGGCTCGGTGAAATCTACGCAACGAGAACACGCGGCCAAGGTGTTGCATGGGGTGTGATGACCCAGCGTATTGCGAACTCCGTTGCTCCAATTGCCATCGGCGGCGTGTTAGCGACGAGCACGTTTTTGCAAACGGTGAGCTTTATTTCGCTTTTTCTGGCGCTGACCTTTTGCGCTGCTTTGTTGTTGCCGGAGACCGAAGGTCAAATCTTAACCTAGCGTTGGGGGGTGCGTTTGACGATGGCCGCTTTTTGTTTCGAATGGGCTTTGTCGAAAAACGCAGCACGGCGCGTATATTTGCACGATTTGTAGGTAAAAAATTAGCCCAATACAGTCGCGTGGGCCGTCACACCTGCAGCTGAGGGTGTGCCGCACCCTGCTCAAACGGCACTGCTCGCCGCATTGAGCGGCACATATCGTTCCCAGCCTGCGCATGGCATCCGATGTAGGTTTTGCCACCACATCATAGTGATTGTCGACCGATAAGAAACGCCAAACGCCATGGGCATATCTTTTTAACCTGTATCTTTGTAATAAAGTCGAATATAAAGTAATATGTTAGAATATTTATCTATACGGACGAAAATATTTTCTACTGTAAAGTGAGGAGAGCGCGTGCGCTTTACATGTGTTGTGACCAAGTGTTTTGTCGAACTGGTGGTCCTGCGCAGGAGCATCGAGGACGCGGTTCGCAGATCTTATTGGTTAGGGGCTGTCATCATGCACGCAGCAGCAGCGTACCCGGCATTTAGCAGCGCGGGCGTGACGGATGCGCAAGAGACCGCGTATCAGGAGGTCTTTGCCGCCGATAAAACGGTCCAGCGCAGTGTTCCTTCGGTATTTCACTGGTCGCCTGATGGCAGCCAAGTTGCCTTTGTGACGGGGGATGCTTCGGCTGCAGGTGATGTGCCGAAAGGCCTGGGGGCTGAAGGTCAGGGTCCGGAAGTTCATGTGGTCGACGTGGCTACCGGCCGAGCCGTGTTTCAGGTGCCTATTGATGTTTTAGCACAACGCGTTGGGCGGCTTTGCGGGCAGGCGGTATCTGCCGGTCAGTTGGCGCAGTCGCTCCTAGCGATTGGGCCATTGGGCGTGCGGTTTATGGCCTGCGAACAGCTGATTGACGTTGATTTGAGGAGTGGAGCGCCGACAGTCGCTCAAGGCGTGACGCCTACGGACCTGGCCGCGCGCCGGCCGCGGGTCATTGGCAGTACGTTTCCTAAAAGTGCGTTTTTCAGCAATGCTATACTGGAAAGTGCGGCGCCTGATGGCGGCGCGTTTTTTGGCGTTGTTAATGATAATATCTATGTGCGCAGCGTCGGGGGCGAGCCCGTTTTGGTGGCGCAAGATGGCGATCCCGCGCGGCCCTGGGCGCTTGAAAGCGCGGTATGGTCCGCTGATGGCCGGTCCGTTGCGGTTTTGCGAAGAGACAATTCCGCTGTCGCTACCACGCCGCTGGTCGATTGGTTGGACGGCTATGGGGTGTCCACCGCGCTTCCGGCCCCGGTTGCCGGGGCAAAGCTGCCGATGCTTGATCTTTATGTCATCGATGTGCGTGCGCAAAAGG
>JBCCLR010000285.1:0-3723 GCA_039026755.1 Pseudomonadota bacterium | reverse complement strand
GGCTATGCCGATCGCTTTTACCGAAAAAGAGCTGATGCGCGGCACCGGCGGCAAGGGCCGCTCGGTCGGCGGTGATGGTCAGCGCATCGGCTTTAAAATGCGCTCGGGCCATGAATGGCTGCTCAATGCAATTCCCAGCCGATTGAGTTTACCAGCGCAGGGCCTCGACGGCGGGGCGCCGGGCGCCTCAGGCGCGTTTCTGATCAATGGCGAAAGCACCTTGCCAGCCGCAAAAAAAGCCATGGGGCCGGATGATGCCGTGCTCATGCTCACCCCGGGCGGCGGTGGCTATGGTGCGCCCTCTACTTAATTTCTTACATACGACTAATTTCTCACACACCATAGGAGACCTTTATTCATGGCTGAGCCCAATACCTTAATCTTTGTTGACCTTGCCTCAGACGACCCAAGCGCAGCGGGAAAGTTTTATGCAGACGTGTTTGGCTGGACCAACGAAGGCCGGCCCGAAGGCGTTTATCACCGGCTGGTGCCCGGAGGACAATTTAAAAACCCGGATGGATCTGACAGCGAGATCGGCAATCTGCATATCGGCATCATGAATTCAAGCAATGCCCGCCCTTACCCTGATGCTGCTGGCGCCGAGCCACGCTCACTCGTCGGCGACGGCCGCAAAAGCCGTGTTTGGATTTTGGTGAGCGATGACGATACACCAGAGCGCATCTTAGATGCGGCCGAAGCGCGCGGTGCGACGATCCTCTGGCGCGATCATTATTGGAAAGAATTCAATGGCTATAACTATGCCTTCCGCGACCCTTGGGGCAATGAAATTGTGCTGTGGGGCAAGGCTGGCGAAAACCCAGATATTCCGGCAAACTTCACGCGGGAATAGCAGGTATCCTAAGCCACCGCACGACAGCAAAAAAAGACGTGCCCTTCCTACATACGTAGGATGATGGATTGCGCCGCCTGCATTAGCTTTGTTTTAACGCGTGAGAAAAGTTGCAGAAGAGCAGTGGGGGACAAGTGTGTCTTTTATATTTAAAACAGTGCGACTTACCGCCTTTGTGATTATCGCAGCGGTTTCCTTTACGCGTACGACACCAGCGGCACCGGTCACATTGATCGAGATATGGACTCCGGATGCTTTGCCTGGATTGTGGGGCGTCCTCCGCACGGCTGCGGTATGGGATGATGCGAGTATAACGGGCGCTGGCGAAGAGTTTGTCAGCCTGAATGATTTTACGCTCGACCGCACGATTAACGGTATTGGCGACAGTTTTGATCGCCCGATCGTGTTTGATATCCCGACTGCGCAAGCGCAGAGTTTGCCGACATTTGCGGCGTTTTATGTGAACGGCGTTTTTGAGCGCGTGACCATGTTGAATTTCAGCAGTTCGGCTTCTTTTATTCCGCTGTCCGCGAATATGGATGGCAAGCCGCCAAACAATGGTAACGGCGTGAGAATTAGCGATTCCACGACCCGCCAGTTTGTTCTTGGCTTTGCGAGCAGCGGGCAATGGAGTTGGACGTCCCAAACGGTTGAATTGAGTGTGGGCGGACCAACCCCAGCCCTATCAGAAATCCCAATTCCAAGCACCGCCGTTTTATTTGGGTCGGGCCTAGCCGCGGCGGCCTATTGGCGCCGCCGCAATCAAGCCCGGAATGGGCGGCGCTTAACACGAAGCGCGGCGGCGCACCAAGCGGGCTGCTGCCATCATGCCCAGACCGCCCAAAAAGGCAATGGATGAAGACGGCAGCGGAACCGACGAGATTGAAATCGAATCAAGGCCGATTTGCTCAAACGGTCCCGTCGAGCGAAAGCGGAACTCAAGGTCGCCCACGCCGTCGCCTGCCGTTTCAAGCAGCGCACCCATAATCGTGAAATCTGAAAACTGGCCAGTTGGATTTGTGTCACCAATGCTCGATCTTAAAAACGTACGATCCGTTGCATTGTCTGGTCGGAAGTTCACAAGCTGCTGACCGTTGGCGAAAATCTGAAGATAATCCGCAGTGCCACCGCTACGGTCAAACACGTCCGATCCTGAATTGGTCCCGACTGCAAAGCGAATTTCGGTGACCTTGCTAAAGTCGATGTCTTCAACTGAAAAGACTTCCACTGCATCCCCTGCGGCAGTTGACCGTGCAACGCATAGTGCCTGCCCGTTTGCCGAACCGCCAGCGCTCAGCTGATTACAGCTGCCACTCCCGATGGCTGATACGCTGAGCTGTTCACCCGATACGATGGGGCCGGTTGCGAAAGAATCAAAATCAACAGACACTGCATAAGATGGTCGCGCTGAAGAAAGGAAAACCGCCGCCCCAAGAGCAACAAACCGAAAGATATTTTGGTAGGTGTACATCTTTAACTGACCTAAAAATGAGCGGTTCGTTCTAAACCTGATGTCATAGAAATGTCGCGCAGTCGCCGGGCCGATATGGCCCAGCCAATGCATCCTGTTTGTGTTCTGGCTTTGGGGCTGCGCGCGTTATCAATTGCCTAAATTGAAAAACGCTTCACCCTAGGCGCGGCGGTTGCGCAGCAACCGCGCACCAGCCATCAGGCCCAAGCCGCCCAAAAACGCAATCGATGAGGACGGTAACGGGACGTTTTTAATTGAAATCGAATCCAGGCCGATCTGCTCGCTTCCACCGGTGGTGCGCATTTGGAATTCAAGATCACCCGTTCCTAAGCCGCTTAACAAAGCGCCCGTGAGGGTAAAGTCAACAAAGTTACCGTTGGCGAGGGTGGTGCCCAGCGCAGACGTGAGGCGACGCCGGTTGCTTGCATCAGCAATAAAATTCACAACCTGGGTCCCATTTGCAACCACCCGGAAGAAATCCGCACCGCTCGTATTTGGCAGTTCAAACCTGTCATTGCCTGACTCTGCACCCAACGAAAAGTGAATAGAGCGCACAGTATTAAAATTAACGTCGGAAATGACAAAGGTTTCCGTCGCGTTCGCGCCATTGTTCAGGTTATTGCCACACAAAGCGGCGCCAGCAGCCGAGGAAGAGCCGATGCTGAGTTGATCACAATTGCCTGACCCGATGCTGGACACGCCAAGCTGCTCACCGGTAATGGTGCCGCCAAATGGCATACTCTCAAAGTCTACGGTCACTGCTTGCGATGGCACTGCAACAAAAGCAGCAACCACTGCCCCAAGCGCCGTTGATTTTAAATTCCGAACTGAAAAAGGCATAATCTATACTCCAAAAAGCTACTGTGGTGGACCGAGATTTGGCACACAAAAAATTCGTTAATCGAACCTGTTTGACATTCTTTTTTGCCAAACAAGCCCGGTTGGTTTTTTAGGCTCAACGGCTGTTAGACCGCCCGAGTATGACCTCGGCGCATTCTGCGCGCGGCAGCCATAAGGCTTAATCCACCCAGAAAAGCGATGGACGAAGAAGGAAGTGGAACACTGCTGATGGAAATTGTATCAAGACCCAATCGCTCGTTTGTGCCTGTGGTTTGGAAAACAAACTCAAGGTCACCGATGCCAGATGCTGCATCAAGCAAGCTCCCAAAAATCGAAAAGTCCTGAAATGCCCCGCTTTCAGCTGTGGACGCATTCAATTCGGTAGAGAACAGTTGCCGATTGTTGTTGGGATCAACTTCAAAAATGGCAAGACGCTCACCGGCCGCTTTGACTTCGAAAAAGTCATAAAAGCTCGAGCTTGAAGGCTCAAAGCGCTCACTGGATGTATTGGCGCGCGCTGCAAGCGAAAAATCAATTGCGGTCACTTGATCGAAATTCACAT
>JBCCLR010000284.1:0-3740 GCA_039026755.1 Pseudomonadota bacterium | reverse complement strand
TGGCATGTGATCACCAATCATTTAGCGCCGCGCAATAACCCGACCCGAGGTGAGCGCCTTGCTCTGGTTGCCGTGGGCGGTTATGGCCGCCAAGAAATGGCGCCGCATTCGGATGTCGACCTGCTTTTTTTAACGCCGTATAAGCGCACGCCTTGGGCTGAGCAAGCGGTTGAGCATCTGTTATATCTGCTCTGGGATATGGGGCTCAAAGTCGGTCATGCGACCCGCTCAATCAGCGAACTCATTGCCATGTGCAAGGACGATCTAACCGTCCGCACCGCATTTTTAGAAGCGCGCTTGCTCAGCGGTGATGCAGACACATTCACGCGCGCCAAAACGCTGTTTGAAACGGATATCGTAGCGACAACCAAGCCCGACTTCATTCAAGCCAAATTAAACGAGCGCGAAGTGCGCCATGCTAAGATGGGCGATAGCCGCTTTCATGTTGAGCCCAACATCAAAGAAAGCAAAGGCGGCCTGCGTGATCTGCAGACGCTGTATTGGATCGCCAAATATGTTTACGGCGTTGATGAAATTAAAGACCTAGTCAGCATGCATGTGTTTACTGCGGATGAATACCGTGCGTTTCGGCAAGCTGAGACGTTTTTGTGGAACGTGCGCTGCCATCTGCATTATCTGACGGGCCGAGCCGAAGAGCGTCTTACCTTCGCCGTGCAAACCGATCTCGCCGTCGCCCTCAACTATATGGACCGCGGCGGCCAGCGCGGCGTTGAGCGCTTCATGAAGCACTATTTTTTAATGGCCAAACGAGTTGGCGATCTTACCCATATCTTCATCGCGCACCTTGAGCAGGAGCATGTGCGAAAACCGCTGCTGCGCATGCCGCGGCTGCGGCATCGTAAGATTAAAGACCCGGGCTTAAAAGGGCAGGGACGGTGGTTCCGCACGACCCATAACAGCTATTTTGATGATGACCCAGCGCGCCTGTTAACAATCTTTGAAGTGATGGATGAGACGGGGCTTGATATCCATCCTGATACGCTGCGCCAAATCCGCACGCACCGGCGCCTGGTCGACGCGAAACTCCGGCGTGACCCTTATGCAAACCAGGCATTCTTGAACTGTTTGTCATCAAAAAATGACCCTGAAAGGGTTTTGCGGCGCATGAATGAAACCGGCATCTTCGGCCGCTTTGTCCCTGATTTTGGCAAAATCGTCGGCCAAATGCAGTTTGATATGTACCACAATTACACAGTCGATGAGCATACCATTCGCGCTGTGAGCCTGCTGTCACAAATCGAGCGCGGCCTGCAGGCCGAAGAGCACCCGATTTCAACGCGTCTTATGCCAACAATCGTGCAGCGCCGGGCGCTTTATACGGCTGTGCTGCTGCATGATATTGCCAAGGGTCGCGGCGGCGATCATTCCGTGCTTGGCGAAAAGGTTGCGAAAAAACTGTGCCCGCGCCTCGGCATGACCCCAGCGGAAACGGAAACGGTAGCTTGGTTGGTGCGCTATCACCTGCTGATGAGCCATTTTGCCTTCAAACGGGATTTATCTGATCCAAAGACCGTCACTGATTTTGCTGCCGAAGTGAAAAGCCCCGAACGCCTGCGCATGCTGCTTATTCTCACTGTTGTTGATATTAAAGCGGTTGGCCCAAAGGTGTGGAACAGTTGGAAAGGCCAGCTGCTCACTGAATTGTTTAACCAAGCGTTCGATATGCTGGCCGCTGGCCGGACCAGGGTGGACCAACGCGGCCGTGTGGCAGCGCAAAAATCAGCCGCGCTGGCACGGCTTACTGAGTGGACACAGGAGCGCTTTGACGCGGTGGCGCAGAGCCTGCCAGATACCTATTGGCTGTCCGAGCCGCCCGAGCTGATGGCCGCCAATATCGCCATGCTTGAGGAGACGCGTGGCAGCGATAGTCATATTCTGTGCCATGCGCTTATGGATGATACGCAAAGCGTGACCTATTTTAGCGTCTGCGCGCCAGATCATCCCGGCATCTCCTACCGAATTGCCGGCGCCATATGTTTTTCCGGCGCAAGCATTGCGGGCGCGAAAATCCACACCACCAACGATGGAATGGCCGTTGATAACTTTCTCATCCAATCTGCCGATGGTCTACCGCTTGACGATCCGGCGCGGCTCAAACGCATTGAAAAGCGCGTGCGTGATGCGCTGGAAGGCAAGCTGCGCTTGGATGATCAATATATCAAACCCGCGCTGAGCACGTCCCCCGTCGAAAATTTCAACGTCGCACCACTGGTGCTCATTGATAACAATGCATCTGATAAATTCACTGTGATTGAAGTGAATGCGCTCGACCGGCCAACGCTGCTTTATAAAATCACCCGGTCGCTTTTTTATGCGAAAGTCACGGTGCGCTCAGCACATATCGCCACCTATGGTGAACGCGCAGTTGATGTGTTCTACATCACTGATCTGCTCGGCCAGAAAATTACCAATACCAATCGAATTCGGGCACTCGAACGGCGCTTGCTTGAGGTGTTAAGAGCGGCTGAAGACGCAGCAGCAGCGTAAGGCCTGCCGGTGGCGCTCATCCGATCTGCCTTTACCGTTGGCGCAATGACCATGGCAAGCCGTGTGCTCGGCTTTGCACGCGATTGGCTGATGGCATTAACGCTGGGCGCAGGGACGGCAGCCGACGCCTTCTTCGTCGCCTTCAAACTGCCTAATTTTTTTCGCCGCCTGTTTGCCGAAGGGGCTTTTTCAGCGGCTTTCGTCCCTTATTTTTCGGCGATTTATGGGCGAGACCCGCAGGCTGGCCAAGTCTTTGCACAGCGGGTGTTATCGATTTTTTTGCCGGTCCTGGTGCTGTTTATTGCGCTTGTGGAAATTGCAATGCCCACAGTGGTCTATGTGCTCACGGGCGGCTTTGCCGATGGCAATGCGGATAAACTTGCGCTTGCGATTGACCTGAGCCGCCTTACCTTTCCCTTTCTTGGGCTCATCTCGCTGGTCACCTTGTGCGCGGGGATCTTGAACGGGCTGGGCAAATTTGCCGCCGCAGCGGCAGTGCCGGTGCTTCTTAATATTGCAATGATTAGCGCCGCCCTCATCGCCCCCAAAAACCCGGAAGCTGTTGCTTTTTACCTCGCAGCGGGAGTTACCCTCGCGGGTGCCGCGCAGCTTATTTTTTTGGTTTTTACGCTGCGGAAAAACGGTATCACCTTGCAGCTGCACTGGCCCAGCCTTTCGCCAAACGTCACTGCCATGTTGAAAGCGATGGCGCCTGCGGCGGTGGGCGCTGGCGCAGTTCAGATTAATTTGCTCATTGATATTTTATTGGCAACCCGGTTTTTGCCTGAAGGGTCGATCTCTTACCTTTATTATGGCGACAGATTGGTGCAACTTCCAATTGGCGTGATCGGGGTTGCAGTCGGCACGGCGTTGCTGCCGCAACTGGCGAAAGTCCTTGCTGGGGGTGATAAAGTCGCTGCCGATAAGATGCAAAATCAAGCCATCGAAATCGTCCTGGTGATTACGCTGCCGGCAATGGTTGCACTCATTTGCGTGCCAGATATTTTCATCCGGATTTTATTTGAGCGCGGCGCGTTCAGCGCTGCTGATACCGCGGCAACGGTTGCTGCTTTGGTGGCATATGCCGCGGGTCTACCGGCTTATGTACTGATCAAGGTGTTTACGCCGGGCTTTTTTGCGCGCGGTGATACGGCGACGCCGGTGCGCATTTCCATAGGCTGCCTAGCGCTCAACACCGGTCTTGGCATTGCCCTTATGGGGCCAATGGCGCA
>JBCCLR010000283.1:0-3752 GCA_039026755.1 Pseudomonadota bacterium | reverse complement strand
TCACCAGCGGCGATTGCGGCTGCGCATTATACCAGCGATAGAAGGACGCCATGCGGTCGTAGATAGAGGCCGGTTCAACCTCCGGATTGCCGGTCACCAATAAGCTCATGGCCGAAGCAAATTCATCTGGCGTGAGGCTCTGGAAGGTGATTGCTTTGCCCGCAACCTCAGATAGGGTGTCTGCCACGTCAAAACCCGTAAGCGTTTCTGGGCCGCCAATTGCGAACCGGCCATTGATCTCTGGCTTTTGTAAGGCTGCGACCATGAAGGCTGCCACATCGTCCAAGCAGATAAAATTTATTTTAAGGGTCGGCCCGGCCGGATAGGCATAGACCCCGCGCTGCACGATCCCAGGTTTGCACCAGCTGCGGATAATATTGTCCATGAAGACTTTAGGTTCAAAAATCGCATAAGGCACACCGCTGCCAATGATCGCAGCCTCAATGTCGCGGCGGCCATCATGCGCGCTTAAATCGATGTCTGTGTCATGCACATAGCAGCTGGTGTTGAAGACGATTTTTTGCAGCTGGGCTGCTTTTGCAGCAGCGGCGATATTTGCACCATATTGCGCCGCCTTGCTGCGATCAAACTCGAAGGGTAAATGCGCGGCGATTGCGTCGACGTGTTTGGCCGCGTCGGTCAAGGACCGTTCATCCGCGATATCGGTGATGATTTTTTCGACATCTGCATAATGCGTCCCCGCAAAAGCAGCGGTCGACCTTACGGCGGCGACGGGCGTGAGACCTGCTGCGATAATCCGGTCAAGCAGGGGGTGCCCCTGGTCCCCCGTTGCGCCTAATACCAATATGCGTTGCATGCGATGCTCCCCGTTTGTAGTGCGTTATTATGCTGCCGCCAAACCAGGCGAAATGTTTTAGGCGACTTTGGCTGCTATCGTGTGTGTGGCGGCGTTGCGCCCTGCAACCACGCCAAAGGTCAGTGCTGGGCCCAACGTGCCGCCAGCACCTGCATAGACACTGCCCGTTACTCCGGCCATCACGTTACCAGCGGCATAAAGCCCTTCGATGAAGCCGCCTTGCACCGCGCAGACGCGCGCGCCCGGATCCGTCTTGGCACCGCCATTCGTGCCCAAAGCGCCAATTTTTATCTCCACGGCATAATAAGGTGGCTTATCAAGAGCGCCTAACGTTGCAGCAGATCCGGGGCGGCTGCGATCGCCATAAAAGCGGTCGTAGTCGCCAGCACCACGACCAAAGGCTTCGTCGGTACCGGATGCAGCAAACCCATTGAACTCGGCCAGCGTTGCAGCCAGGCCAGCCCCATCAACGCCAATTTTCGCCGCAAGCTCTTGTGGTGTCTCTGCGCTCGTCAGCCAGTTTGGCGTCGGCATGCCAGGCATCAAAGAGGCGAGAGGGTATTTGTCGCGGAAGTTTTGATCAAACACCAGATAGGCCGGTAGGTTGTCATAATCATAGGTGTTGGGGTTGAAAGTCTGGAACGCGCCAGCCAGTGCCGAATAGTTTTGTGCTTCGTTACAAAACCTCTGTCCGGCCCGATTGACCATCACTGTATGCGGTAAGGTGCGTTCTAAAAGCACGGGAAGGGCGCGCTGCTTGCCGGAGGTGCCGCTGAGCTCAGGCCACACATCGCCGGGCACTTCAACGGTTGTCATCCACCATGCGCTGGTCATGTTGCCGAGCGCTGCGCCCGCGGCCATGGCAAGGGTCAGGCCGTCACCTGTATTGCCCGGCGGGGAGGCGGGCGATGTCATTGGGCCGCGCAGAAAGGTTTGCGTCAGCTCTTTATTCCATTCAAATCCCCCGGTCGCCAGCACGACCCCGCGCGCAGCGCGCAGTTCATCGCCATCAATAACAGCGCCTTTGGCCATGCCATTTTCGATGATGATGCTGTCTACCGACGCTTTAAGCTTTGGTTGAATGTCGCGGTCTAGGCACGCTTTGAGGAGGCGGCCGATCAGGGCTTGCCCCCAGGCGCGCATATCGTCCGCTTCACGCTGGGCCATGATGTCTGGCGCGATGTAGCCAGATGCACCGCCTAGCGGCGTTTCCTTGAGCATCATGCGCGGCGTCGTGCCGCCATCATAGATCTTATCTGCCCAGTCGCCGAGTTCTTTAAAGGAGAACATCGCATTATCGAGTGCGCGCCCACCGTCCGGTTTGGCGCCATCTCTGTCCAAATAATAATCCGGATATGCATCAAGCAACACCGGCTCATAGGCGCCCAACTGCGCTAGGAAAGATAGCGCTGCGGGGCCTTCATCCACAAATGCGCCAAGTCGCGCTGGATCAATGTCGCCATGGTTTAGGCCTTCGAAATAGGCAATCGCTTCATCCCGGCTGTCGGACATGCCCGCGTCCGCCATCCATGCATTTTGTGGCATCCATACAATGCCGCCGGAAATTGCCGCTGTGCCGCCCAGTTTATCGGCTTTTTCAATAACGGCGACCGTTGCGCCCGCCTCGTGCGCGGCAAGTGCAGCAGACAAGCCAGCAGCGCCGGCACCAATGATCAAAACGTCAACTGATTGTGGGGACTGAACCATTCACGCTTCTCCACTGCCCAACACTTTTAACAGCCGCTCAAACGCGCGATACGGGCTAGCTTTAGGGTTCTAAGATAATGTTGCCCTCACGCATGTCGCAATCTTCTAATCTGATAGGGCGCGTGAGGCCATGCAAAGTCGGCAATAAGAGACCGCACATTTTGGGGAGAAAAGCCAATGGGCCGCTTAGACGGAAAAGTCGCGATCATAACCGGCGCTGCAAAAGGCCTGGGTGAAGCAGACGCCCGCATTTTTGCGCGCGAAGGCGCAACGGTAATCATGACCGATGTGGATGAAGCGGCTGGAGCGGCCATTGCTACAGAGATTGGGGCAACGTTTGTAAAGCAGGATGTGCGCAGCGAAGATGGCTGGAAGGCCCTGATTGACGACGTCGTGAAAACCCACGGCGGCCTGCATGTCCTCGTCAATAATGCTGGGGTCGTGGAAGTCGGCACGCCGGAAAGCCAAACCTATGAAGACTATAAATTTGTCATGGAGGTAAGCGCCGACGGCACTTTCCTCGGCTGCAAATATGCTATCCCGGCCATGCGCGCATCAGGCGGCGGCTCTATCATCAATATGGCCTCGATCGCCTCTGTTCAGGGCGAGCCGTATGTCGCTGCATATTGTGCGGCCAAAGGCGCGATTGAGGCGCTGAGCCGTTCGGTCGCTGTCTATTGCGCAAAAGGTGAAATGAACATTCGCTGCAATTCCATACACCCATCCGGCATTGTAACGCCGATGGTTATGAGTATGGGCGAAAAAGTTGAAAACGCGGGGCTTGGTAGCCTCGAGGAACGCGGCGAAGGCGCCGGCACCAGCAAGCTTGGCGAGCCAGATGACATTGCCAATACCGTGCTGTTTTTAGCGAGCGATGAATCCAAATTTATCAGCGGCGCGCAAATCCGTGTCGATAACTCCATGTCGGTGGTCACCGGGGTTGTCCCTTAAGCGAGGTGTCATGACCGAAGCGACGGTGCAGCGCTGCTCTCATGGCGGTCGCCGTAAACATAGCCAATTGCAGACACAAAAAGGGGGCTAGTATGTCCATTCCTGAACACTTGATCGCCGAGACTGTTGCAAAGCAGGGCATCACCGATGCCCTGATGCGATCAAGTCACGGCATCGACCGGCAAAATGTGGACGTGCTCAAATCCGCCTATTGGGACGATGCGACGGTCGATTATGGCTTGTTCAAAGGCGCCGCTATGGAATTTTGCGACTTTCT
>JBCCLR010000282.1:0-3793 GCA_039026755.1 Pseudomonadota bacterium | reverse complement strand
GCCGATCAGATCCAATGTATGGCAGGAGATTGCCGCATGGCCAACCATCACGTCAGCCGCTGAAAAACGGTCTCCAAGAATAAAGCTCTGACCTCGCAGCTGCAGGTTCACAACATCAAGCAGGGGCTGCAGCGTTTCCTTCGCATACGCCGCCACCTGCGCGACGCGCATCTCTTCGGGCCGCCAGAAAACGTTGATGGCGTAGTCGGCTACCGTGGAGATAAGGGTCGCCTCAGCAAAGTGACGCCAGCTCATATGTGTTGCTGCTGCGGGCGTGCCCGGCGCTGGTGCCAGCTGGCCGGTGTCGTAGGTGGCCAGCAAATAGTCGACGATCGCCGTCGATTCCCAGAGCGTCACGTCGCCATCGGTAAGCGCAGGAACTTTGCCAAAGGGCTGCAGTGCGCGGTACTCTAACCCTGGGTCTGTGGGCTCAGTCAGGGTAACGAGCTTGTAACCAAGCTGCATTTCTTCAAGCAGCCAATGAATGCGTACGGAGCGCGTCATAGGACGATGATAGAGTGTAATCATCGTGTCTTATTAGTGGGCATGAAGCGCCGCGTCACGACTTTAAATGGTCAGGCCTGGTGTGGTGCGATCGAGTTTGACGCGTTTTTTTTTGATGTGCGCAAGTGATGCAGCGCGAGCTGGCTCGCGCTGCATATCCTCTCGCCTAGACGGATAAACCGCGGCGCCGGCGGATGTAGGCCGCGCCGAGCAAAGCCGAGCCGAATACAACACCCGCTGCTGGTGTTGGTACGGACGTTACAACCAGCTGAAACGTGCCGCTGGGCGAACGATTGTCGCCCTCATAAAACAAGAATGCGTAAGTGCCTGCGCTGAGATTGCTAAACAACACGTCACCTGAGGTGGCAGGGTCGGAACCTTGGCCGGAGCCAAGACGACGACACGCGACATTCACAGAGAGGGTCGGGTAACGGTTGCTGCACCCGCCTAAATTATCGCCAACTTCGCCAGTTATAAAACCGCCGTTGGTAACGTCCTGCAGCGCATAGATGCCCGACCCATCTGCCATGGAAAAGGCAAGATCGCCGATGCTGAGATTAAAGGAGCCACCATCGACCACGAACTCCGCGCGTCCAGCAATCCCTCGGCTATCGCCCGTATCATAGGTAATTACAAACGAATTGCCGGATGGCGGGCTAACGTCAAACGTTCCACTTGTACCGCCAAAGCCAAGCTTGCCGCCAACTGCGCTTTGTAAAACAGCGGCATGCGCGCCCACCGCTGATAGGCTGAATGTTGCCGCTGCGGCGGCGATAATGATCTTTATCATGGTGTATTTCTCCAGATTTACACAACCAATAACTTGCTACGGCCCGAAAAAGAGCAAGGACCGTGCCAACCTGTTAAAATATTGATTTTAAGTCATTTCTTAAAAATGGCATGAGTGCGATTGTCGGCAACATCCACACTCTCGGCTCGGTTTCGTGCCGTTATGGAGCACGGTCAAGGCGCGGTTTAAACGGCCTTTCTGTGGAAAACGCTGACGCGGTTCAACAAACAGGTCGTTTTTTTATCACATTCGTTGTCGCTCAAAAGTCTGCTATTTATTTCATAGGGTTAACAGAGTTTGGGGTTTCATTGGCAATGCGTGTTCCTGTCCGTCTTCGATGTATTGTGGGTACTTTGCTTTTCTTGGCGTCTACAGCCGGCGCAAGTGCCGCCTCGCCAGGTGGTTTTATCGTTTTGGCCCCAGAATCACGGGCAGCCCCAGACATTCAAACGGCTTTTGCGATACGGTTAAAACATGCCGTTTGCGGTGTTTCTGAAAGCGATACGGTTGACCAATTTGCAGGCGTTATGGCAGCTCAAATGGGCATGAGCGTGCAAGACTTAGATATTATGATGCAGTCAATGGGCGAACAAAGCCTTGCCGAAATGCGCTCTGAGCTCGCTGCGGATTCGCAAGATAATGCGCAAGCGTGCAAACCCACAAAGTCAGTCAGTGGAAAGGGATGGCGTATTAAAGGCGGCGAAATTTTAAACAGTGCAGTCGCCGATAGCTTAAGCACTACATGGGGAAGCCCGGATGCAGCGCATGGAAGCGGCACGCAAACCGCATCCATCAGCTTTCCCGCAACCGGCAGCGTGAGGCTAAAAGCAACCGCTGCATACACCGCAAACTTCAGCGGCATAAACCGCCCTTATGAGGTCAGAACTGTGTCTGGTGAAGCAGGCCAGCTTGAGCTTTACGCGCTTTTGCCAGTCGATAATGGTGGCGCGGCGAAGACCGTGAAATTACAAACCACGCTGCGCGGGTCTGGCGGCGATGTTAAGATTTCGGTGATGGGTTCGGGCTCCACCACGGGAATGGCAATGGGCATGCTGCCGGGCGGTCCGCCACCGTTTAACCTATTGCTGGTCAAAGGCGGATTTAACGGTGAAGGACCAATGTACGCCGATGCGCCAGAGCAAATGAACCGGCGCGATAAAATCGCGGCGGCAAGCGCGCTGGCCTATCTTGGATCACAGTCGAATATCAAGCCTGTACTTGTGAATGTGGGAAGCCGGACCATTGAAATTGACATCCCAGCGTCGAAACCCGGTCAAGAGCGGGCAGTCCTCATCACCATGCAAGGCGCCGCGCAAGCAGGACGGGGCCTAAGCGAGTATGATGGCCGCAACATCAATATCGGTAAGAATGCGCGCTTTTACAAAGGGATCGAAGAACGCAGCTTTGATGTGGATGCGCTCTTCACCTTAATGCCTTAGGGACACCTGCCTGTCTTCCGCAACAGGCACCGCAATAGATTTTTGGCTATATACTCAATGCTTGCGCAGCGTGCCTTTCAACAAGCGATTATGACTTCGGCTTAAAAGCACCAAAGAAACAGCTGCGCCAATACCGCATAGAAGCATATCGCTTTGCGTATCCCACATATCGCCCTGCGTTCCGAGGAATTCATCAGCGCCTTGGCCGAGGCTGATCGCTGCCCACCATTCGGCGATTTCATACGCTGCGCTGATGCCGAGGCAAGACAATAAAACGGCCACGCTGAGCAGTACGCCCTGGCGGATCGTGCTCCAGCGCAGCAGTATCTCGCGTGCTGCAATGGCAGGCACAAAGCCCTGCATAAAGTGCCCTATTTTATCATAGGGGTTCCGGCTTAAGGCAAATACATCCTGCAGCCAGAACCCAAAAGGAACGCGCGCGTAGCTATATGCTCCGCCTAAAATCAGTACCAGCCCATGGATGAGAATGAGGGCATATAGTAGCGAAGTAAAACCGCCCCGTGGCCCAATAAACAGCAGTGGTGCGATGATAACACAAGGCCCTATTTCAAGCGCCCATGTTAACCGATCATAAGGCGAAAGGCCGGACATCAGAATGCCAATCGCCCACACAACTGCGATGACGATAGGCCACATAGATTTGCGCTCATGTTGGGTTGGAAATACCATGGGTTATCAGCACTTTGAGTTGTGGAAAACAGTCCCGCAAAGCCTATAGCATCCCTGCATAGCCTTCAGCAAAACGCGATTTTTTAATGCTGCGGGCACGCGCGCGCCCCGCACTCGCTTTAATTCTGTTTTGCCGTATCTAACGAAGGATGTGGCGCGAACGCTTTTGTTGGGCTTGCGCCCGTTATGGTAAGGAGCAGCTGCTGTGCCGATCTTAAATTTGACCCTCATGGAGGGCTATGACAGTCAAACGAAAAAAGACCTGTCATCGCGTCTTACGCGGGCTGTTTTAGAGACAATTGACGCGCCGCCTGAGGCGGTGATCGTGGTTATCAATGAAGTTCCGACAGATCACTATATGCGCGGGGGC
>JBCCLR010000281.1:0-3798 GCA_039026755.1 Pseudomonadota bacterium | reverse complement strand
GCTGAAACACGGCCATGGCGCAAAAACTCCTAGGCGCAGCGGCACCCCTAAGGCATTGTACCAGCGCTGCCGATACGGCGGCCGCTGGAAGCGCAGTATAACGGACCTGTTTCCAAAGCGCTACATCTTATGAATTAGGTCTCTTGGAAAGCCAACATTGAGCAACGCGTGTGCTCGCCCAGCTAAATTGCGATGCAGCGCGTGGTTTTTTGGGCTGGAGTAGGTATAACACGACTTAAAAAAGTCGATGCCCGATGTTGTTTAAACAACGCAATAAGGATGTGCCCCGGCAACCCGTCATGCCAAAACTGAACGCCGCGCCCCGCTTGCATGACCCAATGCCAGTCATTGCGCATAGGCCGCCCGTTTTCATCCGACATTTCTTGACTCAATGTTACACTATAACATATGGCTAAAGCAGCCAGGGAACACACCAATGTTGAGACCTAAACTGACTGACGCGGAAGCTTTGTCAGCGCTCCAATCTTATGATCAAGGCGATATTGCAGCGCACCCTTGGGAGGGCCTGCGCCTTGATGATCCAGCGACGTCGCTGGCCATCGTGCCGTTACCTGCGAACATTCCCGCGCGAGACATTGATTTGGTGTTGCATTCGCCGGCGCAGCGTGGCCGCTGGGTCAATGATTGCGCTGGCTTGATTGACGATTGCAGCGCGGTGTTTCCTGAAGATTTTGCCCGTGCGCTCGCGCACATGATTAAAGACTATGACGCATTTATGCGACCCGAGCTGATGTGCCTGCGCGTGGAGGCGGTGCGCGGCAAAGCCTGTTGGAAGTGGCACTGTGATTTCACGTCGTTACGCCTCATCTGCACCCTGCGCGGCCCGGGCACCCAGTATCTGCCTGATGCTGCTGATGAACAGCACTTTTGCAGCATTCCTGCTGCACATTTCGGCTTGTTTAAGGGGCGCGACTATAGCCCCGGACACATCGCCGTAAAACATCGCTCGCCGCCACCCGGTCATGATTGGAATGGCGATGCTTGGGACGTTCGGCTGGTCGTCGTGCTGGATGCGCTCAATACGCAAGACATTGCCGCTATGACATAGCGCCCAGCCACACTCATTTAGCCGCGTTCGCCCATGCTAGGGTTGCGAACGCATTTGGAGGGAAAACACTATGCAAACCGCACAAAAAACCGATGCCCGGCTCCCGGTGACCGTGCTTTCCGGCTTTCTCGGAGCCGGTAAGACGACACTTCTAAACCGTGTTTTAAACAACCGAGATGGCAAGCGCGTCGCGGTGATCGTTAATGATATGTCGGAGGTTAATATCGACGCAGATTTGGTACGCGCGGAAAACCAGCTCTCGCGCACTGAAGAGACGCTTGTCGAAATGTCGAATGGGTGCATTTGCTGCACATTGCGTGATGACTTGCTGGAAGAGGTGCGCCGCCTCGCCGGTGAAGGCAAATTTGACTATTTGCTGATTGAATCGACTGGGATTTCCGAGCCGCTTCCCGTGGCCGCAACATTTGATTTTCGCGATGAATATGGCGACAGCCTGGCCGATGTGGCGCGCCTTGACACCATGGTGACGGTCGTTGATGCGGTGAACCTGGTCGGTGATTTTGCCAGCTACGATGCCTTGCGTGATCGCGGCGAGGTGGCTGGAGAAGAAGACACGCGCTCGCTTGTTGATCTGCTGACGGACCAGATTGAGTTTGCCGATATTGTGATTTTGAACAAGGTGGGCACGGCGAGTGCGGAACAAGTGGATGCGGCGCGCAAGATCATCCGCAGTCTAAATGCCGATGCACGGATTTTAGAGACGGACTATTCCGATGTGCCGCCGTCTGAAATCCTCAACACAGGCATGTTTGATTTTGATGCGGCGCACGAACACCCCATGTGGGCGAAAGAGCTTTATGGCTTTGCCGACCATGTTCCCGAAACTGAGGAATATGGCGTAACGTCTCACGTTTACCGGGCGCGCAGACCTTTTGTACCGAAGAAAATTCAAGATGTGCTCAACGGCGCGCTGCCTGGCGTCATCCGGGCAAAAGGACACTTTTGGATTTCCACGCGGCCGGAATGGGTTGCGGAGTTTTCTTTAGCTGGACGTCTGTCTTCTGTGGAGCCGATGGGAACCTGGTGGGCGTCTGTTCCCAAGGAGCGCTGGCCCGATGATCCGCAGGTGCTGAACTACCTCAACGGCCATTGGGATGAGACATGGGGCGACCGGCGCCAGGAAATTGTATTCATCGGTGCTGGCATAGATTGGCCGGAGCTTAAGGCAAAGCTGGATGCTGCCCTAGTGCCTGAAGCGCAGGCTCGCTCGCTCGCCACTTTGCCAAAACTGCGCGATACTTTTCCGCGCTGGCGCCGCGCGCCTGCTGAGGGGTAGGCCAGTGCGGGCGTGCCTAGGCGTCCCACCGCGCGGTTGCTAAATCGTCAGCATCGCGGGCTTCGACCCACTGCGCCTCGGCGCCCTCATATTCCTCCTTCTTCCAGAACGGGGCTTTGGTCTTGAGCCAATCCATCAGGAATTCAGCGGCTTCAAACGCGGCATGGCGGTGCGCTGAGCAGGTGGCAACGAATACGATCTGCGCTTCCGGCGTGAGCCGCCCGGTCCGGTGGATGATGCGCGCCGCTTCCAGCGGCCAGCGCTGGCGCGCCTCCTCAATCAGTGCGGCCATCTGGCTTTCTGCCATGCCGGGGTAGTGCTCGAGCGTCATAGCAATGAGTGGCCGGTCCTTATCACTGCTGCGCACTTTGCCGGTGAAGGTTACGATCGCGCCGATGGCGGGATTGTCGCGGCTCAGCGACGCAAGCTCAGCATTGATATCAAAGTCAGCCTGTTGAACGCGTACCTCAAACATCTGCTAGCCTCCGGTCACAGGGGGAAATAGGGCGACTTCATCGCCTGGCTTTAGCGGCGTTTCGGGGTCACTCTGGGTCTGGTTGATGGCGATGAGCAGGCGATCCGCGCGCGCTTTAAGACCAGGGTATTTCTCCGTAAGATGTGTCAAGAGTGCTGCGCCTGTGAGGCCACTTACAGGAAGCACCAAGCGTTCACCGTCAACGCCTGTGATCTCCCGGACCCAGGCGAAATAGAGAATGTGTATGTCATCACGTGGCATGGGGCTATGTCATATGGCGCAGGCCAACGCGCAGATAATCATAGCCAGTGACCAGTGTTAAAAGAGCAGCAACCCACAGACAGGCCAGCCCAACTTCCAGCGCTGGGACGTATTGCAGGCGCGCACCTTCCAAAATCAAAGCGCCAAGCGCCACCATTTGGAAAGTCGTTTTCCATTTCGCCAAGTTGGTGACCGGAACCGAGACCTTGAGTTCCGCCAGGAATTCGCGCAGGCCAGAGACCAACAGCTCCCGGCACATAATAATCACCGCAGCAATTACGTGCAGGCCATTGATGCGGTCAATCGACACCAGCATGATGATCACGGCCGCGACCATGAGCTTATCGGCAATGGGGTCTAGGAATTGGCCCAATTTTGACGTCAAGCCTTGTGCTCGGGCAAGGTATCCATCGAAGAAATCGGTCACGCCGGCAAGGACGAAAGCGACGAATGCAAAGCCGCTGCCAATTGGGTCTTTTATGAAAAACGCGGAGATAATAAGCGGCACGGCAAAGATGCGTGAAAGCGTTAACAGGTTAGGAAGATTGAACATTATGGCCTTATGGGCACCGCTTGGGCAGGGTACTACAACGGAGTTCCATGATAGTGATCATAAATCGTCTGCGCGACCTTTTTTGAGATACCTTCCACAGCTTCGAGGTCTTTAAGGCCCGCTTTGGATACTGATTTTGCAGT
>JBCCLR010000280.1:0-3843 GCA_039026755.1 Pseudomonadota bacterium | reverse complement strand
GCATTCGGCAATGCTGCTTGAGGAGGCAGGCCTGGATGTTCTGACGCTCGAAGGGCGCAACCGGCTGGGCGGCCGCGTTTATACACTTATGGATGTGCCCGGCAAGCCGGAAGCAGCGGGCGAATTAATCGGCGGCAATTACGCGCGGATGATTGATACCGCGCGGCGTCTGGGTCTGGAATTGTTTGAACCAGAAGTGACGCTCGGCGGACGTGAGAAATACTATATCATCAAAGGCCAAAAGATTGCGGCCGAGGATTGGCCTGACCATCCACTTAACCCGCTCACCGGCGAAGAGCGCTTCATCATGCCTGACCGGATGCTATGGACCCTGTCGCATAAAAATAATCCGCTATCAGGCAAGCCTCTGGATGATTGGATTAAGCCCGAATACGCGCAATACGACATTCCGCATAGCCAATATATGAAAGAATATCTGGGCTATAGTGATGAAGTGATCCGGCTCATGAACGTCGTCATCCACACTGATCACATGGATAACACGTCTGCCCTGCACGAATTGCGGCGCTACGCAGTCAATGAATTTAACAGCAAGATGGCGAAGGCGAGGCCCGATCTTCCCGCGGTCCAGCAGGTTAAGGGCGGGAATTCACTGATGCCGCAAAAGATGGCGGAGAGCTTAACCAATGGCGTTCTGCTGAATAAAACCGTGCTTGCGTTTGAAGATACCGGTGGCGAGGTGGCTGTGCACTGCGGCGATGGCAGCATCTATTATGCAAGCAAGGTTGTGTGTTCCATTCCATTCCCAGTGCTGCGCCAAGTAAAGTTCTCGCCGCGGTTGTCTGCGCGGTTGTCAGGCGCAGTGGCGGAAATCGACTATGGCATCTCTATTCAAGTGCACTACGCCATTAAGAAAGAGTATTGGGAAGAAGACGGTCTGCCCAACAGCATTTGGACAGATTCGCCGATTGAACGCTTTGCCGTCCTAAATCGCGGCGAAGGCGGTGCGATCTCGTCAGCAATCGCCTTTATCAATGGCAATGAGGCGTACAAATATGACTTCATGACGGATCAGCAGGCCTATGATTATACCACGCAAGAACTGGTGAAAGTCCGCCCATCGCTGAAAGGCGCGCTTGAGCCACTGATGGTGCAGTCCTGTCACCGCAATGTGCACGGGGCTGGCGATTGGGTGTTCTGGCGACCTGGCCAGATCCAAAACTATGCGCCCTATATGCGTGAAGCGCACGGCAACATCCATTTTGCTGGAGAACATACGGCGCTGCTTGAGCGCGGCATGGAAGGGGCCTTTGAATCTGGTGAGCGCGCTGCGTTTGATGTTTTAGAGCAGTTGTAGCAGCCGTTATAACGGCCATTAAGCAGCCAAACTCAATATTTACGTCATAGTCTGGGAGGGCTTTATTGCTGTGATAACGCGTGTTTTTTTGCTTATTTTTGCATTGGTTTTTACCAGTGCAGCCGCGGCGCAGGATGCGCCAGATGCTGGCATATCTGCGCTTTCGGAAGACGCGCGCGCAGCCCTTGAAAAGCGCGGCAAACGCTTATTCTTGCGCTGCCGCTCATGCCACAGCCTAAAGCAAGCCGAGCGGCACCGCACCGGCCCTAACTTGAACGGTCTCATTGGTGCGGATGCTGGCGCAAAAGACACCTACCAGTATTCGGACGCCGTTAAAGCGTCAGGCATCGTGTGGAATGAGGGCACGCTTGATGCCTGGCTACTAAGCCCAGCAGCGCTTATTCCGGGCAACCGAATGGTGTTTGCAGGATTGCGAAAACCTCAGGATCGCCAAGCGCTTATTGCTTACTTAATTGCGAGCACTGCCGAATAACAGGTGTTCATCCGAGCAGATTTTTCTCCGACCCTCGCTCGCTTTACACATCTCTTAGGTGCGATTGTGTTGCCTCCGGCGCAGCAGAGTCGCCCCGCCCAGTGCGCTTAGCATCAAGACGCCAGCTGCTGGCACGGGGACAGCGGCAGTGGTCGCCAGATTGGCGTATTCGAATGCAAAGCTATTTGTCGACAAGCGCAGTTCATTGAACAGTGTATCGGTAATGCTCACAAAGAACGCGCCGCGCGGATCAAGACCGATTGTGTCCCCGCCCGCATTTGCAACACCAGGCTGGATAACTGCAACTTCGCGGCCATCTTTGAGCAGCGTGAGCGTGTTGGGTACATCTGTACTGCCCCATAGCAGCGAAAGGCCGGTTTGATCTGCGCTGAAAAGATATGTCACCGCGCCGCGGATGGCGCTGTAGGTGGCGCCTGCAAACTTACGAGCCGATGCTTGTTCCCAGGGCGACCTGCGCACACGTGATTGGCTACCAGTCACGTTTTCAAAAAAACCAGGCCGGGCTTGCGGGCCAAGCGTAAAGCTTGCAGCAACCGGATTGTCAAAACTTTGCAACTGATCCAGCTGCGCAGAATTCAGCTGCTGCGAGGACACTGTGGCCGCTTGGGCCGCAATGCTCACGCCGAAGACTGCAGTGAAGATGAACGCCGTCAGGCTCCATTTGGCTGACATCATGAACTCCGTACACAACAAAAACAGTATCACCGTATCAATAATTAGATTGATTTGAAAATAAAAATAAAATCTTCTGAAAAATAAATATAATTAAGGATAAATATTTACGAAGCTAATTGAGGTTTCATGCGGCTTCTTTCAACACAAAACATATTTTCCGATCAAATTTAGATCTCAAATTTTTAGCCAGTTTTTGAGCATAGATGTGCCAGTGCTTCATGAAGCGGCAGCAAACCTCAGCACTGAGTTGTTTTTCGCGGGGTTTAAAGGGTTCAGACGCGCCCTCTCTATCGGGTCACATCCTGGACACAGCAAACAATTGATGTAGCTCGTTCAGGAGAACGGTGCCTTGCCGGACGCATTGAGGACCTTGCACTATGGCTGAAAATCCAAACCCTGATTTCAACCCTCAGCGAGACGATTACCTTGCTACGAAGATCATTCCGCGTGCAAAGGATTTGGGCGGCTTTGAGGTACGCCGCGCTTTGCCGTCAGCACGGCGGCAGCTGGTTGGGCCATTTATCTTTTTTGATCAAATGGGGCCTGCTGAATTTCTCTATGATGGCGGCATTGATGTGCGCCCGCATCCCCATATTGGTCTGGCGACCGTGACGTATCTGTTTCAAGGCGAATTTCAGCACCGTGATTCCCTTGGGACGGATCAAATGATCTATCCCGGCGAGGTGAATTGGATGATTGCTGGCAAGGGCATCACCCATTCCGAGCGAACCAGCGCACACACCCGCGCTGGCCGGCATGCGCTCTATGGTATTCAAACCTGGGTTGCCTTGCCTGAGCACAAGGAAGACATGGACCCGGCGTTTGAGCATCATGGGTCGCCAGCACTGCCGGTCGTGGAAGATCGCGATAAGTCGGTCCGCGGGATTTTAGGGCATGCCTATGGCGCCCGCGCTCCTGTGAGCACATTCACTGATATGTTTTATGCCGACGCTGCGCTGGCGGCGGACGCAAAACTGCCAATGCCCGATGCACATGAGGACCGCGGCGCTTACGTGCTAGAAGGATCAATCACGATCAATGGCGATATCTTTGAAGCTGGCCAAATGCTGGTCTTCAATGCGGGCGAGGCGGTAACGGCACTTGCCGGCGCGCGTGGAGCACGCCTGATGCTGCTTGGCGGTGAGACGCTAAATGGCCCGCGCTATATTTCCTGGAACTTCGTGTCGTCTTCTATGGATAAAATACGCCATGCTGCCGAGCAATGGCGCCAATGCGATTGGCAGGACGGTCCATTTAGTCTGCCGCCAGGGGATGCAGAAGAATTCATCCCTTTGCCGGAAACGCTGGCCATTTAAAGCGTGAATTCACGGATACG
>JBCCLR010000279.1:0-3868 GCA_039026755.1 Pseudomonadota bacterium | reverse complement strand
TCAACAGCTTCGCCGCCGCCAACATCCGCCAAAACCTTCGTAATCGCCGCCGTCAAAGTCGTCTTGCCATGGTCAACATGACCAATCGTTCCAATGTTGCAGTGCGGCTTATTCCGCTCAAACTTCGCTTTCGCCATGGTCACCCTTTCTGGCGCACACCGATCCGGCCTGCGCACCGCTATATTGCATAACGGCGCCCACATAAAAGGCGCGCCGCATCAGGTCAAGCCACTGGATGCAGAAATCTGCGTGCTCCTGATTGGCAGCACGCATGATGGGTAAAAATTAACGCCGCTGTTAGGGCGCTAAAGCGATCAGCGCGAAACGACAAGCGGCAACAGCCATTTCGTCAGCGGCCCATTCGATGGGCGGCGCGCCTTCTTCTTGGTTTTTATAATCGCTGTAATGCCGAGAAATGGCGTTGGGCTTTTATAGGGTTTCGTGCGCGGTTTTGCACGTTTCTTGGTGATAGATGACGTGCCTGACTTACGAATGATTGAGCGCGTACCAGAGACCCGAATGATATTGTCTGGCGCCATTTTGCGGGCACCAAGATTGGCTTCAGAGGCGACACCAGCGTCAATTGAAGACACTGAGTCCAACACAGCCGGCACGCGGCCGCCAGTCCCAAATGGGGCCCGAACAACCACAAGAGCATTACCCGGCATCATCTTCGCCGCATATTTGGCCGCTGCCGTCTCATAGACGCCAAGGCGACCAAGTGTACCCGCAATAGGCAAAATCGGTTCGCCCTCCATAGGCATAGCTATGACATCAATACTGCGCTCGACAAAATCAATTGCCTTTACCTTGGCCGCGACCTCGTTTGCTATGGCTTCGGTTTCATAAAGCCGGGTGAATGTCATTGTCATGAGGCTCTCCTCTCTGCGCTGGCGTAGCTTTTGCGGGCTACAGGATTATCAAATACTGTCCATCCGGACATTAAGATGCGCTAATCCACCCGGTACAGCATCAAACACGTATACCTGACAAACACGCACACCTGGACTCCGGTTCAATCAGAACTATTTCACAACATAGTATAAAACTCATATGCGGCAAACCCCCTTTGGCGCACCACTCCGCCAGTGCCAAAGCACCCGTTTTGGTCGCAGGCGCCATTTCGCAAAACCAAAATAAAAAATGTATGTCTAAAAATATTGACAGTTGAAACTGTCATTTAGTTATGACAATATAGCACGCGCTGATGGTTTCTATGTGCCTAATGGCCATAGACTGACGCGCGTACTGCAAGGGAAGTGAGCTCATAACTGGCTTACCTCTCAACGATGTTTTAGGGGCTGCGAATCTGGCATCTGATGCATCATGTTTGTAACTACTGGGCCAGCAAATTTGGGCAGCATTTGCTCTTATAGGCTCTGACCAAACGCACGAAAGGAGGGGACCTTTATGAGTGATCCCGAAAAAGTATTTCCGACTGGATTAACCCTGTCGGAGGCGGAAGAGTTACATAGCCAACTTGTGGATGGCACAAGAATATTTGGTGTTGTATCTGCGCTTGCGCATGTTCTTGTTGCCATAACCACCCCGTGGCTCGGCTAACGAAGGAGAATATGCCATGATTAATTCAAGAATGTGGCTGGTCGTTAATCCAACGGTTGGTCTGCCTATCTTCCTGGGCGCAGTCGCAGTCGGCTCGTTTTCTGTCCATGTCGGAATTGTCACCAATACGACCTGGGTGAATGACTTCCTGTCCGGCCGTAAAATGGGTTCAACAGACAAGATGGCCTCGATCGATGGCGCGCAAGTGGTGCTCGAAAGATCAACCACTGGGGAGCCGACATCTGGGCTGGTGAGTCTACCAGATGGCCGCACTGGAAAAATCGTTTTTAACGATAACAAGCTGGTAAAAACAGCTTCGCTTGATTAGCGACCCATTGCAAGGTCAGAGATAGCACCGCCGCCTTTGTACGTCCCGCGGGATGAAAAATGCAAAGGCGGCGGCGCATTCACTGGGCAGGGATAATTTGCCGCCTGCGCACGCAGTGGGCATATCGAGCGCTTAGTACATCTGGCTAAATGGGGCACTGATTTTTTATCGTGTCTGAGCAGTTTTTATCATGCTTGACCAGTATCGAAACTTTGCCCTCACCAAATTAACCCGGCTTAGCCCGCGCATGCTGCCGTTCGCCGATATTGCGACTGCGGACGTGCCCTTGAGCCGCCTGCTTCGATTGTCTTTGTTTCAAGTCTCCGTCGGCATGGCGCTTGTCCTCCTTGCTGGCACACTCAATCGCGTGATGATTGTTGAACTAGGTGTACCCGCATCCATCGTCGGCGTCATGTTTTCCCTGCCGCTGGTGTTTGCGCCGTTCAGGGCGCTTATCGGCTTCAAATCAGACGTCCATGTCTCCGCGCTAGGTTGGCGCCGGGTCCCATTTATTTGGCGAGGTTCGATGTATCAGTTCGCTGGCTTTGCGGTGATGCCATTCGCGCTTCTGGTGCTATCAGGCTATATGGATGCAGCAAATCTGCCGCCGTGGATCGGCATTTGCAGCGCCGGCATCGCGTTCCTCTTGGTCGGCATCGGCGCGCATATGGTCCAGACCGTGGGCTTGGCGCTTGCGACCGACTTGGCTGGCCCCAAAAATGAAGCCAATGTGGTTGGCCTGATGTACGTGATGCTGCTGATCGGCATGATGCTCAGTGCGCTTATTTTCGGCGCAATTTTAACCAACTACAGCCCAGGCAGGCTGATCCAGGTGATCCAAGCCACCGCCGTCTTGACCCTCATCATCAACGTCATTGCAGTGTGGAAACAAGAGCCGCGCGACCGTAGCCGGGCCACTCGCCCTGCCCCGGATGACGATTTTAAAGCAGCTTGGCGGGCCTTTATTGCCGGCGACAGCACAACGCGCCGTCTCATCATCATCGGGCTTGGCACACTTGGCTTTGGCATGGCTGATGTCGTGCTAGAGCCCTATGGCGGACAGGTCCTTGGGATGTCGGTCGCAGCCACAACCCGGCTCACCGCCACGTTTGCCATAGGTGGGCTGATTGGCTTTGCGCTCGCATCGCGCATCTTAACCCGCGCGCATGCTGACCCTATGCGCCTTGCGCTGATCGGGCTCGTCGTCGGCCTTCCTGGCTTTGCCGCCATTATTCTCTCCAGTTCGCATATCATATTGCCGTTATTCCTCGCCGGGACATTCGCTATCGGCTTTGGTACAGGGCTTTTTGCGCACGGCACTTTGACCGCAACAATCAGGTCTAGCAAGGCAGAACAAACCGGGCTTGCCCTCGGCGTTTGGGGCGCGGTGCAAGCAACGGCAGCGGGCGTGGCAATCGCCCTGGGCGGCGCAATTAGAGATATTATCGCCGCAATGCCCGAACACGCTGGGGGCGGGGTTAAGAACGGCTATCATGGGGTATTTCTGCTTGAAGCCACGTTGCTCGTGATTGCGATTATCGTATGCTGGAGGTGCCGCTCAGGCGCGACCAGCCAAGTGCATCCCACTGCCGGCGAGCAGCCATCACCACCACACGGCCACCATGAGAAAATAGCGGCTTAGACCGGCGCTTCACATCCAAGTTTTACCGCAAACGTTCAACATCAACATAATAGCTGACCCCCACCCGAAGGTCGGCACGCGCGCGCCAAAACCCTGCCCATGTGCCCAACACGCCGGCCCGTCATATTGCTCAAAACGCAAACCGCGCTTCCACACCCCATAATCTTGGATCGTTCACCGTAAAGCTCGCGGGGACCGTTGGAATGACGTCACTGGTTTCGGTATCGATCGCCTGGGTAAAGCGGTTTAAGAAAAACCGGTCATTCAGCAGGTTGTTTGCAAACAGTGAGACCTCGCCAAAACTAGTCCGGTACCCAATTCGCCCGTTCACGAGC
>JBCCLR010000278.1:0-3869 GCA_039026755.1 Pseudomonadota bacterium | reverse complement strand
TTCGTATTATAAATAACGGCAGAAATATGTTAAATTTTGTCGTAAATTGACCTCAAATAATATTTGATTTGAAAATTGATTTAAATCAAAATTATCATTGTATTTTTTTGTACTGTAAAACGGACTACTTTGCGGAACATGAGCTCTTGTAGAGTTCCCGTCAGGATTAGGAGGTTCTTCAGTATGGATACGACAGTCTCAACCGATAGCTCCTTGAAACCGTCAGGCAAAGTGTCCAGCGCACTACGTCTGCAGCAGGTTTTGCAAGGCATTATCGCTTTATTTTTTACCGCCGCTGGTCTTGCAAATTTGGCTGGCGGCATGGGCGCGGACATGCTGCGCCTGGGTTATCCGGAATACTTCTCAATGATTATTGGCGGCGGCTACCTGATCGGGGTTGTTTGCATCTATCAGCGGGTTTTTCCATTCCTGCAAGACTGGGCCTTTGGCGCGATGGCGGCATCGCTGGTTGGCGCCGCAGCAAGCCACATCTTTGTGGGCGATCCTTTGTCTAAGGTACTGCCCTGCTTTATCATTCAAATACTGTTTGTCTGGTCCTATGTGCTGCGCATGAAAGGACAAGCCGATGTTGCCTAATACTGATCGCAGCGCGCCTATTTTTAGATCTTGTTGTGTTGCAGCGGCGCTGTTGTTCTTGCCGTTTGCCAGTCCAGTACGAGCAGCGCCGCCGGCCGAGCAAGCGTTGCCGCAGATTAAAGAGATTTTCTACGCCTCTATCGAAACATGGGAAGATTATCTGCAATATGCCGATGAGCTGCAGGACGTTTTGTGGACGCAGTCAAAGCTTTCCAAAATTGAGACCTGGGAAATCTTTCTGCAAAACGCACTTGCCGCCGAAAACCCGTCGCTGGAGGCACTGGCGCAACACAAACTGGTCGCCCTAGGACTATCGGAAGATCGGATGCGCGATTTATACCGCCTCGATGAAGGAGCGCTTTCGAAGCCAGACAGTGCGCGCCTGCGCTTCTCGCAGCGCGCCGGCCTGCTGCCCGTTAAGATAAACGCGGCGGACATTGCTGAATTGCGGCTGCATTTTGATGATCGCGAAATCGTCGATATCATGCTGGTCAATAGCTATGGAGCGACGTTGAATGTGCTTTATGGCACAGGCTATGTTGCTGACCCTGCGCTCCACCCCAAGCCACTGTTCACAAATTTTGCGCCGCAGCGCAAAGCGCTTCGCCAAAAAAAGCAGGAAACATCTTCTGGCTTCCAAAAGCGGCAGTTTTTTGAATCGCCTATTCTGTCGCCAAAATTGTCTTTTCCCTATCTCGGATGGGATTGGATGATCTTCAACGAGCATGTGTTTGATGTGGGAACCACTTGGGAGCACTTTTTGGTTGGCATGAAAGCCTCTGATTGCAAGCATTGCCAAACACATGGTGCGCTCGGGATGTTATACCATGGCCGCACCCACGAGGAGATCCAAAAGACCTACCTGTTTGACACGGGTACGGAATTTGATGATCGAAAAACGGCATCTTTTAGTTTTATCAAAAGTGCGCTGACACTGCCGAGCCAAATAGACGATCAAACCATAGCGGACTTAGAACGCAACTTTTCTGACACTGAGGTTGACCATCTTGTCGGTATCGCGGCGGTAATGGCGTTTCTATCAAATTATATGCAAATCTCTGCCGTGGTGACCGACCAGGAAAGCGTAAACTTTGCCGATGAGGTCTTGAGCCCAGTGGGATGGCATTTGGGGCGTCATGCAGGCTGGCCTGAAGAGCAGCGCGCCATGCATCCAACGACGTTATTTAGGCTTACAGAAGGTGAGGATGAGGTTGCAAAAAACCTGATGTTCTATCGCAACTCGTTCATGCCGGTGCTGGTGCAATATTGGGGCGGTAAACTCATAGGTCCGGTCGTTCTGATCGTGTTTGAGATTTTGATGGCGTTTTTGCTGTTGTCGCGAATAGCGCAGTTGCCAAAGCCGCCCGGTTTAGTCAGCCGCCACCGTGCTTCAGCACCGCGCGTCGCCACTGGGCTGATATCGCAACATGTTCACGTCGCTGACGTCGCTGCGGAATAGGGATGGCGCTTTGCTAAGCGGCAATTGAAATCAGTGTGAAACGTTCGTGCTGCGTTGGGCAGCGCGGGCGTTTCACGACGTCGTCATGCTTTATTCGTGTCAAGCGGTTCGGTTCAGTTCCCGCTTTTTTTTACGCAGCGGTATGCCCGCGCGATGTCAATAAATGCGCATATATGTGCGCGAAAACAAGCCTATGAAATCACCAATAAACGCCAAATACTGCGGCTTACTGGAGTAGTCTGACGCTGTTTTTTTGGCACGAAATTACAATTTTTATAGACTGATTGTGCAAAGCAAAAAGGCCCGCTTCGGGAGGCATTCATGGAACTATGGTCGGAAATGCGAACCGCTTTACTGGTTGGCAGATTGGGAACAGTGAAAGCAGCTGCGCAAGCTATGCAGGTTCATCGCGCAACAGTGAGTAGACACATAGATACGCTTGAGCGAGGGCTCGATACGAAATTATTCATTCGGCATAAAGACGGCTATTCGCTGACAGAACACGGTGCTGAGATGATGGACGTTGCTGAAAAGGCTGAAAGCCTATTCAGCGCCTTTGCTGCAAATCTTGTGGCACAAGATGGTCAGTTACAAGGCAGGCTGAGAATTTCCGCACTGTCTCGCGCCGCTGCAATCCTTGCTCCGGCAATAAGCAGTTTTGCCGCGCGTTACCCGCGAGTCCAAATCACATATGATGCGGTTGTGGACGTCGCAAAATTAGAGCGTGGTCATGCGCACATCGCTGTACGTGCGGGTGATAAGCCGCATAATCCCGACTATGTGGTTGTGCCTTTTCGAGACTTTGCCATCGGGCTCTACGCGCACAAACGCTACCTTGATGAAAAAGGTGTGCCGACACGTTTTGAAGACTTAGCGTCGCACAGGTTTATTGGGCGCCAAAAGAAAGATGCTACAGGAGCTCTGGAGCAACAAGTCTGGAAGCATCTAGGACCTGATGGCTTGGCGCTCGAAACTGGTGATCCAACCGTTGTCCTGCATCATGTTCAGGCGGGTCTTGGGCTTGGATTGGTCTCGGCGTTAGATGCTGAGCCCATGTCCGATCTGGTTGAGGTGCTGACGCAAGCCAGCCAGCACACGGGGTCGCTTTGGATCGTCAGCCATATTGATGTGTATCAGACACCGATCATGAAAGAGTTTGTGTCGCATTTGCGTCAATTCAGCGATCCGTTGACGTAGATACCGAATGAAGGCTTAGAACCAGTTATGGCCACGCCAAGTAAATCAAAAGCCGAAAGCACAATTGGGTCAGCGACGCTTGCCATCCCGATGCAATACGGCTTGATGCACAAAATTCCAAAAGATGAAATGGAAGACCTTATCGGTGTACCTTTTGAAGGTGTGCTTAAAGGCCAGCGACGTGTTTCGTCCTTGCTTGGCCCAATCCTAATGAACAGAATTGTCCAGGATTGTGGGTCAAGGTGTCCCACACTTGACCTTGGCCAAGCCGCTCCGTTTGGGCTCTTTAACGGTATCGAGCAGCTGGTATTTCTGGCCCGCACCGGCACCCACGCACTGCGACTGTTTGAGCAGTACTTTGCGATTTTCCATAGTACCATGGTGGTTGACCTCGATACATCTGCATCACGTGTCCGGCTGTCCTTTGGCCATCCTATACACGAAGAGGATTACGGCAGCTGCAATGAAATTGCACTGACCGTTTTTGCACGGCTAATGCGTGCAATTTTAGGCGACTTCGGCCGTCCAACCGAAGCCTTTATTGGCTATAATCCGAAGGGTAAGATTGCGAGTTATCATAGCGCTTACGGAGCGCGCGTGGGGGTGAGTGATGTAG
>JBCCLR010000277.1:0-3894 GCA_039026755.1 Pseudomonadota bacterium | reverse complement strand
TTTTTTTGGAGGATTTGAATGACTACACGCTTTCATTGTCATGCTGATAGAGTGCGCACAACCGCGCCAAGTCCGCTACCGCATGTCATGGCCTGTTTTGTTGCCAGCATATTGCTTGCATTCGTTCCTGCAAAGGCGCGGGCGATTTCGGTACTGGAAACTGCGCCAATTCTTAACCCGGTTTTGCCGATATTTGAAACATCAGAGGGCCAGCTTGATGCTTTCAATTGGTGGGCCTGGACCTTCAATACCGGGTCCACGGGATATCAAGTGAACTCGATAACAGGTTTATTTGACAGCCGCTCATCATCGCCTTTGGCATTGCTGGACATCCGTATCCGACCGCAGGTCAACAATGGACCTGGCGCAGCAATTGGGGAAGTGGTCCCGCTTCAAAGCTCGCCTTCTCTGGGCCTCGGGTTCAATTTTCTCGTGACGAAAGAGCGCACGTCTAACTTCGTGTCTCCCGTGACCCTGCTGCCCAATTCGACGTATTACTTGTCGTTTGAATCGCGGTTTCTTGGGCCCAACGCTTTCAACTCTTGGGACTATACGTTTGGGCTCAACGTGACCTATCCGAGCCCGCTTGAACTGCTCGAAAGCGCGTCGAGCCCGGGCAGCTATAGATATTTCGAAAGTAGCGACCAGGGCGCCAGTTGGCAGGGTCAGTTGACCAGTCGCGCACCGCTGTTCCGGCTGGAAGGCAGTGTGCTCGGTAACCAAGGCGGCGGTGGTCCAGTGTTTGACCCTGGTCAAGTGGGCGGCGTATCTGAAATTCCCATCCCTGCGGTGATGCCAGTGTTTGGCATGGTGCTTGGTGCGTTTGGCTTCGTCCTGCGCGGCAGGCGCTCTGCAAGCGCATAGGGACGTAGGCATTTAAAGCAGAGAAGGTTTGGGGGCAGGTAGTTGGCCTGCGCCCGCTTGCTTCAGCTTGCAGTTAGCTGCTCGGCAACGGCCTGTGCCTCGCGCATGACGCGCAGGAAATTCCCGCCTAAAATCTTTGCCGCATCCGCTTCAGAATAGCCGCGCTTTAAAAGTTCTCGCGTCACGTTGCCCACCTCGCTGACATCATACCAGCCATCAATGCCGCCGCCATGTTCAAAGTCTGAGGAGATGCCGACATGGTCAATGCCGATCACGTTCACGGCATACTCAATGTGGTCGACGTATTGACTAACAGTTGGTAGCGGCATGGTGAGGATGACGCTGCCATAGTCTTTGATGAATTTTTTGAGTACGTCGGGCTCAAGGCTCGAGGGGTCCATTTCAGGGGTCAGCCCATATTGTTCGCGCACCTTGGCGATGCCAGCTTGCAGTTCGTCATAGGTGTCGAGGATGAAGCTGCGGAACGCCACGACTTGGATAACGCCGCCGGTGCGCTTGATGGCCTCCAGGCCTTCGTCGGTGATGTTGCGTGCCGTCGGCACCAGGGCATACACAGAGGAGTGACTGGCAATAATTGGCGCCTGTGAAACGTCGGCAGCTTGCATGAGCGCGGCAGCGCTGATTTGGCTGACATCGACAAGAATGCCGCGCCGGTTCATTTCAGCAATCAGCTGCACACCGATTGGCGATAGGCCGCCATGCTCCGCCTCCGCATCGCCCAACCGCGGCGCTGGCCGGGCCGAATCCGACAGGTGATTATGCCCGGCGTGCGTGAAGCCGATATAGACCAAACCGGCATCGTCATAGAGGTCAAGCCATTCCAGCTCCGGCCCAAGCACATTGGCATTCACCATGCCGAGCATGGCCGCCCGCTTGCCGCTGGCGACGATACGCTCAACATCATCAGCGGTGCGGGCCAGTTCGATCTCATCGGGGTTTTCGGCGAGCATACGCTGAAAAGCGGCCAGCTTCTTGCGCCCGCCTGCATAGCTCTTTGCATAGCCTTCAGGGGTGCGTTCTTCTTGCGGCACATAGACGGCGAAGACGGCTGCATCCATGCCGCCGGCCTGCATTTTCGGAATGGTGAACTGCCAGTCTTTTTCTTGCGCCGGGTCTTTTGTTTCATCGGCATAAAGGTCAAAGCGCAGATCAATTTCCGTGTCGATGACCACGGCGGCCTCGTGCACTCTTGCCGCGCGCGCTTCGAGGCTTTCGCTAGCTGGTGCCTGGCCTGCCGGCTCATTTGAACAGGCCGCCAAAGCCAATAGGCCAGCCACGCAGGCGTGCTTGGCAATACGGCCTACGTTGCGGGCGGTGCGTTTGGTGGGCATGGCATAATCTTCTTCAAAGAGCTGTGACGGTTAGACACTAGTGCGTTGCAACGCGTACGAAGCGCCCAAGAAATGTCAGCATCCGCTAAGCGATTAAGCGTGTCTCTGCCATTGGGGATTTCCGCTTTACATCCTGCGCTGCCATCACAGAGGCCACAGCCCTGCGCAGGCGTGGCACCATTTCAGCCTCAAACCAGGGGTTGGCCTTGCGCCACGGCGTTGTGCGCGGGGAGGGGTGCGGCAGCACGAACGCTTGCCGCGTGGCAACAGGCAGCCGCGCACGCGGGTGCGTCACATCAATTTGTTGCCGCGCCAGCGTGGTGATTGCCTGGCTTTTCAGGTGCGGTAAATGCCAGGCCAGGGAATGCCGGCCAATGATTAAGATGAGCTCAATTGACTGCAAGTAGGCCAGTCCCAGATCTCGCCAGGTCGCTGCGCACAACGGCCGCGGCGGCGCATCCCCGCCGCCCTGTTTGCCGGGGTAGCAAAAGCCCATGGGCAGAATGGCCAAGATATCCGGGTCATAAAACGCCGCCTCCTCCATGCCGAGCCAGCGCCGTAAATTCCGCCCAGACGGGTCTTGAAATGGCACGCCGCTCATATGCGCAATGCGTCCGGGCGCTTGGCTGGCGATGAGGATACGCGCCTTGGGCGAAAGCTGCGTAATCGGGCGCGGGCCGAGTGGTAAGTCAGTGCACGCGGTGCAGCCCGCGATGTTTGCGATAGTGAGCGTGGCGGAGAGCATAACGCGAAGGCTAGCGAAATGAGTGCACCGGCGTCAAACTCCACATTTTTGTGATCGAGCGGGAAACGCGTTACGACGCATCAACACAGGCTGCGGGCGTTAAATTGCCCCGATCAATATGCTGCTTTGGCGAGCAGGTAAAAACAGGGCGGCCCAATGCCGCCCAAGTGTCAAAACGACAAAACAACGGCCATGCGAGAGCGCCGGCCAGTGCCCGGCGGCAATCCCGTCGAACTGTGCTAAGCGCGTCGTCGTAGCCTCTGGAGGACGCCAAAGCCCACAACCGCAGAAGCAAACAGCGGCAATGCCGCCGGTACGGGAATGGGCGGCACGCGCTGAAAGCCATAGCCGATATTGTCGATAGCCCAGCCTTGGCTTCCGCCGGCATTGTAAAGCCACGATACTTGCGTCACATTCTCGTTGGGCTCAAAAGCAATCGCGTTAAAGGTAGCATTGTCTCCACTGGCCCCGCTGCCGCTTGTGTTGTCGGTCAGTCCGCCAGCCGTAATCTGGTGGACCGTCGCATCGATCATAAAGAAACTCAAATAGGCAAGCGGCTGGTCAAACGTCAAAACAAGTGAATTTTGGCCTGTAAACGAACCGTCATCCGCCAGCTCTAGGGCGAAGCGGTCAATTGGGTTTGATCCCCCAATTGAGCCATCGCCGCTCTCAATCTTTGGCGGCGTGCCGCCTTGACCAATGCCGCTAATGCTCAGGCCGTTACCGACGGAACCGTTGACCAGTTGTTCGCCGGAGAAGCCGGTCTCAAAATTCTGAAAAAAGTCAGGTCCGCCGCCGCGCGATGCGTAGAAATCAATTTCCGTTTGCGAGTTTAGCCCTGGAGCAGGCGCAGTAACAATGCTAGCAGCCTGCGCGACAGAAAGAGTGGAAAGCGCGGCAATGCCGGCGAAGAACAGAGTTTTCATAAAGCCC
>JBCCLR010000276.1:0-3899 GCA_039026755.1 Pseudomonadota bacterium | reverse complement strand
GCGCCAAGGCGCACCTGCATATCGTCATAAAAATTGTAGGTAAGGGTAAGGGCCGGCAGAAAATAGTCGTTCTCAAGCCTGGTATTGACAACGCTTGGGGTTACGCCGTCTGGCAAGGCTGCATCATTTGCAAGCACCAAATCATCGGTGGCAAAAAGCGGCAATGGCGTGACGGTCTGGGTGGCATCTTCATAACGCACACCGGTTGTAACACTAACACCGTCCAGCAGCTCGGCTTCCACCTGCAAATAAGCAGCGTTCACGGTCAAGCCAGCGTCATAGGACGGCGCGCCAAGGTCAATTGCCGCTGTCGTCTCTTGCAAGAGCACACCAAAATTCGCAGCGTTAAAATCAGACAAGAGGAAATCCGGACGCTGCTGCGCGACCTCCAGAGGAATACCATCCTGCGGGAAATAGCGGAATGTGCGGCGGGTGGCGTTGCGCGTATTGTCTAAATACGCATAGCCAACCGTGACCTTCGTTGGGCGATCCCACGGCACATCATAAAACGCATCTATTCCGCCGGCCAAGACTTCATCCGTAAGGTCGGAGAAATTGATGGTACTGCCATGCCCCGGGCTCTGCAGGTCATTTACAAAGTCACCTATTGTATCGTTGAACACGTAATTGTTCTGGCGCTCATAGGGCGCATTACGAGAAGACTCTGCATATGTGCCGCGCACATCCAAGCCCCAATCACCCCAGCGAAATTCGCCAACTAACTGTGTATCAATCAGCTGGCGCTCAAACCACGCGGTATTGTTTTGGTTTATCAGGTCTTCACCGACAGTGTTGTTGTTAACGCCAGTCCGAATTTGCGCTTCTTTGACACTGTCTCGAATATAAACATTGGTCCAGCGCAACGTGTGCTCGCCAACTTCTGCGACAAAGCCGAGAGTGCCATTCACAATGATGCGGTTCAGCGTGGTTAAATAGTCAAAATCGACCGGCGTTCGAAGCACGTCGTCACCCAGCGTACCGACTTGCTGCACACCGCCGCGCGTGCGCCACTGATTGTCCCAACCAAAATTAGCAAACACACCAATGACTGAATCATCGCCGACATCAAAGCGCGTGCCGCCGGTAATATCAATCGCGCCATCCACCGGGATGTTGTTGTTGCGTTGAATCAGATTGGTTGACGCGTTTTGTAAGCTCTGCGTGATTGCGACAACTTCTGCTTCCGTAAAATCTGGGCTGTTAACATCAACGCGGCTGCGCCGCTCAAACGCGCGCTGCAAAGATCCTGGAACGTCACGTGTACCGCTGTCAAAGCCAGTCCAGTCCGTGCTGCTACCGAAATAGGTGTAGCCCAATTCGCCTGTGGTTTGCGTGTTGCCGCCCACCGTCGTGGCGATCGTTAAAAACGGCTCATCCGGCGCGGATTTCGTGGTCAAGTTAATCGCACCGCCACCAAACTCGCCGGGGAACCGCGGTGAATATGTTTTCTGCACCGCTGAACTGGCAATGATGCTTGAGGGAAACAAATCGAGCGGTACGACCCGGCGCAGTGGCTCGGGAGACGGCAAAGGTAGACCGTTTAGGAGCGCCGATGAATAGCGCTCACCCAAACCCCGCACATATACAAAGCGGCCACCAACAAGCGACAAACCCGTTACGCGCTTCAGCGCGCCTGCGATATCGCCATCGCCTGTCCGTTCAATTTGCGCGGATGTGAGGACCGAGACAACCACAGGATTAGCCCGAACCACGTCAGGGATAAACTTACCGCGCACCACAATTTCCTCAAGCCCGCCAATCGGGCCGGAGATTTCGACCTCTGGCTCCTGCGGCGTACCCTCCGGCGCGGCCGGGTCAGCTTGCGGCGCCTCACTCGCCGCATCTGCAGCAGCGTCTTTGCTCACTTGTGCGAACACTTCGGGCGTAACGAGCGCCGAGGAGGCTAGCAAAAAGCTTCCAATGAATGCGGATTTCATGCCCATGATCCTAAATATTTGGCCGTATGTGCTTATGCGTTTGGCTCAGGTGATATGAACAAGAGGGCCGTGCGCAATGAACGGCCCTCTCTTCAAACTCGAAAAAAGAGAGCCTAGCTACCGCTCGACACAACAGATGCAGCGGGCACCGGCGGGGTTTCACAAGCCGTGCCGCCGCCAACGCCGCAGGTCCATCCATCAAACCAGCGATCATTGGCATCTTCAAAAGCACCAATGTAATCGGCGGCCACAAAACTGCTATCAATGCCTGTCGGGTCGGCTGCTGTGACGGCTTGTTCCGTTGCACCTGGAAACAGATTATCAACCAACGCCGCCGTACCGTCGCTTTCGTTGTTTGCATCCGCATCTAGCAGTGCCTGAACGCCTGCCTCGTTGCCATCAGCAACGACCGCTGCCGAACAATCAAAGAAGACCGAACTAAAGACGGGTGGACCGTTCTCATCCAGCATTGCATCCGCCGGATCGAGCGTAAAGTCGCCGTCGATATCCAAACATGCTGCAGGGCTCGTAACAATCGCATTGGCAAGTGTCGCGTCCATGGAGCCTCGAAACAGGATCGCTGTGTCGACGCTCGGGCCACCACCAAGGAAGGTCACATTGGAGAGCACAAAATTGGTTCTGGGCGCCAGGTTCTCATTCCCATCTGAATCGCCCTCGATAATATGGTCGCCGCCATTTTGACGCTGCGCGACCAACACAAATTGCGCCGCGCCTTTAAAGCCTTCGTCAACATCGAGCGAATCATCGTCGATCCCGGTGAGCACCAGGAATGCAGAATTGATGCGTCCGCCAAACCATTCAATGCCGTCATCAGAACTATTGTGGACCTGCACGTTTTGGAAGAATGTACCGCTACCAACGCCGCCAAGGGAAATCCCGTTCAGCTCATTACCTTGGGTGACTTCAAAGCCGGGATAGCGCACTTGCACATATTGCAAGCGTCCACTGCTGTCAGCGGGTAAATCTCCGCCGTAAAGCGCGCCGGCGACACCCTCGATTTCGTTTTCGCAATCAACGCTGCCGGGCGTCGCGCCAGCCGCGAGGCAGACCGCCTGTGGGGCGCGGCCCAAAATAACCAGTCCGCCCCATTGACCGATACTGTCTACACCGGAAGTCCCTTCGACATTCGCCCGGCTTGTGAAAATGACCGGGCTCGTCGGCGTGCCTTCAGCAAAGATTTGGGAGCCACGGTTAATAACCAACGCATCAGCACCAGAAGATCCAAAGATCACCACACCGGGGTCAATCGTCAGGGTGGCCGCAGACCCGTTCGGATCATTCCCATCAGCGCCAATATCGCGGCCCACGCGCACTGTACCGCCGAGAGAATAGATAACGCCAGGAATGTCTTCGATTACAATATTTCCGGTGAGCGTGCCGGAGATTTGACAAATGCGCAGTTGCTGGGTGGCATCTCCGCCGATGTTTATCGTGCCAAGCCGCCCCGTACCAGTAGGGCAATCATCCGCGGGATTGCCGACGCCAGGGGCCGGCGGCGTTGGTGTCGGCGTTGGCGCCGGAGTGGTTGGCGCCGGTGCTGGCGTGACGACAACCAGCGTACCTTCACCTGGTGAAGCCACGTCATCAGCACCGCAAGCTGCAAGCCCAAGTGCCGTGCCGGCGAGCAGAATGGAACGAACAATTTTCATGGAAAAACCCCTTTGGAAAATTCAGCTTCACACGTCGACATTTCAGGTCGCCAACGCTTTGAGCCGCTACTTAGGAGCCATGCATGACAGTTTTATTGCGCCATTCTGGGATTTGCCAAGACCAGCATATTCAAGTCGTTTACGCGCTTTTTCACCAAGCAAAACCCTAGCGTTCTGATATTTATGAAATTTTGATTACAGCATGGACTTTGGTCGCTACCAGTGGCCACAACGGGGCCAATTATGATCAACGCAAGGTGAATCAGTTAGCCATGCCTCAAGTCTGCAATGC
>JBCCLR010000275.1:0-3901 GCA_039026755.1 Pseudomonadota bacterium | reverse complement strand
TCGCGAATATCGCGGGCTGCGGCCAGCGGGTCAGGATTGCCGTTCGGCCCTTCAGGGTTCACATAGATCAGCCCCATTTGAACTGCGGCCAGCGGACGGGCGAGCTTACGGTCGCCGCTATAGCGTTCATCGGCCAGAAACTCTTTTTCCGGACCCCAATAAACAAGGTCAGGCTGCCATGCGTCTTCGCGGCCACCGGCAAAGCCAAAGGTTTTAAAGCCCATATTTTCCATGGCAACGTTGCCAGCCAAAATCATCAAGTCCGCCCAGGAAATTTTGCGGCCATATTTCTGTTTAATCGGCCAC
Source organism: Pseudomonadota bacterium (assembly GCA_039026755.1). Taxonomy (GTDB): domain Bacteria; phylum Pseudomonadota; class Alphaproteobacteria; order Sphingomonadales; family CAKZYD01; genus CAKZYD01. Next base: position 3,595 of record JBCCLR010000275.1, on the reverse strand, counting down.
AGCAGACGGCGCGCTTTGTCGAGATTGGCATTGTCGGGCCAGCTGTTTAAGGGTTCAAACCGCTGCATGCCGCCGGCGGCCCCGCCGCGGCCATCGGACGTACGATAGGTGCCGGCACTGTGCCACGCCATGCGGATGAAGAACGGGCCATAGTTGCCATAGTCCGCCGGCCACCAGTCTTGCGAGGTGGTGAGCAAAGCATCGATTTCAGACTTCAGTGCATCGAGGTCGAGGCTTGCGAATTCTTCCGCATACTCAAAATCTGCGCCCATGGGATTGTGGGTGCTTGCGTTCTGCCGCAACACGGTCAGGTCAAGCTGCTTAGGCCACCAGAATTGGTTGGTTTTGGCCTGCGCGGACGTGGCGTAGCGATCGTGAAAACCACCGGCAACAGCATTGGCGCTGCTCAAGCCAACGGCCGCAGCAGACACCAGCAAGGATGCTTTGATAAATTTATGCATTGGACTGTCCTTTTCACAGTATGAGGGTACGGCGTTAAAAACAGAAATCTCCCCAAAGGTCGCAGTATTCAGCACACCTTATGTTGAAATTAGCACCTCATACCGAAACGATTTTCCGGCTCCTGGCGATCAAGGCACCAATTCATCTCTGTCACAGCTACGCTATCTATTACGTGATTACTTGTGAAAGTGATTGTTTTGCTCGCTTTAATCGATGCTTTCACTCAGGCCGATTACATAAATTCATCCAATTGATCACTATAATCGATTTTCTGATGAACGCTGATCGCAGAGGCGATCGCTCTATACCGCCCGCGCCTATTCGTGCGCGCGGCGATTAACACTGCCAGCAAATGGCGCTGTGCAGCGATCTAAAATAAAGGCCCCAAGCAGCGCCGATAGCCCGCCAATAATCGCCATGGAAACGCCCAATTGGCGCGCATCGCCAAGCGCATAGTCGGTCGTCAAGGCAATGGCGGTCGGGCCAAAGCCCGTGCCAATCATGTTGAGAAAAAACAGATAGATGGCTGACATCTGTGCACGCAAATGCGGCGGCGCGGCCATCTGGATGGCGGCAGCCGCACAGCCATAGGGAAAGGCTGCAAAAAAGAAGAACACCGCGAACAAGGCGGCGCAGAGATAAAACGAAGGCATCAGCGGCGCAGCGATGGAGAGCGGGATGAGTACGATGGCGGCTAGGCGCGCCGAGATAATTGGCGCAGCGGTGCGTCCGGACTTGAATAAGCGGTCACTATAGGCACCGCCTGCCACGATCCCGGCACTGCCCAGAACTAGGATCAAACTGCCGAGCAGAGGCCCTGCGGTCCCCGGTGTCATGCCAAACGTACGGATAAAAAAACTCGGCGTCCAGGCAATGAACCCATTGAATAAGAGACCAAGCGCGGCAAAACCCAAAAAGTGCAGAATGAACGTCCCCGGCTCTTTCCCAATAAATCTAAAGACAGCAAGCCAGCTTTCATCACCGGGCAGTTTGGGCTGCGCTTTGCGCGCCGGTTCCTGCACTGTCAGCATCACAGCTGCAACGACAAGACCCGGCAATCCAACGATAAAAAATATAGTTTGCCACGGCGCGAGCGTGCCGATCAAAGGCATATCTATGGAACCCATCTCCAGCGCCATGCCGACCGCAATCCCGCCGATGATGAAAGCCAGGCCGGAGCCCACTTGGACCCCCATGGAATATAGCCCCATGGCAAGGCCAAGCTGTCGTTTAGGAAACAAGTCCGTCAGCATGGAAAAGGCGGCGGGCGACAGCGCCGCTTCACCGACACCAACGCCCACGCGCGCCAAGAAGAGGGTTACAAACCGGCCTGCCAGGCCGCAGGCAGCGGTCATCAGGCTCCAAACTAAGATGCCTGTTGCAATGATCGTGCGGCGTGAGCGGCTATCGGCAAGCCGCGCGATGGGGATCCCCAGAAAAGTATAAAAGAGGGCGAAAGCCAAGCCGTGTAACAGGCTGACTTGCGTATCGCTCAGGCCCAGGGATTGTTTGATGGGTTCTACCAGCAAGGAGAGTATGGACCGGTCAACAAACGAGAACGTGTAGGCCACGAATAACACGCCAAGGCCATACCACGCTGCAGCGCTAGCTCGCTCATCTGCCGAATCAGCTCCGCTCTTGACCTGCTGATCCAATACCCCTGCCTCCGCTTTTGCCCTGACGTTTCAGAACTGTAGCGCGGCTTATGATGTACGCCTAGGGGGATAACGCACAGCACATCAACCCTAGACCTGTCTTAAAGAAAGCGGCCAACGAGACTTTGCATACTGTGCTGCTGCCACAGCGTCAGTTGCCTTCACCGGCTGCGGCCTTATGTGCATCGGAGCGTGAGCGCTTTGTCCAACACGATGTCCAGGCCAACCTATGACGCCAACCAAGCCGCCCGATATGCAGCCGGTTATTCGCACCATTGCAATGCCGGGAGATACTAATCCAGCGGGCGATATTTTTGGCGGCTGGCTGCTCTCGCAAATGGATTTGGCCGCTGGTAATTTGGCAGCCCAAGTGGCTAAAGGGCGCAGCGCAACGGTGGCCATTGAAAGCATGCAATTTTTAAAGCCGGTAAAAGTGGGCGATGAAGTCTCGCTCTATGCGCAAATGCTGCGCTTGGGGCGCACCTCCATGCGCATTCGCGTGTCTGCATGGCGCCGCAGCCGCTATAGCGATTTTACCGAGCAGGTCACGCAAGGGGTGTTCTCGTTCGTAGCGCTTACCCCGGATGGGCGGCCACGAGAGTTTGATAAACCGCTGCCAGAAACCCGCTACTGACCCCATTGGTTAGGGTGCATTGAGCCCAAGTTCACGCGCCACATCCGCCCACGCGGCGAGCTTGAAGTTCTGATATGTTTCGGTGCGGTCGGCAGCGGCATTGATGCCGTCTTGCACCACCAGCAGGCCGCCGGGAAACTGATTGCCAAAGTTTGCCGCGCTCACATCGAGCCCATCGGTATCAGCCGTATACTGGCCTTGCCAGGCGATTTGAAAGGTGCCGCGGTGGCGGTGCGGCGGCGCGCGATCAAACACCGCATAGCTGGCGCTGCCTTGGCTTGACGCAATCAAAAAACCGTCTGTATCGGACGCACCAGGCGGCACGAACAGCGCCAAGCCCTCCACATCAGCGGTCAGTACCGCATCGGCACCGGCGTGGCCCGTTTGCGCAATGAGTGTTCCCTCCTGTCCTGCATCCGGCTCGGCTGAAAATTTCCAAATGCCAATATCTTCTTCACCAACATACAGCACGGCGTTTGCATCATCGGCGACGCAGCCCTCAGGTTGGCTGGGAACGCGCAGCTTGCGCACAAACGTGCCGGTTAAACCCGCGCCTTCGGGGCCTATGCGCCATTGTTCCACGGCCCCTGATTTATCTGTCACAAACGCATAGAGGCTGTTATCGCGGCGGCTTTGATAAAAGCAAAAGCCATAGGTTTCTTGCTCGACACGGGCGTTAATCGGCGCAGTGAGAATATCTTCCAACGTGCCGGTTTTGGTATCCAGCGCAAAGATCTCTATGCGGCTCGCGCCTTTATTACTGGCGCCAACAATGACGTTTGCGCGTCCATTGGCCATGATCCCAGAGCGTATATCCACATTGTTGGTCGCGCCAACTTCGCGC
>JBCCLR010000274.1:0-3913 GCA_039026755.1 Pseudomonadota bacterium | reverse complement strand
TTTTGACTGGCCGGATCAAGCAGCCGAAAGGCATCGTCTGAATCGCCTTGACCTGCATCCAGCCGGCCGCGCAGAGCATCTTCAAACTCAACCAGCGGGGGTGCGACGAGATCATAGCCATTGCTGCGAAACTGATCTTGCAATCGGCGTACAACCGCATCGCTGTGGCCGGCCTGAGGCGGCAAACCATCACGCAAGCCCTGCGGCAACAGCCCACTGTTTAATGCTCGTTCATCCATCGGATCACCCCTCCACGGCGTGATGACTTGGCTGCCGCCGGGCGTCAAGTGAATAGCGGCGTTTTAAAACGCCATGTCTAAAAAGCGAGGGCTTTCACGCTGAGGACATTCTCAAGCGCTGTGATCTCAGCAAGCAATTGCTTGGTGATGCCACTATCGACGGTGACGATGGCGAGTGCATCACCGCCCTCTTGCTTGCGCCCCAGTGAAAACGTGCCGATGTTGTTGTTATGCTTGCCCAGCACCGTGCCGAGTGCGCCGATGAAACCCGGCTTATCAGCATTGGCGATGTAGAGGACATTCGGGCCAAGCTCAGCTTCGATCTCCACACCATTGATATCAACAATGCGTGGCTGGCGGCGCGCGGATAACGTGCCGGCGACGGAGCGTTTTTGCCGCGCGGTTTCAATCGTCAACGTAATCAGCGTCTGATAGTTGCTTTCGCGCTCGTGCTTGACCTCAGAAAACTCGATATTGCGGTCTTTGGCGAGGATTGGCGCGTTGATCATATTCACGCTGTCCATCAATGGTGACAAGATGCCCGATAGGATGGCGGCAGTAACAGGCCGGGTATTTACTTCACCCACATGGCCCTCATACTCAATGGTAACAGATTTAATCTCGCTTTCGGTAATCTGACCGGCAAAAGAGCCCAGCTGTTCTGCTAGCTCAAGATAAGGCTTAACGCGCGGCGCTTCTTCAGCCGATAGCGACGGCATATTCAACGCGTTTGTGACCGCGCCGCTGAGCAGATAATCAGAAAGTTGCTCGGCCACTTGGATGGCAACGTTAACCTGCGCCTCCGTCGTTGAGGCGCCCAGGTGCGGCGTTGCAATAAAGTTATCAAGGCCGAACAGCGGGTTATCCTTCGCTGGTTCATTGGCAAACACATCAAGCGCTGCGCCCGCAATTGCGTTGTTCTGTAGCGCATCGTACAGTGCGGCCTCATCAATCAAGCCGCCACGCGCGCAGTTGACAATGCGTGCAGTGGGTTTCATCATGGCAATTGCATCTTTGCCGACAATACCGCGCGTACTGTCGGTAAGCGGGGTATGCAGACTTAGAAAATCAGCCCTGCTGAACAGTGCGTCGAGTTCAACTTTTTCAACGCCTAAATCAACCGCACGCTCTGCCGACAAGAACGGGTCATAGGCGATTACTTTCATTTGCAGGCCAACGGCGCGGCTGGCCACGATGGACCCGATATTGCCGCAGCCGATAAGGCCGAGCGTTTTGTTAAACAGCTCAACGCCCATGAAACGGGACTTTTCCCATTTACTGGCCTGAGTGGAGCTGTTGGCTTCCGGGATTTGCCGTGCGAGCGCCATCATCATTGCAATGGCATGCTCTGCCGTGGTGATGGAGTTGCCGAACGGTGTGTTCATCACCACGATGCCATTTTGGCTGGCGGCCGGAATGTTGATATTATCAACGCCAATGCCGGCACGGCCAATCACCTTTAAGTTGCGCGCGGCATCAATAACGTCAGGCGTGACTTTTGTTGCAGACCGGATGGCGAGGCCATCATATTCGCCAATAACCCCGATAAGCTCGTCTTTGCTCATGCCGGGCTTTTCATCAACGTCGACGCCGCGCTGTTTAAAAATTTCGGCCGCCTTCGGCGACATTTTATCGGAAATAAGGACCTTCACCATGGGACATATCCTGTGTTGGAGCGCGCTCATGAGGCGCCGTAAAATTTAACGGTAAAGCTTTAGGAAAGCTCAGATTTTGCGGCTTCAAAGGCCCAGTCGAGCCAGGGAAGCAATGCTTCAATATCGCTGGTATTGACGGTCGCGCCGCACCAAATACGCAGACCTGGCGGTGCATCACGGTAGCCGCCAATGTCAAATGCAACAGCTTCATCCTCTAGCAACGCTGAAATCCGCTTGGGCAGCTTCGCCTGCGCCTCCGCCGGCCAATTGGCCACGTCGCGATCAACGACTTTCAAACACACCGACGTGTTTGACCGCGTGTCCTGGCGTTCAGCAAGAAAATCCACCCAGTCTGTTTTAGCGACCCATGCCTCAATCGCTGCCAAACTTGCTTGCGAGCGCTTTATGAGCGCCGGTAGGCCGCCAATTGATTTCGCCCAGTTGAGTGCGAACAGGTAATCTTCCACGCACAGCATCGATGGAGTATTTATGGTTTGCCCGACAAAAATGCCATCGATCAGCTTGCCGCCTTTGGTAAGGCGGAAGATTTTCGGTAGCGGCCATGGCGGCGTATAATTCTCAAGCCGCTCAACGGCGCGCGGCGATAAAATGATAACGCCATGCGCGCCCTCACCGCCCATCACCTTTTGCCAGGAGTAGGTGGTCACATCGAGCTTATCCCACGGCATGTCCATGGCGAACACAGCAGAGGTGGCATCACAAAAGGTCAGGCCGGTCCGATCAGCTTTAATCCAATCGCCATTGGGTACTTTCACGCCAGAGGTGGTGCCATTCCATGTGAACACGATGTCGTTGTCGCCGGGAATACTGCCAAGATCTGGCAACGCACCATACTCCGCTTCAAGCACCGTGGCATCGAGCTTCAGCTGCTTAATCGCATCCGTCACCCAGCCTTTGCCAAAGCTTTCCCAAGCGGTGAGCGTTAGGGGCCGCGCACCAAGCATGGTCCACATGGCCATTTCAAACGCGCCTGTATCAGAGGCCGGAACGATGCCGATTTTATAGTCATCCGGCACCCCGAGCACAGCGCGTGTTTCATCAATGGCGGCGGCTAAGCGCGCTTTACCAACCTTTGACCGGTGCGAGCGACCAAGACTGTCGGTATCTAGAGAACTGAGGTCCCAGTGCGGCGGCTTCGCGCACGGACCAGACGAGAATTCAGCCCGCGCAGGGCGGACTGGCGGCGTAGGTTTCATGTGTTTCTCTCCTCACAGAGAGCGCGCGCCTCGTTGGGGAGGCGTGGCCCGCGCGCCTTGTCAGCTTTTGCCAGAGGAATGTCAATCGCGATTTTTCTTAAACGCGAAAATCAGGCCTTAACCATATATAATAAGCTAGTTTTTTAAGGTGTTAAGGAAATCCAAAGGACCATGTCCCTGGCCGAATCCCGGCGCATTGACAATAGCCTGATGCACAAAATCACCCGCCTGCTGCATCGCTTCTGGCAAAGCCTCGCCACGCGCAAGCAAGGCTGCAATGGCACTTGAAAAGGTGCAACCCGTGCCGTGTGTATGCCGGCTCTTAATCCGGCTATATTCACTCATATGCAGCCCGCCGGGCGTGATTAAAACATTGCGCAAACGCACGTCCGTGCCATGCCCGCCCTTTAACGCAACGGCGGCGCCGGTGCGCTTCACATAGTCTTTGGCGGCAGCGACGCGGGCATCATCGGTGGGCATGTCCAATCCACAAAGCAAATCAAATTCTGGAAGATTTGGTGTAATCACCTGCGCACGCGGTGCCAATTGATCCGTGATGAGACTAATCGCATCATCTTCGAGCAGCCTGTCGCCGCTGGTGGCAACCATCACTGGGTCAAGCACGACCGGCACCAAAACATCGGAGAGCGCTGCGGCCACGCTGCGGCAAATATCTGCATTGGCAAGCATGCCAATCTTTATCGCATCCGCGCCGATATCATCCAGCACGGCGCTAATTTGACCGGCAACAACATCGGCAGGGATCGGATGCACCGCGGTGACACCCATCGTGTTTTGCACG
>JBCCLR010000273.1:0-4009 GCA_039026755.1 Pseudomonadota bacterium | reverse complement strand
GGGCATCACCGATGCCCTGATGCGATCAAGTCACGGCATCGACCGGCAAAATGTGGACGTGCTCAAATCCGCCTATTGGGACGATGCGACGGTCGATTATGGCTTGTTCAAAGGCGCCGCTATGGAATTTTGCGACTTTCTCATGCCTGGGCTCGCCGCGTTTAAGATAACGCAGCACAGCTTGTCGAATATTCTGATTGAACTGCGCAGCGATAGTGAAGCTAAATCAGAAACATATGTGCGCGCCTACCACCACAGCGTTGGCGAGGATGGTAAAGGCGCGGATATGGTGGTGGGCGGCCGCTATCTCGATCGGATGGAAAAGCGCGGGGATGTTTGGCGCATTGCGCACCGCACCTACGTGATGGATTGGAACACCAACAGCGCTGGAACAGCCATTTGGGACGACGGACTTTACGCGCAGCTTGAAACGCGCGGCACCGCGCACCCCAACGACCCGTTCGACAGCTTTATGGCCTAGCCCGTGAAGCTTGCAGGCAAAGTCGCGCTCGTCACCGGTGCAGCGCGCAAGCGCGGTCTAGGCCGCGCCATTGCAATGCGCCTGGCGCAAGATGGTGCAGATGTGATTGTGACTGGTCGACCGAACGGCGGTCTCACCCCGGCTGAAGAAGACGCGGGCTGGCAGGGCTTGGCCTCAGTGGTTGCGGATATTAAAGCGCTTGGCCGCCGCGCCATGGCTGTTGAAACCGATGTTACGAAAAAGGATGACGTGGCCGCGCTCGCGCAGGCGATTGCGAACGCGTTTGGCCGCATTGATATTCTAGTGAACAACGCAGGCCACGCTTCTGGCGCGGGTAGTGCGCGCATTTTAGACATGGATGACGCCACTTGGTTTGATGCCGTCGATGTCAATTTAAACGGGGTCTATTTGGTAACCAAAGCAATTGGCAGGTTGATGCGCGACTATGCCAATGGCGGCAGTATCATCAATATTTCATCGCTGGCCGGGCGGCGTGGTCTGCCAGACTATGGCGCCTATTGCGCGACGAAGTTCGGCGTGGTGGGGCTGACGCAGCAGCTCGCGCTGGAACTGGCCGGTCTGGACATTCGGGTCAACTGCATTGCGCCGGGCAGCCACTCAACCGACATGATGGACGGCACGTTAGGCCGTACGAGCGATGCCTATGGCATTAGCCCGGAAGACGCACTGGGCGCGATCAAGCAAGTGGTTCCCATGGGCAGACAAGGACTAGCCGAAGAGCTCGCAGCCGCCTGCGCATTTCTCGCTGGGCCTGATGCCAGCTACATTACCGGTCAAACCTTGAATGTGGATGGCGGCGCGCAACTAAATTGATGCGCCGCCCGCGCTGCACGGCCCCCCGCAACCAACGCAGGAGGCTAATGACTATCAGTCAATACCGAGATAGGTATCCAAATTTTGGTGGAAGAACTTAATGCGGTTTTCTTGCTCAGGCATGTAGCCGCCGCGATAGCCGCGTGAGCGCAAACCCTTTTGCTGGGTCTTCCAAATCTCCACGTCTTGGTCAATGGCGGGGCCGCAGCTCACTTCGCCTTCTTTGCCGCGCACATGCGGAGCCGGCTTGTTGAGGTCGACCCACTCACTCACAGATTGTGCATAGTAGCGCGTTTCGCCCTTGGGGAACCATGTGAGGTACCACATATCAAAGATGCACTTTTCAGGGTCCGTCGGGTGCGGGTCGGCACGCAGCCAAATGCAGCCGTCGGGCTTCAGTGAAAAGCTGTGGTTGGGAAAGATCGTGTAGTGATAATGATCGGTCAGTTGATCATCATTGAAGTTCGAATAATCAAAGCCTTTTTCAGCGCCTTTTTCGCGCTTGATTTTTTGCATGGCTTCGCGGATTTCGTGCGGCTTGGACGCATATTTCTCAACGTCTAGCCCCCAGAATTCAATTTCTTCGCGCAGTTCTTCTAGCGCCCGGGATGTTTTCCATTTGAGGGACATCGTCGGCCGGGTGCCCGGCATGAACATGCGTGCATGGCCTTCTTTTTCAAACATATCGAACTGGCAGTATTTGTAGCTCTGCTCCATGATATACTTGGTTTGCGGATGTACGAACGGCAGGTGGTAGCTTTCATTGAAATTGTCCTGCACGCACTTCCAGTTAAAATCACCTTCAATGGTGACCCAGTGCGTGCGCACCATGTCCTGCACGTTATAAACGGCAATCTCATCCATCACCGGCCCAAGGAACTCGCGCAAGGTTGGTGCCTCGGGATCCAAGTTGTACCAGATCATGCCCGCAAAAACTTCACAGCGGATTTCCTCAAGGTCGGCCATGCCGCCGCATTTGGTCGGGTTGCCTTGGGCAAAGTCTTCCGCGCATGGAGCAAAGGAGAGCGACCCGTCTGAGCGGAAGCGCCATCCGTGATATGCGCACACGAGGTATTTCGAGCTGCCTTGTTCCTCATGCACCAGCTTGTTGCCGCGGTGCTGGCAGACGTTATAGAACGTGCGCACTTTACCATCGCGGTCGCGGGTGCATAGGATCGATTCTTTGCCCAGATCAAAGGTGAAATAGTCGCCATGCTTAGGGATCTGCGATTCTAGACCCGCAACCAGCCAGGTCTTGGTCCACATCCGGTCCCATTCGAGGTTCATAAACTCTTTGGTGTAGTAGCGCTCACCTGAAATGGGTTTATTCTTCAAGGTTGGCTCAGGGCGCTTTTCCGTATTGATATAGCCCTGCGAAAACCCTTGTTCCGGCTTATTCATGATCCCTCTCCTTGGTCTCTAACGCACACGCTCAATTCTGGCTCACGCGCAGCGATATTCCTCACGTCTAAACTGTATCAAATATAGGGCGATGCGCAATTACTGCCCCATCATTTCTTCCATGGTCGGCAGGCGGCGTAAATGCCCGCCTCCTGAAATGCGAATATAATCCCCTGTTGCAGTGCACCGGTCATCGGCCAAGTAAAGCGCTGCAAAGGCAACTTCCTCAGGTGTTGGCAAACGGCCCAGCGGTGTTTCGTTCTCAAACGCTTTGACCATCGACGGAACGGCGAACAGCTGGCCCGTCATCGGCGTTGGTGTGAGCCCCGGCGATAGAGAGTTCACGCGCACGCCCATCGGGCCGTATTCCACCGCCGCTTGTTTTACAGCTTTATCTGTCGCTGCCTTGCTGGCCGCATAACCCGTTGTGCCAGCGCCGGTATGTTCCACCGTCAGCGATGACATGGTCATGATGGAGCCGCCGCCGGTTTTAGCCATCGCATCTGCAGCATGTTTAATGAACATCACCGGCCCAATAAAATGTGCATCGGAATACATTGACAGGTTTTCCCAGGTCAGCTCCGAAAATGCACCTGGAATATAAATACCGGCCGAGTTTACCGCGATATCAAGCTTTCCATAGGTGCCGACGCAGTGCTCGATTGCAGCAATCGTCGTCTTTTCTTTGGTAAGGTCGCAGGCAATTGCATCGCCGCCCAATTCGGCTGCAAGTGCCTCCACTTTGTCTTTCGCGCGGCCCGAGCAAACGACCTTTGCGCCTTCCTGTGCAAACAACCGCGCCGTCGCCTCTCCAAGACCCTTTGGCGAAGACGCGCCGATGATTAATGCAATTTTGCCATCAAGTTGACCCATAAGCTCTTACGCCTCCAGCGCTCCAATATTTCGCAAACCCCCTCATCTCTAATAGATGGACGCTGGGGGCTTGGCTGTTATGGAAGGTGCCTTGACGCTTAGAGGCGGCGCAAGCTGTCAATACCAAGGGGCGGGGCTCAGTAATCGCCTAACGCGTGTTAGCCTTGGCAGCGGGCGCAGATGAATTTCCGAAACCAAAAACAGGAGCGATACTGATGCACGACATGGCCAAGGATGTTGCGGAACTCATAGCAAGGCAACGCATTCAAGAGGTGATTTATCGGCTCGCGCGCTCAATTGATCGGTGCGACAAACCGTTACTTAAGACCTGCTTCCATCCCGATGCAACGGATGACCATGGGCTGTTCAAAGGCACCGCTGCCGCGTTTTGCGATTGGGTCATGGACGAACTTAGCAAGT
>JBCCLR010000272.1:0-4028 GCA_039026755.1 Pseudomonadota bacterium | reverse complement strand
GACCCGGCCCACTTCCGGCTCAGCGACAATGCCTTCAATCCAGGAGACTGCCGCATTAATTGCCTCGGGGTCCGAAGAAGCGATTTTGACCGTGCCATCGTCTTCGATATTGACCTTAGCGCCGGTCACTTCGACGATTTCGCGAATCACCTTACCGCCGGTCCCAATCACTTCGCGGATTTTCTCTTTATTGATTTGCATGGTCTCAATGCGCGGTGCATTGCCTGACAGTTCAGAGCGCCCGCTATCGAGAGCCTTGGCCATTTCGCCTAAGATATGCTCACGCCCGCCTTTGGCTTGTTCAAGCGCCTTTTGCATAATCTCTTCGGTAATGCCGGTGATCTTGATGTCCATCTGCAGCGAGGTCAGGCCTTTTTCCGTGCCCGCCACTTTAAAGTCCATGTCACCGAGATGATCTTCATCGCCTAAGATGTCGGATAAGACAGCGAAGTCATCACCTTCCTTGATGAGGCCCATGGCAATACCAGACACGGGGCGCGCGAGCGGCACGCCGGCATCCATCATGGCAAGTGAGCCGGCACATACGGTCGCCATGGACGACGATCCGTTTGATTCGGTGATTTCTGAGACCACGCGGATGGTATAGGGGAAGGCTTCCGCTTCTGGCAGCACCGCCCGCAGCGCCCGCCAAGCGAGCTTGCCGTGGCCCACTTCGCGGCGGCCCGTAAAACCGGTACGGCCCGTCTCACCCACGGAATAAGGCGGGAAGTTATAATGCAGCATGAAGCGCTCGCGGTAGCTGCCTTCCAGTGCGTCGATGAGTTGCTCATCATCACCGGTGCCAAGCGTCGTCACCGTGAGAGATTGGGTTTCACCGCGCGTAAACAGCGCTGATCCATGGGCGCGCGGCAATACAGCCACTTCCGACACAATCGGCCGGACCGTGCTGAGTTCGCGTCCGTCGATGCGTTTGCCGGTCTCTAAGATGCTGCCGCGTACAATATCTTTTTCAAGGCTTTTGAGGAGATCGCCAACCAGCGTATCGGTAACCTCTTCGCCATCGACTAAGGCCTCTTTGACCTTCGATTTAATCTCAGCGATTTTGGTGGCGCGCGTTTGTTTTACCGTTTCGCCATAGGCCGCACGCAGATCCGCTTCGGCATGCTCGGCGATCTTGGCAATCAGCGCACTATGATCCGCCGGCTCGGCCAATTGCCATGGTTCTTTCGAGCACTCTTCAGCCAGGTCTAAAATCAAGTCGATGACAGGCTGCATCTCATTATGGCCAAACAGCACCGCGCCAAGCATGACCTCTTCTGTCAGTTCTTTGGCTTCTGATTCCACCATCAGCACGGCATCGTTTGTGCCGGCCACAACCAGATCGAGCTCGGTATTTTCCATTTGCTCTAGGCTAGGGTTCAGTACATAGCCGCCGTCCATATAGGCAACGCGTGCGGCACCAATCGGCCCGAGGAAGGGAATGCCGGAAATGGTCAGCGCTGCCGATGCACCAACCATGGCAACGATATCAGGGTCATTTTCCATATCATGGCTGACCACGGTACAGATCACCTGCACCTCATTTCGAAAGCCCTCAGGAAACAGTGGGCGGACGGGCCGGTCAATCAGCCGGCAGATCAGCGTCTCGCGCTCAGACGGGCGGCCTTCGCGTTTAAAAAAGCCGCCAGGAATTTTGCCGGCGGCATAGGTTTTCTCTTGATAATTGACGGTGAGTGGAAAAAAGTCCTGTCCTGGCTTGACTTGCTTGGCGGCAACCACGGTGCATAAAACAGCGGTTTCGCCTAACGTTGCCAATACGGCGCCATCGGCTTGCCGGGCGATGCGGCCACTTTCCAGTGTGAGCTTGCGCCCGCCCCATTCAAGCTCTTTAACTACTTTATTGAACATGCGTTCTTTGGTTCCTGTGTGGATCACTCGGTACGTTTAATCACGGCCAGACGCGCCGGTTTCGGCGCGAATGAAACTGCGTTCTTGTCTGGCTTTGTTGCTTGCAGCGGCAATTATAAAGTGCGGCTGAAAAAGCGGAAGAGGTGGGACCGATTGATCCCTGCATCTATCAATCAGCGTTCCCCATGAACGCCTTTCCTTCAAATGTGTCCACCTGATCTGCGGCTGCTATACCGGCTTAGCGGTGCAATTGCAATGGCTTGAAATTGCTCTTGAATTCGCACCGACATGATCGTGGCGCGGCGCGCTTGCTGCGCACGCATTCGCAGCGCAAAGAAACGTGTCCATGCGCCACGCGTTCATTTCAGTATCTAAGTGTTCTAGCGGCGTAGACCCAGACGCTCGATGAGGCTTTTATAGCGGCTCTCATCTTTCTTTTTCAGATAATCCAATAGGCTGCGGCGCTGGTTGACCAACATTAAAAGTCCGCGGCGCGAGTGATTGTCTTTGGCGTGTGTTTTGAAGTGTTCGGTTAGATTGGTGATCCGCTCTGAGAGGATCGCCACCTGAACTTCAGGAGAGCCGGTATCACCGGCCTTTACAGCATAGTCTTTAATCAGCGCAGCTTTGCGCTCTGCAGAAATCGACATCGTGTTCTCCTTTATCTAAGGGTTTTTCATGCCTGCCACTTGAAACACGCGGCGCGGCTGAATGCGACCGTCTTCAATTGCTGCAATTGAGACGCTGTGCCCAGCATGCGTGAGCAAAACCTCTCCATCGCCCGCGCCGTCATACGTCAGGGCTTGACCTTGACGAATTCTGGCAACGTCTTCTGCGCTGATGGCCAGGGCCGGGATGTCGTCCAGCACGGTCTCAAGCGGCAAAAGAAGATCGGGCTTATGCGCGAAGTCCTCAAGGGTTGCAAGTGTTATTGCATTGTCCAGCGAAAATGGCCCAACGCGGCGGCGCTCTAGCTTCGTGATGTGACCAACTGTGCCCAGTGCCAGCGCCATATCACGTCCCAACGCGCGTATGTACGTCCCTTTAGAGACTTCAGCATTAAAGGTTGCCCCTTGTTCCGACACATCCAAAACGTCCAGCGCAAAGATCTTAATCTTTCTGGCTTTCAAGGCCACCGTTTCGCCACTTCGCGCCAATTCATAGGCCCGTTTGCCATCCACCTTAAGCGCTGAAAAAGCGGGCGGCAGTTGTTCGATGGTGCCAGTGAATTTTTGAGTGACCGCGGCCACGTCGTGTTTGGTTGGCCGCATATCACTGGTCGCCATCACGCGCCCTTCAAGATCATCGGTATCGGTTTGCGTCCCCCAGCCCACGCTAAAGCGATAAACTTTGCGTGCATCCACCAAATAGGGGAGCGCCTTCGTGGCTTCTCCAAACGCGATGGGCAGAACACCGGTGGCGAGGGGGTCGAGCGTGCCGCCATGGCCTGCCTTGCGTGCGTTTAACAGCCAGCGGGTTTTGCCGACAGCCTGCGTCGAGGTCATTTCAAGCGGTTTATGAAAATTCAGCCAGCCTGAAATCGGCAAGCCTGTCTTGCGCCGGCCCATCTGGCTCTACGGCTTATCTAAATCGGCTCTAACGCGCGGATCGTTCAAAAGTTTGCCGATGCGGTCGGCTTCGTCATAACTCTCATCCAGCCGGAAATGTAGCTTTGGCGTATATTTGGTCTGCACCACGCGGCCAAGCGCGCTTTGGAAAGCTGGCGCAACTTTTTTAAGGGTCTTTAAGGCGGTATCCGTGCCCTGCCCGCCAAGCGGCATCACGTATGCCGTCGCATGGCGCAAATCAGGCGTGACGCGCACTTCGCTCACGGTGATGAACAAGCCTTCCAGCTCGGGCAAGCCCAGGCTGTTGCGCGACAGCATATCCGACAGAGCATGGCGCAGGCTTTCGCCCACCCGAAGCAGCCGCACGGACGGCGCGCCTTTTGTTGATCGGTGTTTCATCGCCGCGCATTAAAGAACGCGTTCGCGCTCTTCTTCTTTATAGACCTGCACTTCATCACCGGCTTTGATGTCGGACCAGTTCTCAAAGGTCATGCCGCATTCAAGGCCGTTTTTAACTTCCGGCACGTCGTCCTTAAAGCGCCGCAGCGAACCAATCTGCCCCGTATACAGGATCACATTATCACGCATAAT
>JBCCLR010000271.1:0-4094 GCA_039026755.1 Pseudomonadota bacterium | reverse complement strand
GCCATCGGTTGGAACCGCTCGCCTGAAGCATCGCGCGCGCTCCATGCGGCGCTGCCGGTGCTCAAGACCGCCAAAGCGGTCACCTTTATCACCGCAGGCAATGAGCATGATTTGGGGCCAAGCACCAAAGAGATGACGCAATATCTCAAATGGCATGGCATTGATGCACAGCACCACCACCAAAGCGGGCCAGATGGCACCGTGTGCCTGATGAAAGCCTATAGCGCTATCGGTGCGGATGTACTCTTGCTTGGCGCCTATTCACAGAGCCGCTGGCGCCAAAGGCTGTTTGGCGGTACCAGCGAGTCGCTGCTGATTGAGGGCGATATGCCACTGCTCATGATGCACAGCTGATTTGCGCGTTAGCAGCCATTGCGGCAAGAGCGCCGCGTATTAAGCGTTAAAATACGCACGATCAGCCCGCCCTCCTGGCGGATTGGATGGACGGCAACCGCCGCAATCGTGCCCGAAACAGGGGCGGTGTAGCGCTTTATCACGCGGCCAAATGGATCGACAGAAACGGCAACCTCATCCCCTTCATTGACCGCATCGAGGAGAAACTTTGAGCGTATTACGATGCCGGGGACCACGGCTTCTACTGCGACCGTATCATTGCCGATAATGGGCGGAGTTTCTATTGGTAACGGGGTATACCCAGGCAGCATGCCGCGGGCCGCCATCAGGCGCTTTATGCCCGCCACTGCGCGATGAATAAGCGGGTATTCGAACACGTTCGCCGCGCCAATTTCCAGGGTCACGGTTGGCACGCCGACCTCGTTGAGTGCCGTTTCAACGGTGCCTTTTTGCCCAGTATCAATCTTTATCATGTGCGGGCCAAGCAAGGTGGCCATCTCTTCAACGCCGGTTTGGCGATAGTCGGCAAACACATACATCGGGTAGGACGTTCCGGTCGACTGGGTGTGAACATCAACAGCGAAATCCGCATTGCCTTGCAGTGCGCCGCGCCAAATCGCGTGCGCATAGCGGCTACCGGCATTGCGCGCCTTTGCCGACCCCGGCATCTGGCGGTTCAAGTTAACCCCAGCGCCGGTATAGTCAGTTGCAGGTAAATTGCGTGTGCCTGCCAATATGCCAGGAATATTGACGCTGGGCAGAACCGTGAGGGTGCCAGCCAAGGTGTCCGGTGTAATCTGATCAATCAGCTTATGGGCGACACCAATGCCATTGAGTTCATCGCCATGCACCGCTGCGGTGACTAGAAATTTTGGTCCATCGGTTTTACCGCGAATGATCACCACAGGAACCAGCCAATCCTGACCGGTCGGCATGCGTCCCGCCGGCAGATAAAACCGGTGCACACGCCCACGCGGCAGCGAGGCGACATCTATCGCGCTGCGAATTTGGATTGAGCCAATGAGCCCGCCGATTTGCATTTGCGGCTGTTTGTTTTGCGCGTGCGTTTGGGCAGCGTATATCAGTGTCGCAAAGACGCCCAACGCGCCAAGCACCCGCAATAGGATCATGTGCATCCTTTCGGATTTTTGAATTTGCCCTGACTTATAACCAGGTTGCTCCCAGTTTCCTAACGATGCTGTCTCTCATGCCCACTTGGCTGAAGTAAAGCGCTAGGATATCACCGCACCGTTCAACTCAGCGGATACTGCCCATGACTGCATCATTCGATATAACAAGGCACCAGTTTGCCAGCTTTGATGGCCACAGCATCTCTTATCTCCTCGCGGGCCCAAGCACCGGCCCAGCGGTGCTCCTGGTGCATGGTTTTGTCTCCGACGCCACACTCAATTGGGTTAAGGGCGGCACAGTCGCGCAGCTCGCCGAGGCAGGCTTTCGCGTTACTGCGCCTGACTTGCGCGGCCACGGCCAATCAGCCAAGCCACATGACGATGGCGCCTACCCTGATGACGTTCTAGCGCAAGA
The DNA here is from genome assembly GCA_039026755.1 of Pseudomonadota bacterium. GTDB lineage: Bacteria > Pseudomonadota > Alphaproteobacteria > Sphingomonadales > CAKZYD01 > CAKZYD01. Next base: position 2,195 of record JBCCLR010000271.1, on the reverse strand, counting down.
CCAAGCCGCTTTGCTGGCGCATTTAGGCATTCAACGCGTCCACCTGGTGGGTTATTCCCTTGGCGCGATCACCGTCGCTCGCATGGTTGAGCGCGGCGCCGATGCCGCATCGATGGTTCTTTCTGGCATGGGCGATGGACTGACCATTGCCAGCGGTCGCGGCGATAAATTCGTTGCCGCACTCACAGGGCAAATGCCGATATCAGACCCTTTTGCGGCAACGGTTCTCGGCTTTGTCAAGCGCATGCGCGGCGATAAAACTGCCTTGGCCCAGGTTATACGTGGGCGTAAATCGGTCTCGATAGACGCGCTGGCGCGCTGGACCGCGCCTTGCCTGGTGCTCAATGGCGAACATGACCAAGACAATGGTGATGGCGCCGCGCTTGCCGCCATGATCCCCGGCGCACGCGCGCAGAGCATCGCCGGCAACCATATGGATGCGATCTTAAAACCCGGCTTTGCGCAGGCCATTACTGCATTTCTAAAGGCTCAGAAACCCGAAGTCTCAACCAGCACGTAGTACCCGTAAGATGCAAGGAGCGCAGGTATCGCGGTATATAAGGTTGCGATTATAGACGCCCGTGGTGCAATCGCCAGCGCTGGAAAGAGCGCGTCGCCATCGTTTGAAATGGAATTGGCTAGTTGCGCTGAGAGCGGTATGACACCCTGTAGATAAAGTCCTGTCGTCAGTACTTGTGGGCCGCAGCCCGGTAAGAAACCGATCAACACCCCAACAAGCGGCATATAGGCGCCAACCGTCCCAAAGGCTGCCTTTAAATCCCAACCGGTCCACAATACGGTCATTTCAAACAGCAAAAACGCGATGATCACCCAGACGGTGACAAAGCAGGTGTCCGTTGTGGTCTGATCCCAAACGCGGCCTAGTGTTTGCTTATCCGTGCGGTTGATGACGCTGGCGGTGGACGATGGATTTATAAACCACAAGGCGAGCGATAAGATCGCGCCCGTTACGCCCAGCCATAATTCTAGGCCAGGCAGGCCCAGCAGCGCGTCAACATCCGTTTGAAAAGCCGTCAGGAAACCAAAGGCAATGCCGGGAATAAGCAGCAGCAGCCACGGCAGATTAAGCTTGCGAAACTCAAAGGGCGGCGGCGCTTGATGCCGCGCATCGGTGTTTGAGACAGCCAAGAAATCATAGCCGTGGATCGCCTCGACAATATAGCCAAACACTGTGCCAATGCAGACGCTGACCGCGATGATTGCAAGGCCCGTCGTTGGCTTTGTCGCCAGCAACAAAAACGCCGCATCGCCCATGGTCGAGGTGAGCACAGCGACCACGCCGCCAAACCCGATGCGGCCAATGCTATATTGCGTCATCACCATGATCGCCCCGCCGCAGCCCGGCAACGCGCCAAGCACGGCGGCAAGCGGGATTTGATAGTGCTTGTAATCTTCAAGCAATTTGCCGGTATCGATCTTCAGCACATGCTCTACGCTATAGAAAATCAGCAAGGTCAGCGCCACGAACACGGTCACCGCGATATATGCTTCAGATAGCGTTTGCCAAAATGTGATCCGTGTTGACCCATCACCAAACACTGGCAAACCGATGAGCAAAAGTGCGATAAACCACCTGCCAAGGCGGCCTTTGTTCGACATATGGGGCGAAATGCCGACCGTATTGATAAAGCTTGCGGTGTTCATTTTATGATGTTCGCAGCCGTGTTCGCCCTAAGGTTCAACCGTCCTGGCCGCCAGGCAGGATAGCGATAGCAATCTGATCTCAAACATTTCATCTCTGCGCTAAAATAGGGATATATTGACCCCTTTTCTAGTTAGAAATTAGTATAGCCTAACTTTCTGTAAATGCATCTGGTTTGCAATATTTTCTTTTCTGATTTCTGCAGTCAGATTCGTTTAAAAACGCCGCTCACCGATGTCATGTAAAAAGGGCGTTGAAGACGCGGTAGCGCTATTACGCCGACTCAATTGCGGTCTTGGCCATAGTCCGCAGCGTTTCGCGCATCGTGCCAAGCAACATATCAAGGGTGCGGATGCCAAATCGGGTTGCAACCGCTGCTGGGTCGTGCATGAGAAGCACGCTGCCGTCGCCATCTGCGCGCACGAGCACGCGCATTGGTAGGTCAAGGCCAATATCGGCGTCTACGTTGATCAGCTGTGTACCGGCTTTTGGGTTGCCAAAGATCAAGACTTGGTTGGCTTCTAAAGCCAAG
>JBCCLR010000270.1:0-4205 GCA_039026755.1 Pseudomonadota bacterium | reverse complement strand
GCCAGATACGGCAGTAAGTGGGGGTTAAACCGCTCCATACCGGCGGAAGATAGGTCGTTAAGGGTTAGAGTGGTGCCGCGCTGGTAAAAATAGTCAGCAAAAAAACCCTCGCCAGAACCCAATTCTAAAAGTGTCTCGGCGCGGCGATTATAAAGCTCCAGAGTTTGTGCGCACAGCTGCGCTTTAGCGCGAAAATAGCCCAGTTCCGCTTCGCTATAGTTGGTTTGGTATTGCCCGGTCGGCGCTTGAAAATAGCGCCGCTCATAATAAGCGCTCAGCTCCGCAGCCGAGGGCTTGTTTTCTATCTCCATATAGCCGAGCGCATGGCGCTGGAGCTGATATGTCATTGCGCCACCCTAGACATGCAGGAATTGCAGCGCGGTATGGAGGTCGGGCTGATAGGTGTTTGGCGTGCGCACGAAATTAATATGCGCACCGATCTCCGCATTATTCCAATGTGATTTACGCTCTAAGATGCGCTTTAACAGGCGCAGATCGAGGGTGCACTCGAGTCGCTTTTCCGGCCGCGACCCGTTTAGTTTTGCATAATCAGGGTAGACGCTGACGGCGGTGTCACCAACATTGAGGATGACTGAAAAGTCTGATTTTAAGTTCATTCGGCCCATGCGCGCTTTCATGGCATCTGCCGCTGTTTCAAGCAGCGTTAAAACGCTATCCTCGTCAGGCTGCGCGTCCGCTTCATAGGGGTAGGGCATGTGCGCCAACGTGTCGGCAATGTAGCGCTGCATGGCGGCTGTATCGACCGGTTCATAGGGTTTGTCTGAACGCTTGGTGGTGAGGTCGTATGTATCGCCTTCACGCAGGGTAACGGTGTGAACATCTGGACAGCGCGGTCGCACATAGTCCGCGCACGCATCCCATGTCGTGGTGCCGAGCACCGCATTTTTATGATGCTCACGCCCACCAATCACATAAGCGCCTGCAAAGGGCAGAAACGCGCGCGGCTTTAGGATGTGAAGCAGCCCAACCAGGTGATCAAGATTGCGTGTGAGGACACGGCTGTGTTCTTCGCGTTTGTCGTCAATGGACAGATTGTCAAAGCAGCTGGGATAAGGCCCGGCGGCATTATAGTTGAGCATGGCAAGGTCAAAAGCGCCAAACCGCTCAAACAGCATCCGCGCCGCATCAAGCGATGGCGTATTGTCGTTGGCGTTGAGCGCCGAGACGCCATCACAAGCGACAATCAATGCTGAATCAATTAAGTTTCCCACGTCGGCTTCGTGAAAGACATGCCCCTCAAACGGCGCATAGCAGGTCAGTTCAAATTCCCGGAACGTGGCCGTCTCGCCGTCTTTTATGCGGATCAGATTTGTGTATCCGAGGCTCTCAAGCTTACGGATCAGAAAGTTGGGCGGATGCTCAAGCACGATGAGCGGCGTGTCATAGGCAAAGTCAAAGGTGCGTTCGTCAAAGTGATCTGGGTGCAGGTGCGAGATAAACACCGCATCCACATCGCGGATATCCTCCATGCTGGTCTTCAGCGGCGGATAGTGGCACCAGCTGCCATCAAATACACCGTCCTTGAGCCATGGATCGCACAGAATGCGGCTGCCGTCCCTGCCGGTAAAAATACCGCAGGCATTCGCAATAAAGGTAAAAGATAGGGGGGATGGAGGCATCGAACACGCACCTGAAACCACGCTTTAAAATCGTAACCAAAGGCTAAATAGTTATGGTTAAGAAAGTGTTTCGCACTGACGTTAACGTGTAGAGCAAATCGATAGGCGTTCGTGTTGAACGCTAACCCGATAGAGGTCGCAATATAGGCCCGAATACAGGCGACGTGATTAGGTAATGGTCCGTTTCGGAAAAAACCGCCGGACTGCTGAAAACCCGCCGAACGCGCTGATCAGAAGCCATGCCGATGCAGGCAATGGAATTGGTGCAGGTAAAACATTGGGGAAAAACGCCAGGTTGAAACCGCCGCCAATCCCCGGGCCACCGGACACATTCTCTACTGTGTTGGTGGGAACTAGAAATTCATACAAGAAAAAACTGCCTTGGTTGGCCGAATTGACTGAAAATTGGGTGCCTGTTTGCGTCGTCGTTCCGCCAAACTGTTTTGGTGCAGTCCCTAAGTCGATCCCAAGTGAATCGAAATTGTCGTTCTGCGCAAACAGCAAAATGTTAGCGACCGGAGCATCAAACGTAATCACGAAATTGCCGACGTGGACGTGTTCGTAAGCCACGGTATTGATCGGACTTGGTAGGTTAAACCCTAAGGTAGACGTTGTATCTGTCAAAGGTGGAAATGCAGCAACCGAAAAGCCAATTTCGCTGCCCATTAGCCCGGCCTGACCGGTATATGTTCCAACATCGTCGTTGTCAGCAGTCTCGGTTTGGATATCAAAACTCAGTTGGCTTAAAACGATATCGTCTATCGATGACGCCGCCGCCGGCGTTATGCTAAACATGGCAATGACAAAAAGACGCAAATAGGTCATCAACAGCCCCCCTGCAAAACTCAACCGTTGGGGAGGTTAAGCAAACCAATTAACTATGGTCAACAGATATTACGGTGCCGTCTTAAGGTGCCGCTCCGTGACGCTGATCCGCTAAAAGCGCAGCTGGATGCTCGTTTGCAGCTGCACATCCTTGGTGTTTTCTTCCGCTGGCGCAATGGTGCGGTCATGCGTTACATAAAGTGCTTCCAGTCCAACGCGAACATGTTTGGTTATTGATTTGATCCAGGCTGCGGTTATGGCCCAGCCGGTCTCAGACCGGGGAGTGTTTTCTACCACGTTATTGGCGACCTCAAAGTAGTCAACGCGGGCGCTAAACTGGCCGTGGTCATGCCGCAGAGAGGCCAGGACATAACCAGATAAGAATTCATCATCGAACTTTTGGAATGCCGGGTTGATCGGCGATATCGGCCCCATTTGCGTGCTGCCGGCCATGCTTTGGGCGAGAATTTCGAAGACATCGTTGGGCGTGAATTTAAGCCCAAGGCTGATAAACCGCGTGCGCCAGCCATATTGGCCATCACGCAGAGCTTCAGGGTCGGCGCGGTTGTCATAGCCAAGCAGGTCAACCTGCAACAGGTCGCTATACCGCCAGCGCGCGGAACCATGAAAACCAACGCGGTTGTCGAGTTCTTCGGTAGGGTTGGTGCGCTCTGCTTGCAGCGGCACACTTAGGCGCCTGCCGGGATCATCCGGCAGTGCAAAGCTGCCGCCAATGACCGTACGGATGTCATGCAGCGCCCAGCCGCGAAACGCGAGCAGCGCGCCCGCCGTATCATTAAATCCAAAGGCGGCGGCGCGCATGTCAAAGAAATGGTCGCCCCAGACTCGTGCAGCGCGCCCTTCAAGGCCGATTACAGCCACCTCTTCGCCAATCCAACTGTTGATTGCCGACGGCGTAATGCTGCGCGTTAGGCTCCAGGCCGGCCCATCATGCTCTAAGGAAATGGGCGGGAAATACCGGCCCAGTTTCGCGCTGATCCGCCAGGCGCTGCGCGGCGGCGCGCGCCAACGCAAAAATGTTTCCACCGCGCTGACCGGCATGTCTTGGTCTGGCCCTGCTTGCAGGTTAAAATGGCCTGATAGGCTGACCAAGAAGCGCGGTTCCCAGAGCACAGTGGCCTCTGCAACTTCAGCATCAAGATTGGTGTCCTCAGGGCCGCCATAACGGGTCTTGGAAGTACCGCCATCGAGCCATTCTTCGCCAGCTGTACTGACCGCACCGCGCAAATCCACCCAACCGGAGATCTTGTTCAGATCGAGTGCTTGCGCGCCTGCTGGGCTCGATGGCCCGCTGAGCAGCAAGACAGCTGCACACACACATCCCAACCTGCGCATTTCTCATTGACCTGCGTGTGCATTTGGTTGCTGCGTTTCAAGGGTCGGCTCATCGGTTTTCAGATGCTCCATCAGCGCTGCCAGATCCATGGGCCGGGCGAGGCCATAGCCTTGGCCAATATCGCACCCCATACCGGCAAGCAGGCTTGCGGCGGCCGCCGTTTCAATTCCTTCAGCGGTGACTTTCATGCCCAGGGAATGCGCGAGATCAATGGTGGACCGCACCAGCAGCGCATCGCGCTGGCTTTGATCGATCTGCAAAACAAACTCTTTGTCAATTTTGAGTTCGCGTGCAGGAATTTGTTTTAAGTACGCGAGGGAGGAGAGGCCGCTGCCATAGTCATCAATAGAGATTTCTATGCCGGCCTCGGCGAACCGAGCAAT
>JBCCLR010000269.1:0-4215 GCA_039026755.1 Pseudomonadota bacterium | reverse complement strand
TCTGCATACTCCGTCGCACCGGGATTGGGGTTGATCAGCAAGTCGGCGGCGTACGGGCCGTTGTTTCTCATATCGTCGATAACAACGCGGCGCTGTGCATGACGAAAGAGTTCAGCACGCCCCGCCGCATCGATGTCATAGCTATCAACAATAAGGCAATCGCAAGCCAAGTCCGCGCCGGGATCCATCAGCTCCAGTCCGCACCTTTTTGCATAACCTGCAATGCTTTGCGGCAACGGCTGTGAGGCAAGCATGCAACGCGCGCCAGCAGTCAGCAAGGCTTCACCAAGTGCTATGGACCGCATGACGTGGCCGAGGCCGCGCGATGGCCCAGCATCCGCGTGCAGGACAATCGTTTTGCCGTCAAGGGGCAACAGCTTGTTCATCCCGCGACCTTTTTCAGCAAAAAAATCAGCCTTAGTAAGCGTTTGTTTACCGCAATTGGCAATCCTTTGTTCAGCATATTTACACTTGGCTCGGCGTGACGCCTGTGCCGCAAACATGACTTTGGAGAGACAGCGCATGGGCATAGAACGCCGTAAGAGCGTCAGCACAGCCATACAGTCGGCAGCTGTGGCCGGTTGGGACCCTGCAGCGGCCAATATTTTTAACGGCGCTTCAATTCTGATTACCGGCGCGACCGGGTCATTCGGCAAATCCTTTATTAAGACCTTATTTGAGCGTTACCAACCGCGCCGCGTTGCCGTGTTTTCGCGCGACGAGCTGAAACAATATGAAATGCAGAATGACCCCGAGTTCCAGCGCGAAGAAGTGCGGTTTTTTATCGGCGATGTTCGTGATGAACGGCGCCTCAGTCTGGCATTGCGCGGTGTTGACTATGTGATCCACGCAGCAGCGCTCAAACATGTTACGGCCGCTGAATACAACCCCTTTGAATGCATTCGCACCAACGTTTTAGGCGCAGAAAATATTGTGCATGCGGCCATCCAGCAAGGCGTGAAAAAGGTTATCGCACTATCAACGGACAAAGCGGCGAGCCCTGTGAATCTCTATGGCGCATCAAAGCTTGCAAGCGATAAAATTTTTGTAGCAGCCAACAACCTGTCGGGCGCAGATGGCACCAAATTTGCCGTGGTGCGCTATGGCAATGTGGTCGGCAGCCGCGGCAGCGTGGTGCCGTTTTTTCAAAAACTGATTGCCGATGGCGCAGACAGCCTGCCAATCACCGACACACGCATGACGCGGTTTTGGATTACCCTGCAGCAAGGTGTTGATTTTGTGATGTCGTCCATGGCGATGATGAACGGCGGCGAGGTGTTTGTGCCGAAAATCCCGTCCATGCGCATTCCGGATCTTGCGGAAGCCCTGGCGCCGGGCATGCCGACGCATGTGGTTGGCATCCGCCCCGGGGAGAAGTTGCACGAAGTGATGGTGCCCGTAGATGATGCACGCGCCACCATAGAGCTGGCGGATCGTTATGTCATTGAACCGGTGTTCGCCTGGTGGAGCAGAGTCTCTTATGAAGCGCAAGGGGCTGCGAGTGTGCCTGAGGATTTTTCGTATTCCTCAGATAAAAACACCGCATGGCTGTCCAATCAGGACCTGCGCGAAATGCTCGGCCTTGGGGCCGCGCAATGACGCATGCACCCCTGCCCTATGGCAGACATGCGATTGATGATGATGATATTGCTGCGGTCGTAGAGGTCTTAAAGAGCGACTGGCTGACCACCGGACCAGCTGTCACAACCTTTGAAAAAACCCTCTGCGAAGCGCTTGGGGCGCGTCACGCGGTTGCTGTCGCAAACGGCACTGCAGCATTGCATCTGGCGTATCTGGCGCTTGATATTGGGCCTGGCGACAGCGTGATCGTGCCAGCAATCACATTTTTGGCCACGGCAAACGCGGTGCGGCAGACCGGCGCTGATGTGGTCTTCGCAGACGTTGACCCTGAAACCGGCATCATGACGCCAGCAACGCTGCGCACGGCGTTTCAAAAAGCCAAATCGCCTGTCAAAGCGGTGACCGTAGTCCATCTTGGCGGACAGCCGGCAGACTTAACAGCGCTCGCAAAGATATGCCAAGGGCACAGTGCCTACCTGATTGAAGATGCCTGCCATGCCATTGGTTCCACCTACGGCAACACACGCATTGGTGACTGCGCGTATAGCGATGTGGCTACATTCTCTTTTCACCCGGTCAAAACCATCGCCATGGGCGAGGGCGGCGCGGTCACGACGCGGCATGACCATGTGGCGGGCACAGTGCGCAGTTTACGGCACCACGCCATGCAGCCGCCACCGGCTGAGATTGCGCAAGACAGCCCGTGGCTGCGCCATGCAAGCACTCTCGGCTATAATTACCGCGCCTGTGATATTCAATGCGCGCTGGGGGCATCGCAGCTCAATAAGCTCGAGCGCTTTAAAACCATTCGGCGCGCGCTTTATGAACAATATGAAGCGACCTTGGCCGCGCTTGACGTACCAGCGATGCTTAACCCCATCAAAACGCAGTGCGCGCCGTGTTGGCATCTGGCGGCTGTATCGATTGATTTCAATGGCATCAGCGTCGCGCGTAAGGATGTGGTCAAACAGCTCGCCGACATGTCGATCGGCACCCAGGTGCACTACTACCCCGTCAACGCGCAGCCGTATTATGAGGCACTCTACGGCAAACCCGCGACCCCGAACGCTTGGACCTATTACGACCGAACTCTCAGCCTGCCACTGCACGCCGGCATGTCGCTGGCAGAGGTGAATATGGTATGCCGGGCACTGGCGCAGATCCTCCCGGCAGTGGATAAGGCCAAATGCGCCTAAGTCTCGGCACCGCGCAATTTGGTCTTAACTATGGCATCACCAATGCCGCCGGCCAGGTCACGCCGGAGGCTGCAGCGCATATCTTAAAAACCGCACTACACAATGGCGTGACAGTACTTGATACCGCTGTTGCCTACGGCAACGCCGAAACCACTCTCGCGCAACATCGGCTTTTGATTGACAGCTTTGCGATTACCAGCAAAATCCCATCCCTGGCGGATTGTGATGGCCTGGCCGCGCTACAGAAACTGCAGCAGCACGCACGTCAGAGCAAAACCTACTTTGGCGGCGCTTTAAAAACGCTGCTTTTTCATGATGCCCAAGATGTGCTGCGTCCGGAGGGACAGATGCTGTGGGGTGGCCTGGAGACCATCGCGGCGGAGCTTGGCGTCGAGCACATTGGAATTTCGGTATATGATAAGGCCGATATCGACGACGCCCTAGCGCGCATCACGCCTGACGTGGTGCAACTGCCCTTCAGCGTTTTTGATCAGCGCCTACTCAGCGATGGTAGCCTCGATAAACTGGCCACATATGGCTGCGCCATTGAGGCGCGCTCGGTCTTTCTGCAGGGCCTCGTACTGTGCGCACCGGAGCGCATCCCATATCATTTGCGCGGCCTAGTGCCGGCAAGCCAAAAGCTACATGCTGAAGCCCGCAGCGCCGGGGTTGAGCCACTCGACATTGCTTTAGGCTTCCTGCGGCTAACGCAGCGCTTTGACCGCGCCGTGATCGGCGTGACCAATGCCCGGGAGCTTGGCGACATCTGCAGCGCGTTTAAATCGCCGATACCGTCCGTTTCTTATCCGAATTTTAGGGTGTTTGACGCTACTCTCCTTGATCCGAGGCGTTGGCCGGGGCTGATGGAAGAGAAACGCGCGTCATGATTACTGCCATTATTCAAGCCCGCATGGGCTCAAAACGGCTCCCAGGGAAAGTTCTGATGCCAATCTTAGGACAGCCGATGCTGGCGCTGCACGTTCAGCGGGTGCAGGCCGCGCGGCTGGTCGATCAAGTCGTCATTGCCACCAGCGGCCATCCCAGTGACCAGCCGATTATTGAATTTGCCGCCGAACGCGACATTGCTTGCATCCGCGGCGCTGTCGATGACGTTCTAGACCGCTATTATATGGCGGCCAAACGTACCCAATCCGACCATATCGTGCGCCTGACGGGCGATTGCCCGCTGGTCGATCCAGCACTCATTGACCGGGTTATTCGCACCCATGTGCATGACGAGAATGACTACACATCAAACGTGTTTCCCCCGACCTATCCGGACGGTATGGACATCGAAGTGATGACCTTTGCAGCGCTCAATGAAGCCTGGAGCTATGCCGACAAACCGTCAGAGCGCGAGCATGTGACCAGCTATTTCCGGCGCGCTCTGGAGCATATCCAAATCGGCAATATCGCGCACGATACGGACTTAAGCGAT
>JBCCLR010000268.1:0-4244 GCA_039026755.1 Pseudomonadota bacterium | reverse complement strand
GTCATTTTCCGCACTGCAGGCTCAGGCGGTTGGGGCGATCCGCTTGACCGCCCAGCCCAGCAAGTGGCGCTCGAAGTCTCACATGATTTGCTCAGTGCTGAAAAGGCAGAACGCGACTACGGCGTCGTGTTGCAAGCGGATGGTGCCGTCGATACCGACGCAACTGAAGACAAACGCCGCTGCATGCGGCAGGAACGCGGCGCGCCAGAGGCTTTTAGCTTTGGCTTTGTGCCCGAACAAGTCGCAGCTGAGTAGCCATTTCAACTAATGCTGTCTGTAAAAACTGTTGCCGTTATCGGCGCGGGCCTTGTTGGTGAGGGCTGGGCAGCCCGGTTTTTAAGCGCTGGGCTCAATGTCAAACTCTATGACGTCTCGCAGGCAAAGCGGCACGCTGCAACAACAACGATCAAAAGCTTGCTGAGTGATCTGCACGCGCATGGTCTTTCAAATCACCCCGATACCGTGATCGCTCGCCTACACGTTGTCGATACGCTCGAACAGGCGGTAAAGCAGTGCGATTATGTGCAGGAATCTGTGCTTGAGAAAATTGGCGTGAAGACAAGCGTTTGCGCTCAGATCTCGGCAGCTCTCCCAGACCATAGCCTGGTTGGCAGTTCGAGTTCCGGCATTCCAGTCTCTGCGTTTACCGAAGGGCTAGCCAACCGGCAGAAGTTTTTCATCGTGCATCCGGTCAACCCGCCGCATCTGGTTCCCGTGGTCGAGATCGTCCCAGCGCCCTGGTCGGATTTAGCGCAGATTGACCCCATCAAAGCGCTGCTTGAGCGGATCGGCATGGCGCCCATTCTTGTTGAAAAAGAGATTGAAGGCTTTGTGCTGAACCGCTTGCAGGGCGCGCTCTTGAACGAAGCCTGGGCGCTTTATGAGGCGGGTTATGCCAGCGCTGAGGATATCGATAAGACCGTCAAACACGGCCTTGGCCGGCGCTGGGCGTTCATGGGGCCGTTTGAGACGATTGCGCTGAATGCGCCGAACGGCATTGCGGACTATGCAGCGCGGCTTTCCCCGCTCTATCACGCGGTGGCGACATCGCGCACAAACCCTGAACCCTGGTCACTTGAAACGGCTGCCCGCCTTGATGAAGAGCTTAAGGTAAACCATAACAGCGAAAACCGTGCGCAGCGGCTGAAGGCACGTGACGACATGCTCCTGCAGATCGCGAAACTTTTGTCAGGGTAGCGTATCGGTTAGACGCGGCTCTACTCCAGGCACTGTTTTGCGCCAAATGAGCTGACTTGGGATAATTTTCTCTGCACTAAAAGCCGCGACATCGCCCGCCGCCAGGCTTTCATCGAGGAGCGCCAAGGTGTCTGCCACCATGGTATCGATCGGTTGCAACAACGTGGTGAGCTGATAAGGCGCGCGGGCGCTTTCAGGAATGCTATCGAAGCCGGCAACCATAATATCGTCCGGAATCGATTTACTGAGCGCGAAGCGCAGCACGTCGATAGCGGCCATGGCCATCACATCATTGACGCCAAATACTGCATCGGGCAGGGCGCGGCCCTGTTCAACATATACGCGCTCGACGGCTTGGCGTGCACCGTCATAGGTTGAACCGCATTCTATCTGCTCTACGGCATCTTGCTTGATCCCGCTTTCAAAGAGCCGATCAAGAAAGCCTTGCGCTCGGTCTGCGCTTGTGGTGCCGCGCGGGTCACCTTTTAAAAGTGCGAAACTGCGTGCGCCGGCGCCGCGTAGCACATCCGCCATAATGCGCCCGCCAGCGGCGTTGTCGCAGCGCACCACTGGCACGCTTTCGCCTGGGATATAGCGATTAAACAGGATGATGGGGATCGCTTGCTCTTGGCATAAAGCCAGCATGCTGGTGGACACTTGCGCAGCCGTGAGGATAACCGCATCAACACGGTATTGCAGCACTCGGCGGATTGCATCATCGGTTGTGGAGCCCGTGTCTATGGTGAAGGTGAGCACTTGTTGGCCGCGCTTTTGTAGCGCGCCAATAAACGCGCGCAGCACATGCACGTAAAACGGGTTGCCCGTATCACCGATGATCAGTGCAACGGTGTTGGTCCGCGCGGTGATGAGCGAGCTTGCGATAGAATTTGGCACGTATTTCAGCTCGTCTGCCGCCGCCAAAATACGCGCCTTTTTCGCATCCGATATAATGCCGCCTGGCGTAAAAGCGCGAGAAACGGACGCTTGTGATACGCCAGCGCGTTTGGCGACGTCACGAGAGGTCACGTTGGGCCGATTTTTACTCATCTGCGCGTGTTTCGTTCCGCTTAGTCTCAGGCAATCATGGCCAACCGAGATGTGTACAGCTGCAGATTTGCGCAACATAGCGTCGATTTGCAAGTGGCGTTCAGCGTCCGGCTTGGCTAATAGCGGCGTGGTGGGCGGGCCATTGGCTCCGGAAATGTCATGAGGCGGTGTTGCAGCTCCTGGTCAGGAACCGAGCACATATCGGTTGTGCCAAACAGTCTGTAGCGATTGCGTGCAACCCTCACATAAAGCCAGTCTTGCACCGCGCGCGGCAGGATGCGCAGCACCGCCATTGCTCGCCATATGCCTCCCAAGCGCCAGCCAACGCGAATAAAGGCATCAAGTGAGGATGACGCATCGCCATGGTCGATAAACAGCCAAGAGGCAGGGTCATGCGGGTCTAGCCCATAATGTTGCATGAGCGCCTGGCCGATAGCCGACTGTAGCGGCACGATTTTAAACTGCCGCCGGCGATCGTTGCTTGCAATCCAGCGCGCCGCGCGTGCGCACAGCGAGCACTGCGAATCCATCACGGTAAACACTTCGCCCGCGTCAAAATGTGGAACGCTTGGGTCAGTTTTGTAGGAATAAGGTAGGGGCGTCATTTTAATGACATGGGGGAGTTCCCCATAAATCCAAGTCTATGTCGTATGCCGCGTTAAGCGGCTTGCGTATCGCCCAACTTCACCTTGCGGCGCTTTTTGGTTGTTTCTTCTTGCGCTTCAATGGTGGCCATTTGTTCTTGCACTTGCTGTTCATAAACATAGTCCGCAGGGCGCTGGTTCTCAAAGCTGATCTCCGGTGCCATTGGGCCAGTGGTTTTAATCCCGCGTAGGCTGACCCACAGTGCCTTTAAAGGGTTAGAGGCGGACACATGGGCCGCTGTCGGCTCATAGCCGCAATGGGCCATGCAATCGGCGCATTTTTCATAGTTGCCAGAGCCATATTTGTCCCACTCGGTCTCGTCCATCAATTCCTTAAAGGTTGTGACAAATCCTTCGCCCAGCAGATAGCAGGGCTTTTGCCAGCCAAACACATTGCGTGTCGGCATGCCCCACGGCGTACAATTGAAGTCTTGATTGCCCGCCAGGAAGTCCAAATACACTTTTGAATGATTGAGGTTCCACTTGCTCAGCATGCCTTTGGCTTTGCCGATATTGAAAATATCGCGGAACAGCTGTTTGGTTTTTTGCCGTGATAAAAAATGCTCCTGATCGGGCGCGCGTTCATAGGCATAGCCCGGCGAAATCGTAATGCCGACGCCCATTTCGGTTGCATAATCGAGATAATCTGCGACTTGCTCTGGCGTTGAGCCATCAAAAATCGTGGCATTTACATTGACTTGAAAGCCTTGGTCTTGCGCCACTTTGATGGCTTTCACGGCTTTTTGAAACACGCCTTCCTGGCACACGGCTTTGTCATGCTCTTCTTCCATGCCATCCAAATGGACTGAGAAGAACAGGTATGGCGACGGCGTAAACAGCTTTAGCTTTTTCTCCAGCAGCATCGCGTTGGTGCACAGGGAGACGAACTTCTTGCGCGCCACGATGCCATCAACGATTTGGCCAATCTCTTTGTGCAGTAGTGGTTCGCCGCCAGGAATGGCAACGATCGGCGCGCCGCATTCATCGACAGCATCAAGGCAGTCCTCGAGCGATAACCGCTTGTTTAAAATGGCGTCCGGATAGTCAATCTTGCCACATCCCGCACAGGCCAGATTGCAGCGAAACAATGGCTCGAGCATGAGCACAAGCGGGTATTTATCATTGCCGCGCAATTTTTGTTTGAAGATGTATGTGCCAACCTTAAAGGCTTGCAAAAGCGGGACAGTCATAAAGTCTTGGTCTTCATTTGCTGCACTTGAGGCAGCTGTGCGTTCGTTTACCTATCAAAGCTACTAAGTAATGGTCGGTCATTCCGGCAAATATATGGCACGTCCTTGTATTGCCAGTACTAAAGACGATACCACTTTGCGCTGCAAGGCTTAAACCTCTAATACG
>JBCCLR010000267.1:0-4258 GCA_039026755.1 Pseudomonadota bacterium | reverse complement strand
TTGATTTGCGCAGTGCCGGGTTTTTTATGCGCTTCTATGAGGCGCTGCAAACGCTCAGGCGCGGCGGTAAGGGCGATCTGCAAGTCATCGGTCCCATCCAAAAGATGCCCGGTGAGTTTATTGAAATCGTGCTGTCTGAAGGCGACCTTTATGCCGAGGTCAAAGCGGTTCTCATCAACGGCCTGCTCAATGCGTTTGCCTTTGCAGCACTTATCGGCCTGGCGCTGTTCTGGCTGCTACGCAGATCGCTGGTCGCGCCGGTAGAGCGGCTCACTGGGGCCATGATCCGTTTTGCAGAGGACCCCGAAGATCCATTTAATACACTTACAGCCTGGAACCGCTATGATGAAATTGGCACGGCGGCCAAACAGCTGCGTGATTTGCAGTTGCGCCTGCGCAATCTGCTCGGCGAGAAAAAGCGGCTGGCCGATCTGGGCTCTGCAGTGGCGCGTATCAATCATGACTTGCGCAATCTTTTTGCCACCATGCAGCTGGTTTCAGATACGCTTGAGCGGGTGGATGATCCACGTGTTCAGCGCGCAGCGCCGCGCCTCGTGCGGGCGTTGGAACGTGGCATCAATCTCTGCGAAGCAACGCTCGAATATGGCCGCACAGGTGACATTGAAACACATGCGGCGCTGCATCCGCTGCGCCCAACGATAGAAGAAGCGATTGACCAATTTCGCAACGGGCATGGGAATATCAATTTCGATATCAATATTGCCACGTCGCTCAGCGCGGTGTTCGACCCCGACCACTTGTTCCGGATTGTTTCAAACTTAACCAGAAACGCCCTGTCTGCTCTGCCAGACGCGGGGGCTATAACTCTGGCTGCAGAGCGGCAAAAAGCCAGTGTGATCCTGTCGATCATTGATACGGGGCCAGGTATTCCCGATATTGTGCGCAAGACATTATTTGATGCGTTCGGCAAATCAGCGTCACGCGGCGGCAGTGGCCTCGGCCTTGCCATATCACGCGAATTGGCGCGTGCGATGCATGGGGAATTAACGCTCGAACAGACCGGTCCAGAAGGCACGCGTTTTGACCTTAGCCTGCCGTTTGAATAGCATCCTTGCTGCACTGCAGCAATTTGCTTATACTATGGTTAATTGGCGTCAATAAAGACTCGAACTGGGGGTGCGGCCATGGCAAAAATTCTGACCTTTACGCAGCAAAAAGGGGGCGCTGGCAAAACCTCGCTGGCCATTCATCTGGCAAGTTACTGGGCTTCAAAAGGCAAGTCCGTCGCTCTGGTGGATGGCGATCCACAAGGCAGCTTGATGGCGTGGTCCAGCATGCGCGCTGGCGATGATGGGGCATCCAGCCTCACGGTGGAGCAAGCAGAAGGCTGGAAAGCAGCTACTGTTGTCGGCAATTTAGCGCGCAGTCATGACTATGTTCTAATCGATACAGCCCCGCATGCGGAAACCGCGTCGCGGACAGCTGCGCGCGAGGCAGACCTCGTTGTTGTACCCATGCAGCCGAGCCCGCTGGATCTTTGGGCAACAGATGGTTCCATGGAGATGATTACGGCGGAGAAAAAGCCTTCGGTGCTTGTCTTGAACCGCGTGCCACCACGCTCAAAACTTGCCGATGAAGTGACTGCTGCGGCAAAGAAAAAGGGTTTGAGTGTTGCCAAATCCAGGCTCGGCAATCGGCAGGCTTTTGCCGCAAGCTTCATGGCGGGCAAGGGCATTATGGAGGCCAGTCCCCGCTCAAAGGCTGGCGAAGAAATAACAGCATTGGCGCAAGAATTGGGGCGAAAGCTTTCCAAGCTATAAGGCGGCTGCTAAACAGCTTACATGCTGCCTGACGTCGCCGCCTTGCTCCAGCGCATTGCCCAAAGCGATGTCCCCGATATTGTTGAAATGCCGCTCAATGAGGCCCGGCGCGCCTACGAAGCCTCGTGCGCTCTGTTAGATAAAGCTGGCCCGCAAATTGCGCATATTAAAGACTTTGCCATCGAGAGTGATACCGGCGCTATCCCGGCGCGGCTGTATGACCCGGCACCTGGCACCAGTGCGTTAACCCATGCGTTGGTGTTTTTCCACGGCGGCGGCTTTGTTATTGGCAACCTCGACACGCATGACGGTTTTGTGCGCCGCTTGGTCCGCGTCCTCGGCATTCCAGCCATCGCTGTTGACTATCGCCTGGCGCCTGAACACCCGTTCCCTGCAGCGATTGAAGATTGTATGGCTGCAGCCCAGTGGGCGTCAAAAGCACTTAGCGCAATGCTTGGCCGCGCGGTTTCAGGCCTGATTGTGGTGGGCGATTCTGCCGGCGGCAACGCCGCGGCCGTCGTGGCACACAGCTGGGTGGACACCGGTGCAGTACCCCTTGCGCTGCAGGTGCTCCTCTATCCCGCGACCGACCATGCCCATAACTATCCGTCTTTTGAGGCACATGTTGATGGCAAACTGCTTGAGCGCAATGCCATCGACTTTTTCGCAAACGCCTATGTTCCTGAGGGGACAGACCCGCAAGACCCAAGACTTTCACCGCTTTATGCAGCTCTCGATAAGACCGTGCCACCGGCAGTGATTGCAGTGGCTGAGCTTGATCCGCTGCATGATGAAGGCATTGCCTATGCGCAGAAGCTAAAGTCTGCTGGTGTTGCTGTTTCTGTGCTTGATGAACCAGGCCTTATTCATGGCTTTTATACGTTGCGCGGCGCGCTTCCCGCTGGCGATGAAAGTGTTGATCGCCTCGCCGACCTGATCAAAAACGCTCTTTCAACACCCTAATGAGAAGGTCACTCCTATGCTTCCAGAAGTCCGCGCGTTTCTCGATGCGTTCTATGGCCAAGATGTACCAGACTTCACGAGCTTACCGGTTGAGGTGATGCGCGAAGCGTTTTCTTCCGGTCCGCCCATGGATGCGCCAGGGCCCGAGCTTGCACATGTGTCTGATCATCTTGTTCCCGGGCCCGCGCGAGAGATCCCCGTCCGCATCTACGACCCAGCTCCTGAAAGCGCTGCGCCAACGCGCGCGCTGGTGTTTATGCATGGCGGCGGTTTTGTTATCGGCGATCTTGATAGCCACGATGGCTTGTGCCGGCGGCTTGCCGACGGGCTTGATATGCCAGTGATTGCCGTACACTACCGGCTGGCGCCTGAGCACCCTTTCCCTGCCGCTTATGAGGATGCGCTCGCTGCGACACAGTGGTCCCAGACGCAGCTTTCCAGCACACTTGGCCGGCCCGTCTCTGGGGTGATCTGCTGCGGCGATTCCGCCGGCGGGAACCTAGCGGCGGCGGTGTCACTCCACCTGGAACCATCCACGGACGTTCCCATTGATCTGCAAGTGTTGCTCTATCCCGTCGTCGACCTCGCCGGGCATTACCCGTCGCACGATCGCAATGGTCAGGGCTATATGCTTGATACAAAATCCATGGCGTTCTTTGCGGATACTTATTGCCCCGATGGTATAGACCGGCGCGATCCACGGGTGTCGCCCATCTATGCGCCACGCTTTAACGCTGCACCGCCCGCGATCATCGTCGCTGCCGAGCTTGACCCGCTGTATGATGAGGCCATTGCCTATGCCAAGGCTTTAAAAGCCGCTGATGTGCCCGTCACGCTGATTGAAGAGGCCGGCATGCTGCATGGTTTTTTCACCATGACTTTGGCCTTGCCCTCGACAGTCAAACGGACCGAGACGCTTATTAACGCAATAAAATCTTGTTTGGCGTAGCCTCCGGGCAATGGTGATGTGAGGTCTTGCCCATGACGATTTTAGTAACTGGCGCCGCCGGCTTTATCGGCAGCGTTGTGACGCAAAAACTGCTGCAGCGCGGCGATGCCGTCCTCGGTATCGATAACCTGAATGACTATTATGACCCGGCGCTTAAACAAGCGCGGCTTGACCAGGTCGAGCGCCTTGGCCTCAGCGGGTTTACCTTTAAGAAGCTTGATCTGGCGGATCGCGATGGCATGGCGAGCCTGTTTGCTGAGCACGACATCAAAAAAGTCATCAACCTGGCCGCCCAAGCGGGCGTACGCTATTCGCTGGAAGAGCCGTTTTCTTATGTAGATAGCAACATCACCGGCTTTCTGACCATTTTAGAGGGTTGTCGCCATCATGGCATTGAGCATCTGGTCTACGCCTCTACCAGCTCCGTCTATGGTGCCAATACCGAAATTCCGTTTAAAACCGCGCAACCTGCCGATCATCCCGTGGCCCTTTATGGTGCCACCAAGCGCGCCAATGAGCTGATGGCGCACAGCTATTCGCATTTGTTTGATCTGCCGACCACGGG
>JBCCLR010000266.1:0-4301 GCA_039026755.1 Pseudomonadota bacterium | reverse complement strand
GCCACGAGTGTGAGCGCAATCGCACGATCATTGGGCATGTCGCACGCCAATGTTTATCGGCATTTTAAGTCTCGAGATGCGTTACTGATTGCTGTTGCTGAAACGTGGATGGCACACACTCGAGCTGCTTGCGAACAGGCATATCAACCAAAGGCTTCAACCGCGGATAACCTTGCTGCGCTCGTGTTTACAATTCGCTCAGAACTCCTCAAGCGCGCTGACAACATCGCAGCCCTTGATTTGTTTCACTTTGCGCTAGACCAAATGCCTCAGGCGGCAAAGGCTCACCACCAGCATCGTAAAGCTTTAATCAGCAAAATTATCGGTGGCGCGGAACACGCTACTACTGTGCTGGACGCCCTGCGTGGATTTATAGATCCGGATTTGCTGTTGGCAACCCAAGCGGCAGATACCGACGAACGCGTCAAACAGTTGTGCAGCTTGCTGGCGAAACAGCTTCAAAGTGAACGGTTGCAGGAGATGGGAGGGCGTTTGCGCCCTCCAATCCTATACTAAACGATCAGCGCCTAAGCCGCTTGCGCTGCGTTTGGTTTTGACTGCAATTGCGTAAAGCGCTCAAGACCGATGCGTTCCACAAGATCAAGCTGCGTTTCGAGCCAATCAATATGCTCTTCTTCTGACTCAAGGATGTACAGAAACAGGTCGCGGCTCACGTAATCGCGCACGCTGTCGGCGTGTTCTACCGCATCGAGCAGGTCGGGATGGACATTCATCTCCATCTTCAGATCGCATTCGAGGATTTCTTTCACATCCTCGCCGATCATGAGTTTGCCAAGATCCTGCAAGTTTGGCAGACCGCCAAGAAATAAAATTCTCTCAATTAATTTGTCCGCATGTTTCATCTCATCGATGGATTCTGCGTATTCTTTATCAGCGAGTTCCGACACGCCCCAATCGCGCAGCATGCGCGAATGCAAGAAATACTGATTGATTGCAGTCAGCTCGTTTTTCAGAATTGTGTTTAGATGCTGGATGACTTGAGGATTACCCTTCACGCAAAAATCTCCTATCTTCAAAAATCACATTTTGAAGTGGAGATATAGACTAAACGACCAGATGTAAAGTGGTCTATGCGCAAAATTCAAATTTTAGGGTCCGAGGTCCAGCGATCCTTTCTCATCTAAAATCATGGTATGAATGTCTGGGACACACATACCGCAGCACACTTTGGCTCCATTTTTGGCATGAACGCGGGACGGCGTGTGCGCTCCATCCTGAATGGCGGACTTGATCTTTTTCTCGTTTAAGCTGTTGCAAACGCAAATGATCATGCGAACCATTCCCAAAACCGCCACTATACATGTCGCTAATGAGAACGCTTGTCAATGATAATGTGTATTAATAAGACTTTTGGCGCATATCACCGCGGCGCACCTGCACCAATGACCGGGCTGCCGTAGATGCTCTTTTTTGCTGCATGGTGCGCCTGCTCGGTGCCCAAAGAGACTGCTTAGCCAAGCAGTTTTGCTAATCTGAATATGACGGATCGGAAAATGCGGACCGATAGTCATTATTCCAGTGGAAATACCAGTATTGTTCTCAACACAAGGCACAGATTGACCGCGCGCGCGTTGCCACCCATGCATCCGCACTGTTGGCGTGGGCTGAAGCAATGACCATCGCTTAAGGGATAAGCTTGAGCGAGTTTATTGGCGATCCGCCACAGCGCGGTACGTCGTTCGATGCACTGGAACGTTTCGGACGATACGCCTGCACCATGGCTCGACGTAGACCTGATTTTCGAGTGCTTTGGCCCGCTCAACTATACCGCAAAGCGCTGTATTTCTGGGGTTTTAAGCAAAATCACACAATCGTTAAGTGACGTCATGACGGCAGTTAAAGACCGCGATTGTCTAGGAAAGTGACGCTTGTAATTGGCCGACATACCCTTCCCATCCACCCAATGCGATCTCCCAATGTGTACCGGCGCGCACAGCATCATCGCTATGGCACAATTACCGTGCTGCCGGTCGTTTTGCGCGCTTCGAGGTCCTTGTGTGCGGTGACGATGTCATCCAGCGTATAGGTCTGGTCGACGCTGATCTTCACTGCGCCGGACCTGACCACATCAAACAAAGCCGCATAGCCCTGCGCCGCTGCCTCAGCCTCTGCATAATAGCTAAACAGCGTGGGGCGGGTCAGATAAAGCGAGCCTTTTTGCGCCAAGATGCCCGTATCAAGTGCATCCACAGGCCCAGACGCATTGCCATAGGACACCATCATGCCAAACGGCCGCAAACACTCTAAAGACCGTTCAAACGTTGCCGCGCCGACACCGTCATACACAACGTGCACACCCGTGCCGCCGGTAATGTCTTTCACCTGGGCAACAAAATCCTCCGACGCATAGTTGATGGTGTGCGCGCAGCCATGCGCCCGGGCAAGCGCACATTTTTCATCCGACCCTGCGGTGCCAATCACGTTTGCGCCAATATGACTGAGCCACTGGCTGGCAATGAGGCCCACGCCGCCCGCCGCGGCATGCAACAGCACCCAATCGCCAGTCTGTACCGCATAGGTACGCTTAATGAGATATTCGGCGGTACAGCCTTTCAGCATCATGGCAGCGGCCGTTTCAAAGGAAATATCGTCCGGTAGCTTGGCCACTGACGCCGCACGCACTACATGTTTTTCCGCATATGCGCCAAGCGGGCCAAGGCAATAGCCGACCCGGTCGCCCACCGCAAAACCACTCACATCTGGGCCAACAGCTTCAACACTGCCAGCCGCTTCTATGCCAATCCCACTGGGCAGGTCCACGGGATAGAGGCCCGAGCGGTGATACACGTCTATGTAATTGAGCCCAATAGCCTGATGACCGATCAGGATTTCGCCTGGGCCCGGGGTCGGCACCTCGACCTCTTTTAGGGCCATAGCGTCTGCCGCGCCCGGTGTTGATATTCGAACGGCCTTCATATCGGTATCCTTTAGCTCAGAGACACGCGTAAGAAATCGTAGGTGCGCTGATGGGCTAAATCGGCGCTGGCTGCATCAAAATGGGCGCCGCCGACACGTGTGAAAGCATGGTCCATACCGGGGTAATCATAGAGTGTGATGCTATCATTCTCATCAAAAGCGCCATGAATGGACTGCTGCGCAGCTTTATCGACAAAGCCATCTTCTTCAGCAATGTGCAGCACAAGTGGGCCAGCCAACGTGCTGGCTTCATCAAGCATGGCTTCAATCCCAACACCATAATAGCCGACATTTGCAGCGCTAGACGTGCGGCACGCGCTTAAATACGCAAGCTTGCCGCCCAAACAAAAACCCGTGGTACCGACTTTGCCGGTCGAGCGCGGATGGCTTTTGGCGGCTAAAATTGTCGCTTCAATATCTTCGACACCCTTATCCACATCAAAACCGTTCATCAGCGCAAAAGCCTTTTCCCACTCCGCTTCTGATTGATCCGTCAGCATCACGCCAGGTTCTTGCCGCCAAAACAAATCAGGGCACAGCGCTAAAAAGCCTTCGCCGGCAAGCGTATCTGCTACGGCCCGCATCGATTGCGACACACCAAAAATCTCTTGCAGCACGATGACGGCTGGCGCTTGGCTCGCCTCTGGCAATGCCACATAAGCGCCGAAAGATCCGCTTCCATCGGTTGCCGCAATTTCAAGGTCAAATCCACTCATAAGCTGCTATGCTCCTGATAATTCAAAGAAAACAAAGATGGTGAAGGCCTACTAAAGTGACGTCATGGCGTCAAACAAACCCTTCTAATTGTAACAAGGCCTTTTTGGTCTCCAGCCCGCCGAACCCTGAATATCCCCCCATATGACCGCGCGCGAGCACACGGTGGCAGGGGATGATGATTGGAATTGGATTGCGGCCACATGCACCGCCGACCGCGCGCGGCGCGCTTTGTAGCGCTTTTGCAAGCGCCCCATACGGCCGCGTCTGCCCATAGGGAATGTGCTGCATCTGGTTCAAAACACGCGCTGTAAATGCGCTCACCGGCGGCGCAAGTGGCAGGGAAAAGCGGGTCAAAGTGCCACTAAAATAGGCGTGGAGCTGTTCAATCGCCTGCGTGAGCAAAGGGGTCGGCGATTGGTCGTCGCAGGTGCCCCAGTCAAGCGCGCTGATCGCGCCACCGCGCTGCGTCAGCGTCAGCGTACCAACGGGTGTCACACATGACGCGCGCGCGTCCTCGGGTTGGTTCTTCATGACAGCGTTTCTCCTCCCACTTGCACGGCGATGCGGCGCGCATTGCGCAGCGCATTGATTGCGCCGCTGCGTGTGCGTTCGACCATACCGCAACTCTCATCGCGGCAAATCAGGAT
>JBCCLR010000265.1:0-4317 GCA_039026755.1 Pseudomonadota bacterium | reverse complement strand
TTTGATGAATATGATGCTGGCCGGCCAGACGTGATGTTCGTGATCCAGCGTATCTTGGAAGTTGAAGGCAAGTTGACGCTGCTGGATCAAAACCGGGTTATTCGCCCGCATCCGTTTTTTCGGCTATTTGCGACCGCCAATACGGTGGGCCTTGGCGACACCACCGGCCTCTATCACGGCACGCAGCAAATCAACCAAGGCCAGATGGACCGTTGGTCTATTGTCATGACCCTCAACTACCTGCCGTTTGAGCATGAAGTGGGCATCGCGCTTGCGAAAAATCCGGCCTATGATAGCGAGGACGGGCGCAAGACTGTGGGCTCTATGGTGCGCTGCGCTGAACTGACTCGGCAAGGCTTTATGAACGGCGACCTCAGCACGGTGATGAGCCCGCGTACGGTGATCACGTGGGCACAAAATGCGGATATTTTTAAAAGTGTGGGCTTTGCGTTCCGCGTGTCGTTCCTCAACAAATGCGATGAAACGGAGCGGCCTTTGGTGGCTGAATATTATCAGCGCTGTTTTGGCGAAGAACTCCCGGAAAGCGCTCTGAATATCGCATAGCGGTATGATATCGCTATGGCCATGAACGATAAAAATCATCCCGCGGATGTCCTAAAAGAAGCTGTGAAATCGACCATGCGTGCGATTTCCGGCGACCCTGAACTTGAGGTGACGTATAGCGCGGATAAGCCGGGCATGTCCGGCAAGCAGGCGCGCTTACCGACGCCAACCAAAGCCATGCGCCAAGAGCATGTGAAACAAATCCGCGGATTATCAGATTCCATGGCGCTGCGCCTGAAGCATCATGATGCGCAGCTGCACATGCGCGGCCAGCCGGCGGCGGGTGTGGCGCGTGATATTTACGATGCCCTCGAGCAGGCCCGGGTTGAAGCCATTGGCGGCAATCAAATGTCGGGCGTGGCGGAAAACCTCGATAGCGTCATTGCAAATCGCTGCAAAGGCGATGGCCTGGAGAGTGCCGCCGCGCGCGATGATGTGCCGCTCGCGTCAGCCCTCGCACTCCTCGCGCGCGAACATATGACTGGTCGCGCCGTGCCGGATAACGCCAGCGGGTCCGTCGATATGGTGCGTGATTGGATTGATGACCGCGCGGGCGAAGGCCTGTCTGGCCTGCTTGAATGCCTTGAAGATCAGAGCAGCTTCGGCAAGCTTACCCGGCAAATCATTCGTGATTTGGATGTCGACAATGATGATGGCGATGATCACGAACAAGATGATGATGCCGAGGATGATACAGCGCAAGACGATAGCCAAAACGACGAAGACGACGATACCGGCGATGAAGAAAGTGCTGCCGGTGACGGCGAACCTGAGCCGTCGGGAGATCAATCCGAAGCGGAAGGCGAAACCGACGAGGCGGAAACGCGCGACATGGAGATGGAGCCGTCCGATGACGACATGTCGGGCGATGATCAACAAGAAGGCATGACGCCCTACCGGCCCAATATGCCGCTTTCGAATATGCCGCCCGACTTTGCGTATCGAGCGTTCACCGACAAGCATGATGAGGTTATTGCGGCTGAGGAACTGTGCGATCCTGAAGAGCTTGCCAGGCTACGCGCCTATCTTGACCAGCAGCTCGTTCCGCTCCAAAGCGCGGTGACGAAACTTGCCAACCGCCTGCAGCGGCGCTTGCAAGCCCAGCAAAACCGGTCTTGGGAGTTTGACCTTGAAGAAGGCCTGCTTGATACCGCCAGGCTCACGCGCGTGGTCACCGACCCGCGCCATGCGCTCAGTTATAAACTCGAAACCGAAACCGATTTTCGCGATACGGTCGTCACGCTGCTGATCGATAACTCCGGCTCAATGCGTGGCCGGCCAATTTCTATTGCCGCCTTATGTGCTGATATTCTCGCGCGAACCTTGGAGCGGTGTGCGGTGAAAGTTGAAATTTTGGGCTTTACAACACGCGCCTGGAAAGGCGGCGATAGCCGCGATGCCTGGATTGAGGCTGGCAAGCCTGCGCACCCAGGACGGCTTAATGATCTGCGGCATATCATATACAAAACTGCAGATGCGCCATGGCGGCGGACGCGCAAGAATCTGGGCTTGATGATGCGCGAAGGCTTGCTGAAAGAAAACATCGATGGCGAAGCCCTGCTTTGGGCGCATAACCGGATCATTGGCCGGCCCGAAGAGCGCCGTATCATGATGGTTATTTCCGATGGTGCGCCGGTCGATGATTCGACGCTTTCGGTAAATTCCGGCAGTTATTTAGAGCGCCATCTGCGGCAGGTGATTGACTGGATTGAGACGCGCAGTCCGGTCGAATTGCTGGCCATCGGTATCGGCCATGACGTGACGCGCTATTATAAGCGCGCGGTCACCATTCTTGATGCTGAGCAACTTGGTGGTGCGATGACCGAACAGCTTGCGGCGTTGTTTGATGATGACCAGCGGCGCGCACGGCCAGCTGCTTAAGAACGTGCATCAAAGCCGCTGCATAAGATGGCTGCGCTACGGTGTTGCGGCACTGTGGTTATCGCTGAGCGCTCCGGTTTGCGCGCAAACACTGCCTAGCATGCCCGCCGGGGCTTATCCGCTTGATATCCGCATACGCTCTGTGCCGCTTAACCCCGAAGATCCGCGTCAGACTGGTGTTGGAAAACTGCGCTATTTAGGCGGCTTAGAGCTGCTCAGTCCGCTTCCTGGTTTCGGCGGGCTTTCAGGTCTCGCCGTTGCCGCTGATGAAAGCCATTTCATCGCCATCAGCGACCGGTCGGCCTTTATTTGTGGGCGCATCGGTTTGGACAGGAGTGATGCTTTAACACGCGTTTCTGATGCTTGGATCGCGCCTATGAAACCGGCCAATGGGGTCAATATGAAGGTGTTTAAGTATACCGATAGTGAAGCCATCGCGATTGCCGCTGACAGCACGGCAGCTTTTGTGTCCTTCGAGCGAGAACACCGCGTGTGGCGCTATGATATCGCGGATACGGGAGACCTGTGCAGTATCGCCCAAGCGATTCCGGTGCTCCAGGCCATGCCGGATGCGCTCAATGCGCTGCCGAATAATGGTGGTATAGAAAGCCTTACAGTCTTGCCGAGTGGCACTTTATTGGCGCTTGCTGAAAACGCACCGCGCGGCGGTTTGGGACAACCCGGCTGGCTGGTTGACGTTGTAGCGGGTCATCCAGAGCCAGCGCGAACATTTAACTATCCGGCGCCAGTGCCTTATAAACCCACAGACGTAGAAGCCGTCCCAGGCGGTCTCTTCATATTGCATCGCCACTTTAGCGTCATCTCAGGGGTGTCTGGACAGCTTGCGTGGCTGCCACTGCGTGACCGGGTAACTGCCGAACAGTTTAAAGCTGCAGTGCTCCTCGCCCAGTTTAAACCGCCGCTCAGCGTTGATAATTTCGAAGGGTTGAGCGCTGTTGCGGACGGCAAGGGCGGTTATTATTTGTATATAGTTTCTGATGACAATTTTGCGGATTACCAGCGCACGCTGTTGATGAAGTTCCATGTTAGCCCAGCAGCCTTGGCGGGCTAGAGCGGTTTAAGGTTTCTTTGAAGCGCCCTGACGGCTTAAGCACTCCAGTGGTTAGGAGCGAGGCTGCAGGACATGCATAGTATATTCAGAGCCGAGCGACGCGGCCACTGGAGTGCTTAAGCCGTCCCGAAGGGCGTCGGTCCATGGCGCACTGGCTGCGTTGCTGGCTTTGCACGATGCCCCGCATCGCGCTGCATCCAGCGCCTAACCAGTGCACCATGGACCTTAGCAGTGCGTTTCAAAGAAACCTTAAACCGCTCTAGGGCTTCGAATTGATCCGCCTTAACGAGTGGCCGGCGGGTGAAATCGCTTGATGCGTGAGCGACATTAGGCTGAGACGCATTGCTGGCGGCCCGAACACGTCACGGCTTTGCGCGGGACTATAGACGGCACAGAAAGAGGCCTGTCGTTTCGCTTTTTGACACACATATCATCTTTTACCTAGAGATATGTTCAATCACCAAATCCAGTGCGCATACAAACACCCATATGGGAACATCGGCGACACAAGAGCCACTAAACTCTGCGCGACCTCGCTAACAGACCTGCGCACCATTTGGCCATGTTGTATGACGCGTTATCGCGCAGTGCGTGTGTTAAAAACATCGCCAAACCAATCCGCTAGTTTGAGCACGGTTGGCTCGGTATTGTCGCAATTGCAATGCTCGACGCCGCCCATTTTTTCATCTGCAATGCACAGCTCGGCACGCGGGCTATTGATCGCTTCGCGCACCATGCGTTCGGCTTGCTCAAGCGGGATTTGGTAGTCATTTTTGCCATGCACAACAAACAGCGGCACC
>JBCCLR010000264.1:0-4327 GCA_039026755.1 Pseudomonadota bacterium | reverse complement strand
GCATGTTATAAGGCGGGTCGGCAAAAATGAGGTCGACACTTTTTTCTGGCAAGCTATTCAGCAACGCAACACAATCGCCTTCTAAAATCCGGTTGAGCGGCAGTTTTAGCGGGCTGCGGTGCTGTGTTGCCATTGCGGTTTTATCCTCGTTTCCTGGGCTCATTGCCCGAGTCGCACCCACCATGATTCGGCGGCCGACTCCCGTCAAGGCATTGACTCGCAAAGGATTCCTGGCCACTGCGAACGCCTGAGGCCAGAATCGGAACAATTGGTTAACAGATCATTACCGCAAGGGTTTAAAGCTCATGCGATGATGCGGCGAGGGGCCCACAACCGATAGGGCCTTGCGATGAGCCAGCGTACCATATCCTGCGTTTTTATCCCAATCATAGTGTGGGTAGGCATGGTGCAGTTGTTGCATCTTTGCATCACGCGCAGTTTTTGCGACGATGCTTGCCGCTGCAATGGAAATGCTCTTTTGATCGCCTTGTATAACGCAGGTCGCTGGCACGCCAAGCTCGGGTGTCTGATTGCCATCAATGAGGCAGTGCTGCGGCGGGATGCGCAAGGCATCGACGGCCCGGCGCATCGCAAGCAATGCTGCCTGCAAGATGTTGATTTGTGTGATCTCGGCCACGCTGGCGCTGCCCAGGCCAACAATAGCTTCCGCGTTGAGGCGATGCGCTAAGGCTTCGCGCTTACTTTTTGACAACTGCTTAGAATCGCGGATGCCCAGATCCGCACTGCGCAGGTGTTCAGGCAAGATCACGGCGGCGGCATAGACCGGCCCGGCGATGCAGCCCCTCCCAACTTCATCGACGCCAGCAACACAGCCGCCTATGCCTGCTTCGAGCGCCCATGTTGGAGCCGGTTTTTTCGCGCGTGCCATGCCCTTCGATGCGCCAAATCCATGCCTCAATCAAGCCGGTGAAAGGCACAAATCACGTGCCGCCAAAAAAAGGCGCGTAACCAGGGGCATGGTTACGCGCCAGTTCAAGAGGAAGAACCGATTGCTCGGGTCTTCAGGTCGAACGCCTTTTGCGGGGGCCTGAGGGGTCAGGGATGAGGCCTCAAAGAGGTGCCATAGTTAGGCGCGCGAAAGTTTGCGGCGGATAAACCGCTGCGTCCTACGGCTGCGCCGAATGGCGCGTTGCTCAATAAACTGGGCGGATATCGCTGGGCTTGCAGCAGCGCTTTGGCTTGGGATCATCGTGTCAAACATGGCTCTTCTCTTTCTCTACGGTTGCAGCCACTCATCTCGCTGCGTGTTGATGATCCTTATCTATATTGGTGTATTACTTAAGTCAAACACTAAATCTCTAAAACAGCTGTTTTTTTGGCTCCGAATGACGCTGATTTGATTTATCTATCTGAAAATATTGATATATTTTCTTAAATCTTTTGGATGCGTGTTGCCTTAAAACAGGCTTAGCTGCTGTTCAACTGGCGTATCCATGTGTTTTTTAGCGGTCTGAGGTGGATGTTTCGGGATTTCAAACATCGCCATATCAGGCGCCGCATGGGCCGCCGCAGTGGTGGTAAGGCCATGTCGCCGTGCTGCTTTTAAAAACCGCTGTTTTATCATGTGCGCCAAGGCGCCGCGCCCACGCATGCGTGCGCCAAAACGAGGATCATTCAGCTTGCCGCCGCGAATGTCTCTTAGGGCGTTTAAAATCTTGCCCTTGCGATCAGGGTAATGCGTGCTTAGCCATTGCTCAAACAGCGGTGCGACTTCGCCAGGTAACCGCAGCATGATCCATGCTGCCGATCCGGCGCCGGCATCTTTCGCAGCGGCTAAAATCCAGTCAAGCTCATGGTCTGTAAGCCCCGGGATAACGGGTGCAACCATCACGCCGGTGGGAATGCCGGCTGCGCTGAGCGCACCGATCGCCCGCAAGCGCTGCGCTGGGCTGGCCGCACGCGGCTCCATGCGGCGGCACAGCTGATGCTGCAATGTCGTGACGCTCAGCATCACATGGACCAGCTTATGCTTATCTAGGGCAGCTAGGATATCCAGGTCTTTAAGGATACGGTCGCTTTTGGTGGTGATGCTAACAGGGTGCCGGTGTTTTAAGAGGACCTCCAATACGCTGCGGGTGAGCTGCTGGGTCTTCTCGATGGGCTGGTAGGGGTCGGTGTTTGTGCCCATAGCAATGCTGCGCGGTGTATAGCCCGGCCGCGTAATCTCCGCTTCCAGCAACGCCGCTGCATTTGGTTTAATGAAAATTTCAGTTTCAAAATCTTGCCCTGCCGACAGCCCCATATACGCATGGCTGGGCCGCGCAAAACAATAAATGCAGCCATGCTCGCAGCCGCGATACGCGTTAACAGAGTGTTCAAACGGCACGTCTGGCGACTGGTTGCGGGTGATGATGGCCTTTGGCCGCTCAATATGTGTTGTCGTTGGTTTGCGGTCCGGGTGTAGGGCAAGACTATTCCAGCCATCGTCCATGACGCTGCGGCGGTGACGTTCAAAACGCCCACTGGCATTGCTGCCCGCGCCGCGACCACGCAGCGTTAGCCCCTCGAACGATTGCCTATCTTTGCCGCTTTCCATGCGTAGTGGCATATCATACCGATAAGAACAAATATAGAACAAAATTAGTCTTAAAGATCGTGTAAGCCCGTCCCAGAACCGGCAGATACCATCTCTAAGTATTTTGTTTTGACGTTTGGGCGTTCTATAGCCTACATGCTACACGCATTGGCGAAGCTGCACTGGTGTTGCCATTTGCGGGTATAGTTCAATGGTAGAACATTAGCCTTCCAAGCTAAATATGCGGGTTCGATTCCCGCTACCCGCTCCAACAACCGCTTCCTTTCAAACTCTTCTCCGCAACCGCCAAGAAAAGCGCCGGTGCCAGCAACAATCGGTTTTGACCAGTTGGTTACGGGCCATTGGCAGGTTAATGAAACCGGTCTAATTAACTTGAAACTCAGTCGCACTTTCAAGGATTTTAAGGCAACTCAGCATGGATGACAGCGCGCCGCGAACGGTGGTCGATATAAGCTCTGTGCTTGAGCAGAGCCACGACAGGGCATCCACGTCCGCCGAGCGGTCGCAGCTTCCCCCAACAATCTCTGCGCTCTATGAAGACTATGCCGAGCAGCTAACCGCTACGCTACGCAAAATGTATGGCGATGGCCCGCCTGACCCCGCTGATGTCGCGCAGCAGGCTTTTGAGCGTCTGCTTGAGCGCGGCGATTTTGCATCGATCACCAACCTCAAAGCCTTTGTCTGGCGCACGGCGCGGAACATCGTGCTTGCGGCAAAGCGTTCTGCGCGGGTGCGGTCGGCCTATGATTATGAGGTTGAGCGCATTTATTTTCCTCTGAAAAGCGACGATTCGACGCCTGAAAGCATCATAGCAGCGAGGCAGCAATTGCGCCGCATCAATGCGCTCTTGCTGGCGATGCCGGAAAAGCGCCGGCGCGCTTTTGTTCTGCACCGGCTGGAGGGGCTGTCCGTTGCGGAAGTTGGGCGGCGGCTAGGCGTAAACCGCTCGTCAGCTGCGAAACATGTGGCACGCGCGGCTGCTGCAATAAACCTGTTGCTAATGCAGGAGGAAGAAATTTGAAATCGATGCCCAAATCGGATGCTTCTGCTGCCGATACAGCGCCTTTGTCAGA
Organism: Pseudomonadota bacterium; assembly: GCA_039026755.1. Lineage (GTDB taxonomy): Bacteria > Pseudomonadota > Alphaproteobacteria > Sphingomonadales > CAKZYD01 > CAKZYD01. The sequence continues at coordinate 697 of JBCCLR010000264.1, read as the reverse complement.
CCGTATTGCCGAGGCACATGAATGGCTCATCACGCTGAATGACCCCGCAAGCACGGCGGCTGACCGCCAGGACTTCGAGGCCTGGCTGAGCGCGGATCCACAGCGTGTCGATATATATGATCGGGCGCAAACGCTATGGAGCGCTTTTGACGAAACAGCACACAGTGATTTTGACGCGAAGCTTTTTGTGCCATCGTTTGGTGAGCGGATGCGCCTGCTGGTCGACGTAATGCGACGCCGGTCGCTGCGGCTCGTTACGAGCGGCGCTTTGGCGGCTGCAGCATGCACGGCTTTGGTTGTCGCGGTGCCGTATTTTAAGGCGCAGCCGGATGTATCAGCTCCGGCGCGCGCGATGCGTTACCAAACCGCCCTTGGAGAGACCCAAACGATCACACTGACCGATGGTTCAGTTGTAACCTTGGGTGCAAGCAGCGGCCTTGACGTTCGTTTTTCAAACGATGCGCGGCAGCTTTCACTGACCGCTGGCGAAGCGTATTTTGATGTACGCCGTGATACCCAGCGGCCCTTTGCGCTAACGGCAGGTGCGATGACAGTCACCGTTTTGGGCACCCGGTTTGATGTACGACGTAGTGACAAAATCGTGCGCGTCGGTGTTGCAGAAGGTGTCGTCGATGTCAGCTTCCCGATCATGGTCGATGGCCAAGCGATGTCGATGCGGACCAAGCAGACCCTCAAT
>JBCCLR010000263.1:0-4422 GCA_039026755.1 Pseudomonadota bacterium | reverse complement strand
TTCAATCCGTACGATGACGCTTTTTGAAGTTGGCGTGAAGCTCTGCTCGCCAAAGGTCTGATGCGGCACAAGCTCGTTCATCTCAGGATAGTATCCGGCAATACATCCACGCGGGATGTCATAGGGGACGACCCGAAAACCACGGCAAGCGCGCAAACGTCCGTCGTTATAGCATCCAATGATATCGACCAAATCGCCTGCATCCGCTCCGACGCTTTTGACGTCTTCGGGATGGATAAACATCACGTTGCGCCCCCCGTAAACGCCGCGATAGCGATCATCCATACCGTAGATCGTGGTGTTGTATTGGTCGTGACTGCGGAAGGTTTGCAATACGAAGGTTGCGTCCTTGCCTTTGGTCTGCTGCCATTCGGTGAGATCGCGCAGATCAGCTTCACCAAAATGTGCCCGGCCTGATGGCGTATTCCATTCGCGCACCGTTGCGGGGTTCTTCAGCCAAAAGCCGCGATGTTGGCGAACCGCCGTATTGAAATCACCAAATGCGGGCAGCACCCGGGCGATCATTTCGCGGATTTTGTCATTGTCATCGCCAAGCACGTCCCAATCCACAACGCTGGATCCTAAGGTCGCTTTTGCAACACCCGCGATAATGCGCACTTCGGAAAGCAGTTCAGCGGACGCTGGCATGTTGATGCCCGCAGACCCATGTACCATGGACATGGAATCTTCCACCGTCACCATTTGCCGCTCGCCTTTGGCGTTGCGGTCAATTTCAGTACGGCCCAAGCAGGGCAGGACGTAAGATGCCTTGCCGGGCATCAAATGGCCATGATTGAGTTTGGTGGCGATATTGACCGTCAAATCCAGGTTGCCGAAGGCTTGCGCGACCAGGCCTGAGTCTGGTACGGCGCGGGCGAAATTGCCGCCCAATGCAAAAAATGCTTTCGCCGAGCCATCCAGCATCGCACCGATTGCCTGGGTCACATTATGGCCCGGCTCACGTGGCAGCGATACGCCAAGTTCTTTCTCCATGGCATCGATCAATGGCTTTGGCGCCTTCTCATTAATGCCGACGGTCCGGTCGCCTTGTACATTTGAATGCCCCCTAACCGGGCACAGGCCGGCACCTTCGCGGCCAATATTCCCCTTAAGAAACATGAAGGAGGCAATTTCACGTATGGTTGGAACTGAATGCAAATGCTGCGTGATGCCCATGGCCCAGGTGGTGATGACGCGGTCTGCATCGATATAAAGCTGCGCTGCCGTGGTGATCTCTTCGCGCGATAGACCGGATTGATCTTCAATGTGCGCCCAATCGGTGGCCCGTACCAGTGCGCACCAGTCCTCAAAACCGTTGGTGTGTTCCGCGATAAAGTCATGGTCGAGCACTGGCGCCTCGCCGGCCACCTGGGCGGCGTCTTCAGCTTCTAACACCGCTTTGGACATGCCGCGGAACAGCGCCATATCGCCGCCCAAGCGAGGCTGGAAATAATGTGTCGATGTGGGCTCCGAGCCGCCACGGATCATCTCCAGCTTTTCCTGCGGGTCGGCAAAGCGGGTGAGACCTTTTTCCTTCAAGGTGTTGAGGACGCAGACTTGTGCGCCGCGTTCCACCACCCCACGCAGTGAGGTGAGCATGCGCGGATGATTGGTGCCGGGATTCTGGCCGACGCAGTAGACCAGGTCGGCTTTCTCGAAATCTTCAAGCTGAACAGTGCCTTTGCCAATGCCAATGGCTTGGGTCAGCGCCACACCGGAGGCTTCATGGCACATGTTTGAGCAGTCGGGAAAATTGTTCGTGCCGAACAGCCGCACAAATGTTTGGTACAAGAAAGCGGCTTCATTGGATGCGCGGCCTGAGGTGTAAAATTCCGCCTGGTTGGGATTATCCAAAGCGTTCAGTGCTTCGGCAATGCCCTCAAAAGCCTCTTGCCAGGTCACTACATCATAGTGGTCTGTGTCCGCATTATAGCGCAGGGGGTGGGTTAGCCGGCCTTGATGTTCCAGGTCATAATCGCTCCAGCTTTGTAACGCCGTGACCGAGTGCTCTTCAAAAAACGCCGGCGTCACGCGCGCTCGCGTGGCCTCCCAAGCCACGGCTTTTACGCCATTTTCGCAAAATTCGAATGAAGACCCATGCTCAGGGTCGCCCCAAGCGCAGCCTGGGCAGTCAAAGCCATCGGCCTGATTTGCTTTCAGCATTGCGCGCGCGGTCGACACCGGCGCCCGCGTACCCATCAGCTGGCGCGTGACACTTTTAAGCGCGCCCCAGCCACCGGCCGCCTTTGATGCTTTTTTGCCGCTATTGCGATCAGGCATGTGTCTGGCTCCACAGATTCAAGCGCAAAGTAAAGAACGGCCGCCAGCTTGTAAACTGGCGGCCCGCTCGCTCCGCCGCTATTCAGCAGCAACCGCGCTCGGTGACGACGGACGGCCCGATTGCGCTGGAGGCGCGGGTTGATCGCCGCCGGTTTGCAGTTCAGGATGTGTCTCTGTCACATGGTGCTTGCGGCGCACGGGACGCACCATGAGGTTTGCAAAGAATGCGATCACCAGTAGCGCAGCCATGGTGTACATCGTCGTATTATACAGCGTTGATGTCGGGTCAACGGTGCCAGCGGGCGCTATTTCCATCAGCCGTGCGATCGTTACCGTTTTTGCAGCCACCAGTTCATTGAGCTGGGCAATCGGCGCGCCAAACTTCTCCGCAAACGCAGCGGGATTAACGGCCGCTGCAAGGTCAGCGATGGCATTATCGGTTGACCGCTTGCGCAGGAAGGTAATCGCGAACGGACCCAGCACGCCCGCGGTCGACCACGCAGTCAGTAGCCGGCCATGGATGCCGCCTACATGGAGCGTGCCAAACACATCTGCCAGATAGGCTGGGATGGTGGCAAAACCGCCGCCATACATAGTGAAGATGATCATCGTGGCGATATAAAAGCCGATGAGCGCCGTGATGCCGCCGGAGCCGGCAAAGAATGGGATGGTGCAGTAGAGCGCCGTGCCGATCACAAAGAAGCAGTGATAGGTGTTTTTCCGGCCAATAAAGTCAGAGGTAGAGGCCCAGAAGAACCGCCCAACCATGTTAAAGACGGATATCATCAGGACGTAGGTGCCTGCAAAGGCTGCAGTTACCAGAGCCAAATCGCCAAAAATCTCGTTGATCATGGTTTTGGCCACACCGATGACACCAATGCCTGCTGTCACGTTAAAGCACAGCACGACCCAAAGCAGCCAAAATTGCGGCGTCTTATGCGCCTGATCAATGTGAACATTATTGCTGGTTACCATGCCGCCTGCTGAAGGCTTCGGCTCCCAGCCTGCTGGCTTCCAGCCTTCGCGTGGCACGCGGTACTGAAACGCTGCGATCATCATCACGACAAAGTAAATGATGCCGAGGGTGAGGAACGCGCCTGCAGCGCCGGTGTTGCCGGTGCCGACGACGTAGACGCCCGCTTCGCCGCCGAATGCTGCGGCCTGATCCGCCGAGGCCACCACAACTTCAACCAGGCCATTGGCGGTTTCGGCAAAGCGCTTGCCGCCTTCTGTGACAAGCCTCACGGCAGCTTCAACGCCAAGATAGTCTGGCGCGGATTGATAGAGGCTCAGCAGCCAAGTTTTTAGCGGCGCTCCAATCATTGCGCCGCCGCCAAAGCCCATGATGGCCATGCCGGTCGCCATGCCGCGGCGATCTGGGAACCAGCGCAGCAGCGTTGAGACGGGCGAAACATAGCCCAGCCCAAGCCCCATCCCGCCCATAACGCCGTAACCGACGTAGAGGAGCCAGAGTTGGTGCATGGCGATGCCAAGCGAGCCAAGCAGAAAGCCGCCGCCCCATAAACATGCTGCAACCACGCCAACGAAACGCGGGCCGACTTTTTCCAGCCATTTGCCACCAACAGCGGCGGTTAAGCCAAGCGACACAATGGCAACGGAGAAAATCCAAACAACGGAGCTTAAAGACCAATCGTTTGCTGAAGATGCAACGATGCCCAGTTCGCGCGTGAGTGGAGGGTTAAACACCGACCAGGCATAGACCGAGCCGATACATAGGTGAATGGCAATGGAGGCGGGTGGTACGCGCCAGCGATTGTAGCCGTCTGGGGCGATAATATTTTCTTTGCGCAGAAAGCCGAGTGGCCCTGCTGTGGGATTGGACATTGCGTTCTCCTCTAATGTGAGAGGCTTCCCCCCTCTCAGAGACGCAGCAATCCGATGACAGTCTTCCGGCTGACCGCGCCTGACGGCTTAAGCGGTGACACGCACCAACGCTCACAGTCAAACTAACTTTAGTCTAAACCCGCTTGAATACTGGATTTTTGCTGCAGCGCATTAATCGAGAAATATCTTGAAGAGACAACGCCGTTAGATGAGCAAATGATGGCCTAAAACAACCTGCACCATAAAACGCTGTTCAAGCGCCGGGCAGTGCCTAAGGGGTTGGAGCAGTGATGATTG
>JBCCLR010000262.1:0-4453 GCA_039026755.1 Pseudomonadota bacterium | reverse complement strand
GAGGATAAATTCTTCGGCTTCGGCCATCTCGGCCTGCTTGTCATCGGGCAGGGCTTGCTCGCCAGGTTCGGACTTCCAGGCGGCGGCGCGCAGGTAGGCGGTACGGTCATCGGCGGTAACGCCTTTGGCGCGTTGGCCGGCCAGAATGCTTAAGGAGATAACCTCATCGCCGATGCCGAGCTTCATGCCGCGCACGCCGGTGGAGGTACGACCTTTAAAGACGCGCACATCATCAACAGGAAAACGGATGCATTTGCCGCCGCGTGCGGCGAGCAGGACATCATCATCCTCCGAACACAGCATTACACCGATGAGCTTATCATCAGAGCCCTCTTCAAAGCGGATCGCGATTTTCCCGTTTGACGGCACGTTGGTGAAGTCGGCCATGGAGTTGCGCCGCACATTGCCCTTGGCGGTGGCAAAGAGGACATTAAGATCGCCCCAGGTGTCTTCATCTTCCGGCAAGGGCAAGATGGTGCTGATGCTCTCGCCCGCTTGCAATGGGAGCAGGTTAATCAGCGGTTTGCCGCGCGCTTGTGGGCCGCCTTCGGGCAGGCGCCAGACCTTCATGCGATAGACTTGGCCGAGGTTTGAGAAGAACAGCACAGGCGTGTGTGTCGAGGTGACGAAGACCTGGGTGAGCACATCTTCCTCGCGCGTGGACATCCCTGCACGGCCCTTGCCGCCGCGCTTTTGCGCCCGGTAGGTGGAGAGCGGCACGCGCTTGATGTAGCCAGAGTGGGTGACGGTGACGACCATGTCCTCGCGCTCGATGAGGCTTTCATCGTCAATCTGGCCGAAGTCCCCTTCGATCACTTCCGTCTTGCGCGGGGTGCCGAATTCGTCTTTCACTTCAACCAGTTCTTCGCGCAGCACTTCATAAAGCCGCACGCGGTTGCGCAGGATTTCGAGTAGCGCGGTGATGGTGACCGCGAGTTTTTTAAGTTCTTCGCCAATCTCCTCCCGGCCTAGCTGGGTGAGACGGTTAAGGCGCAAGTCTAAGATGGCTTTGACCTGCTCTTCCGACAGGCGAACCTTGCCGTCTTCCACCTCATTGGCGCCGCTTTCGATGAGATCCAAATAGTCCATTACGGCATCTGCATCCCAGGCCCGGGCGAGCAGTTTCTCGCGGGCATCGGCCGGGCTTGCGGCATTGCGAATGATGGCAACGACTTCATCCACGAAGGTGACGGCGATGACCAGGCCAACCAAAATGTGCGCCCGGTCGCGCGCCTTGCCGAGCTCGAATTTCGAGCGGCGGGTGATGACTTGCTCGCGGAATTTGATGAACGCGGTTAAGATATCGCGCAGGCCCATCTGCTCCGGCTTGCCGCCGTTTAAGGCGAGCATGTTCATGCCGAAACTGGTTTGCAGCTGGGTAAAGCGGTAGAGCTGGTTGAGCACCACATCAGCGGTGGCATCGCGCTTGAGCTCAATGACGACGCGCACACCGTCGCGGTCGCTTTCATCGCGCAGGTCTGAGATGCCGTCGACTTTTTTCAGCTTTACCGTCTCAGCGATCTGCTCGACCAGGCGGGATTTGTTCACCTGATACGGGATTTCGGTGACGATGATGGCTTCGCGCTCCTTGCGCACCTCTTCCACATGCGTGCGGCTGCGGATCATCACGGACCCACGTCCACTGGCATAGGCCGCGCGAAAGCCGCCACTGCCTAAGATGATGCCGCCGGTCGGGAAATCCGGCCCGCCCACATGGCTCATCAACGTCAGATCATCTGTCTCCGGGTCATCAATCAGCGCGCAGGTGGCGTCGATCACTTCGCCCAGATTATGCGGCGGAATGTTGGTCGCCATGCCCACAGCAATGCCGCCGCCACCATTGACGAGCAGGTTTGGAAAGCGCGCAGGCAGAACGGTCGGTTCGCTCTCGCTTTCATCATAATTAGGCTGGAAATCGACGGTTTCTTTTTCAATGTCGCCGAGCAGCCGCGTCGCCACCTTGGCCAGCCGCGCTTCGGTATAGCGCATCGCCGCCGGCGGATCGCCGTCCATGCTGCCAAAATTGCCCTGCCCATCGATTAGCGGGAGACGCATGGAAAAGTCCTGCGCCAGGCGCACCAGCGCGTCATAGATGGAGCTGTCGCCATGCGGGTGATAGCGGCCCATAACATCCCCAACGATGCGCGCGGACTTGCGATACGGCTTATTCCACTCAAAGCCGTTTTCGTGCGCGGTATACAAGATGCGCCGGTGCACCGGCTTCAGCCCATCGCGCACATCCGGCAGCGCGCGCGACACGATGACCGACATGGCATAATCAAGATAGCTGGTCTTCAGCTCATCAACGATGGAAATCCCGCGAATATCGCGGCCCCCATCATCAGAAGAGCCGCCGGAGTCTGGGGTGGACGGCGCACCATTTCCAGCGCCGCCGCTATCCGTATTGCCATCCTCAGGTGGAAGGGTCTCGTCGCTCAAAGTGCACTCCCCGCATGCGCGTCTTTTCGCGGCGATGTTTGGGCCAGAATTGGCGCCATTCTTGGCCGCGCTTTTGATGATGGGAGTATAGACCGGATGGGGGGCGGAACGCTATATTTAGTTGTTCGGGAACTCAGGAAGCACTATAAAAGCGAAATTCGGCAAATTGACCAATCTTTAGACATGGAGGTACGAAGCGTTGACGGGTGCAACTGAGCAACACTGTAAAATTTACAATATAGGGCGCTACGTTTCAGCAGGTTAACCCGCCGACCGGTTGGGCCAGATTATGCGCTTCAGCACAAAACCGCGACGTATCTAATTCTGCTGTTCGATTGGATTAATAGCTGCACACAAGTTCTCAGCGGCTAAAAATAGTGCCGCGTCGTCGGATATATTACTTTGCCGTATGCGAACGCAGTCCCCAATAGAGAGTACGTTATAGCTAAAAATGACCGCTGGCCGCCCGGACGCTAGCTGAAGCTCATATTTCCAAACTTTGTCGTCGCCAAAGTCTTTTTCAGTAGCCGTTGAACCTACGACCATGACCAGTGAATTTAAGCTGAGGGCGCTCAGTGCGACCCTTTTCCCTCGACTTTCTTGTTTTGTCGCATCCACTCGGGTTGCAGCTGCAACCTTGCCCACATAAAAAGTTACATCACTGCTGATTGGCTCACGCTCAAGCCTTTCGCATGACAGCAAACCGATACTCAAAATAAAAACTAAAATGCAGCGCAAGTTCAAGTTCCTAGCGCCTTAAGTTCTTCATCAATGCCTGCAAAAATCTCAGAGGCGAACTTTTGCTCGTTTGTACCAGTGATTTGAAGTTGAGATCTTTTTTCTGCACTCACAGTAACCTTCGTCCCCTCGCCGCTATTGCGAAAGACGAGGACACGGCCCACCTCACCCCAACTGAATGCTGAAATCGATTTTGAGAAAATCACCTGATAGCTGGTTGAGGTTTCTTCAGTAGACCGAATATTCACATTCAATCGTTCGATTGCTTCTGCTGCAGCCGCTTTTACGGTGTCATAATCATTATTAAAAACTCTCGAGATTCCAGCGTCCTGGTTGGCATTTCTCACAGTGTTTGTGGTCGCACAACCATATGTAGCGACACATAAGCTCAAAATAAAAAATAAACGCGCTACCATTCCAACCCGCCCTTCGTTACAGTTGTTAAACCTCCAAAGTAGCGATGCGTGACTTCAATGTACAAGCCCAGACTATACGCACTTATAATAGTTTTATCCTATAGAAGTACTGCCACGTCAGTTGCATTGAACGCATCTACCTTCGCTCAAAGCCCAGCTTTGATACTGATTTCTTTATACCAACGCCCCCAGCACCCGCTTCGGCAACCCAGCCACCACCAGCTCATAAGACGCCTCCAGATACTCCGCAAACCCATCCTCCATCGCGCCGGTTAAATCCGTGCGCTGGATCCATTTCATGCCGCGGCTGGCGAAGTAGGGGGCGGGGCGGTAGCCGGCGGCGTCGCGCAGAATTTCGTAGAGGATGTCGCTGGTTTTGAAGATGATGGCGGGGGCATCCGTTTGCCAATTGCCGATGGCGAAGACTTTGCCGCCGACCTTCCACACATCTGACCTGGACCATTGGATAACGTGGGTGGTGGCGGGCAGGTTGCTGCAAAAAGTGTTGAACTCGTCGTACGTCATGGCCGTTCCGTCTCTCCCTCCTCTCCGGCGTGCTTGGCGCTAAAGCCAGTCCCTCATGTGGCTATGCTTGGCGTTATCATCAGCGGAAAAGCGCATTTCGCTATTGCTGGCCCGCGCTGCTACATGTCATGTACGATGCGTAAGCTTGCGTCGTTTTGAAACAGGTTATGCTTAAATTTTTATTGACTCTAGTTTGGCGCGCGACGCATATTCATTTCGTATCTTAAACTTGTTGAGGGCTTTATGAAAACTCTGTTCTTCGCCGGCATTGCCGCGCTTTCCACTCTTTCTGTCGCGCAGGCTGCTAGCATTGTTACTGCGCCTGCTCCAGGGCT
>JBCCLR010000261.1:0-4464 GCA_039026755.1 Pseudomonadota bacterium | reverse complement strand
TTAAGGTTTCTTTGAAGCGCCCTGACGGCTTAAGCACTCCAGTGGTTAGGAGCGAGGCTGCAGGACATGCATAGTATATTCAAAGCCGAGCGACGCGGCCACTGGAGTGCTTAAGCCGTCCCGAAGGGCGTCGGTCCATGGTGCACTGGCTGCGTTGCTGGCTTTGCGCGATGCCCCGCATCGCGCTGCGTCCAGCGCCTAACCAGTGCGCCATGGACCTTAGCAGTGCGTTTCAAAGAAACCTTAAACCGCTCTAGAGCCCAGCATTCCGCAAGGCCTGCTATACTGTAAGGCTTGCATCTCCCAGGGCAACAAACCCGGTATTGAGAAATTTCTTGCTACTTTTGCCGTAGGCGAAGGCCGCACCGTCTGGCTGCAGCACACGGCCACCAGCTGCATTAAGAACCGCGTGGCCGGCCGCCGTATCCCATTCGCAGGTCGGGCCAAACCGGGGGTAAAGGTCGGCTTCCCCTGTCGCAAGCAAGCAGAACTTTAGCGAGCTTCCAGCAGAGACCAAATTTCCAACCGGCTTATTCGCCAAATACGCATCGGTCTCAGCATCGCGGTGCGACTTGCTGGCAACCACGTTGAGCGCATTTGTTTTGGCCTGCGCCACCGCGATGGGTGCTGGATTTTTTATGACATGATCCTGCACGTCAGCGGCGAACGCCCCATGCCCGGTGGCACCGTAAAAAATGCGTCCAAGTGCTGGCGCATAAACAATGCCGAGCACAGGCGTTTGGCCCTGAACCAAACCGATGTTTACCGTGAAATCCGTGCCGCCTTTGATAAACTCTTTGGTACCGTCGAGCGGATCGATCAGCCAGAAAAATTCAGTCAATGCATCCGGCAGGTCGCCGGCCGCTGCAGCTTCTTCCGCAACGATAGCCCAGTCGGGCACCTCTGCTTTGATGGCTGCAATAATCATCTGTTCGGCACGTTGATCAGCTTCCGTCACCGGTGATTTATCTTGCTTTTGCATCGCATCAGCACCGCGTGCGCGCACGGCAAGGGTTGCACGGCCGGCAGCAAGGGTAACGGGCAGTAGGGCGTGAATAAGCTGGAGATCTGGCTGGGTCATAGCGGGAGTCATATCGTCAAGATGTTAGGTTAGGATTAAAAACGGGACATGCTGTTGTGTAGAAAAAACCAAAGGCCCTTTAAAGGGTTTTGCGCCCGCGCGCCCATATTGCAACGCACAGAAATAGTGCTGCGATCACAATGCCGGCCCAGAAGGTGGGAAAAACGCCAGCGGTTAGGAAATCTGAAAACCTGATGAAGAAATTCTCTAGCGTGCGCTGTTCTCTGTCAGGCTCCCAGCCGCGCGACCGGGCCAGCACTTCGCCAAGCCGGGTTACTGTAATGCGTTCGTAGATCTCGCTTAAAAACCGGGATGAGTTGAGCAGGATGATCTCCGCAATGGCGATAATAGCGACGGGGAGCAGAGCGCATAAAAATGGACTGCGCGGCGCCAAGGATGACACCATGAGCAGATAGGCAAAAATTGGCGCCAGCCACAGCGAATAGAGCGTATAGTAGCCAGAATAACTGATAAACAGCTTCAAAAGTGGAAGCTTGCCCAAATAATACCATGCCTCAGACGCACCACGCATACTGAATGCAGCGGCGGACACCAAACTTAAAACCGCACTCAGCAGCATCATGACGATGATCGCGATCAGCGGGCCGATAAATGCTGCGGTGACGTATTTCGCGAGTACGCTTTGCGTGTCGGAAATCGGCATGGATTTGAAAAATAAAATTGTCCGCTCGGAACGCTCCTCATACAGCGCAGACAACATGACAAAGAACGAGACGACGTTGGCAACCAAAAAAATCGGTATCGCAATAAAGCCAAATGTTGCGGCAATTGCCGCTCCGCCGCGCTCGGCAGCCTCTTGATTGAGCACTGTATTATCACCCACTTGCACCACAACATCGCCAAGGGTCAGGTCAAAGCCGCCGGTATTGAAGATGAGCTGTGAAGTGAAAAAGACGCCGATCAACAAGGCGATCGCGGCAGGTGTAATGAGCATACCAGCGCGGTGCTGCAACAACTCAGCGCGGACCAATCCAAAAAATGCGCTCATTGGGCATACCCCCCAGGCAATTCACCTTTTGCCTCAACCGGCTGCATCTTTGCGATAAACAAGTCGGTCACGCTGGCACGCCGGATTTCGCCCAGCGGGCTTAAGGTCGTTTTGTCGATACCGTCAAAAATAAAGCGTGTGTAGCCAATCATTGGCTGCTTAAAAATGGGCCCCAGTGCCGCCGCCGCATCTTGTTGATCGGCTTTAACATCGACCACTTTAAAGCGCGCGCCCAAGTCGTCCAGAGCCGCATCCAAAATGATCTCGCCATTTTTAATAAACAGTGCGTGGCTGATAATTTGATCGATTTCATCCATCTGGTGTGTCGTGATGATGATGGAACGCTGATGGTCAAAAAACTCTGTGATCAGCGCATCATAGAAACTGCGCCGGTGCAGAATATCGAGCCCAATGGTCGGCTCGTCGAGCACCAGAAGTTTAGAATCAATAGCCAGCATGATGCTTAAATGCAGCTGCACCGTCATCCCTTTCGAGAGGTTTTTGATGCGGTGTCGCGGCTTAACGTTGGTTTGCGCACGCAGTCGGTCTTCCGCTTTTGCGCGATCAAAATTCGGATGCACATCCTCCACATAGCGCAGTACATCGCGCACTTGCATCCAGCGCGGTAGCGTTGCGACATCAGAAATAAAACTTACATCACGCATCAGTTTGGCACGATCTGCATAAGGGTCGAGGCCCAAAACGGCGAGTTCGCCGGAATAGCTATGCAGCCCCAAAAGCGCGTTAAGGAGCGTGGTTTTCCCAGCACCATTGGCGCCAAAGATGCCAAGAATGCGCCCTGGCGGCAGCGTAAAACTGATATCTTTGAGCGCTTCAAACGAGCCATAATGCTTGCTCAGGCCGCGCGCCTTGATAATCGGGTCTTCTTCGCTCACGCCGTGCCCTCATCTTCACTCGGCAAATCATTAAGAGAAAGCCCGAGCCGCTTGATGCGTGATAAAATCGCTGGCCACTCTTCGGCTAAGAATACGTCTTTCTCACGGCTTTTCAGCATGGCCTGCGCGCCTTCGTTGACAAACATGCCAAGTCCGCGGCGTTTTTCCACGACATGTTCTGCGGCGAGCTCTTGATATGCCTTGGAGGCCGTAAGGGGATTGATTTGATACTCAACAGCGACCGTTCGCACTGAGGGCAACGGGTCGCCCTCGGCCAAGGCCCCCTCTAAAATCATCGCGATCATCCGATCTTTTAGCTGCCGATAAATCGGCTGATCATCGCTCCACTCAATGCTCAAGGGGGCACGCTCCCAAATGGCGCCAATTTGGCACGCATGAGGTGTCTTAGTATTATAATACACTGATGAGTGCAAGCTGGATATGGGCTAGTCGCCCAAATGCCGCAGCAAAAAGCGCCAGGTCGTTTGTTCACTATGCTGCTGAATCTTCTGCCCGCGCAGCCCGTGTTTTTGCCCCGGGTACACCATAGTTTCAAACGCGATCGCCCTTTTTTGCAGCGCCTCAAAAAGCAATGTCGCGTTGTCAAACAACACATTATCGTCGGCCATGCCGTGGATGATCAGCAACGGATCCTCAAGGCCATCAATATCAGCGAAAACATTTGCAGCCTCATAAACCGCTGCGCCTTGCGTGCTACCAGGCTGGCCTAGGAAGCGTTCAGTATAATGCGTGTCATACAGCTGCCAGCGCGTCACAGGCGCCCCGGACACCCCGGCGACGAGCTTATCTGCCGCGTTCATCAGCAATTTGAGGGTCATATAGCCGCCATAGGACCAGCCTTTAACTGCAATACGGTCCTGCTTGATCCTTGGGTGCGTGGCCAGAAACTCTAGCGCGCGGACTTGGTCGGCCACCTCAACACTGCCGAGCTTAAGATAGATGGGGTCCTCAAAGGCTTTACCGCGTCCAGCCGCGCCGCGATTGTCAAGCTTCATGACCGCCACATCATTTTGCACATAAAGCTGATCAATCATGCTGCCCCAATCACGCCGCACCATTTGCACGCCCGGCCCGCCATAGACATGCAGCACAGCAGGCACCGGCGCCGTTCCAGGCGGGAGCAGCAACTCATATTCCAGGGCCGTCCCATCCGGCAGCTCGATCGTGCCAAATTCAGGTGTGACATGTGCTTTGAGATAGGGCGCATAAGGATGCGTTTCATCAAGCGGGTTTTCAACAATCCAGCGCAGCAGCGCGCCATCACCATCAAATAGCCCAAACTGCAGCGGCTGGTTTGGCGATGACCGAAGACACAAATAGCTACCGCCGCCCGGGGCAACGCGCGTTTCATTCCAGTAGCCTAGCGCCGTGAGCCGCTCTGGCACGCCAGGGTTTTGAAACGAAATGCGGTATAAGTGTTTTTCAAGCGCGCCATCAGCGCGCCCACTAAAGAAGAC
>JBCCLR010000260.1:0-4538 GCA_039026755.1 Pseudomonadota bacterium | reverse complement strand
GTTAGCCACGGTCAGGCTAATCCTCGCGGCCGTGAAAGACCGCGATATCACCTTGCGCACGAGCGATAATGCGCCGGAAGACGACGCCATGATTTTAGAAATTTTGGCCAAGATGATTAAACAACGGCGCGATAGCATTGTTGCTTATGAAGAAGCGGGGCGCTGTGAGCTGGCAGAACAAGAACGCGATGAAATCGCCATTATTGAAGATTTCATGCCGCGTCAGTTGAGCGACGATGAAGTCGATGCCGCGGTTTCTGAAATCTTAGTCCAAACCCAGGCAACAGGTCTCAAAGATATGGGCAAAGTCATGGGCAGCCTAAAAGCCAAATACGCTGGTCAAATGGACTTTGGTAAAGCCGGCGCCAGTGTGCGCCGCCAGTTGAGCGCGTAGAAGCTACAAACGATTAGCCTTTTCGGCGAAGTTCTGGCACGCTTGAGCGCTGCAATAACTGAGACGGCCAAGCGACGAGGGGGCGCGGTGTGGCATGGCTTTTCCGCCAGGCTTTTTAGATGAAATTCGTGCCCGCGTCTCCGTTTCAGATGTGGTTGGGCGCAGTGTAAAGCTCACCAAGCGCGGCCGCGAACATAGTGGGCTTTGCCCGTTTCATAATGAAAAAACTCCATCCTTTACCGTCAACGACGATAAGGCCTTCTACCATTGCTTTGGCTGTGGTGCGCATGGCGACGTCATAAAGTTCATGACCGAAAAACATGGCCTTGGCTTCGTTGAGGCCGTAACCCAGCTCGCTGGTGAAGCAGGGCTTGAAATGCCGCAGCAAAGAGCCAGTGATCGCGCGGCGGAACAGGTCGCGCGCGGGCTTATTGATCTGATGGAAGACGCCGCAATCTGGTTTCAGGCCCTGCTTGCTGGCCAGCCAGGCGCGGCAGCGCGCGACTATCTTGACCGCCGTGCGCTGCGCGCGCAGACGATCGCCACATTCCAGCTTGGCTTTGCGCCCGATGGCCGGCAACGACTGCGCCAAGCCATGCTGGCCAAGGGCTGGACCGATGGCCAGTTGATTGAAACCGGCCTTGCCATTCTGCCGGAAGGCGGCGGCGAGCCCTATGACAGGTTTCGCGGCCGCATCATGTTTCCCATCCGAGATATGCGTGGGCGCTGCATTGCTTTTGGTGGCCGCGCCATGGCTGCTGACGCGAAGGCAAAGTACTTAAACTCGCCTGAAACGCCGCTGTTTCACAAAGGTCGCACACTATATAACGTCCATCAAGCGCGCAAAGCCGCTTACGACACCGGCCAGCTCATTATTGCCGAAGGCTATATGGATGTCATCGCGATGGCCCAGGCCGGATTTGCCGCAGCGGTTGCGCCGCTTGGCACGGCGGTTACCGAAGACCAACTCATGCTACTGTGGCGCATGGCGGACGAGCCAATTTTGTGTTTTGACGGTGATAAAGCCGGCCTGCGGGCAGCAGCGCGGGCGCTTGATCGGGCACTGCCGCTGCTTAAACCGGGAAGGTCTCTGCGGTTTGCCATATTGCCGGATGGCAAGGATCCGGATGATCTTATCAAGGCGGAAGGCGCGCCTGCGTTTGCGCAGCTGCTGGACCGGGCGGAACCACTTGCGAAAATGCTGTGGAGCTTCGTGGCCAGTGGCAAGGACATCAGCACGCCAGAGCGCCGCGCGGCGCTGCAGCGGCAAGCCTATGACCAGGTTAAACAGATCGCAGACCCGACCGTACGAAGTCACTATGAAAGCGATGTTCGAGAGCGTGTTCGCGCTGCTTTTAAGCCGCGCAACACGCAGCGCGGTGGCGGGTATCAATTTGTCAACCGCAAAACAACGCCGCGAAGCGATTTAAATACGTCTCATCTCGGCAGAAGTGATTCGGATTTTCCAGCGTCCGCGCTGTTTGAGAAAGTTGTGGTTAAGACAATTTTAAACCATCCTAAACTTATATCTACGCAACTAGAAACGCTCGCAGAGTTGGAAATTCGTCAAAAAGACCTGCAAAATGCGCTTGATGCGATTTTATCGGCTTATCCGACCATGGAAGGGCTTGATTCGCAGGCGCAGAAAGACAATTTACTACGAAGAGTGCCAAAGCCCCTGGTCGACGAGCTGCAACGCGATATCTTTTTGAAAACACTATCGTTCACGCGGCCCAATGTTGACACTTGGCAAGCTGAAGCCGGACTAGGCCATACGCTTATGCTGCATGGCCGTGTTTTGGCATTGCTAGATGAAAGCGCAGAAATAGAAAAGTCGGTTGTAAGCCAGGGTGAAAAGGCGGTCGCACAGTTTAATGCGCTGCAAGCCAAGCTGGTAGAGCAAAACAAGGAACTAGCAGCGTTTGATCAACAGTTGTCGGTATCAATCGCGTAAACGAGACGTAGGAAATAATATTTGCCCGATGCATTAGGGAAGACATCGCGGCGGATGGGTATGAGGAATAACGGGTCAATGGCCACGAAGAAATCACAAGTTGTGACTGCGAACCGCGATGCTGATGACAGCACGGACGCGCCCGTGCTCGATATGACAGAAGCCGGCATTAAAAAGATGATCGCCCAAGCAAAAGACGTGGGCTACATCACCTATGACGCGCTCAATAAAGCGTTACCCCAAGATCAGATGTCTTCTGATCAAATCGAAGACATTATGGCGACGCTCTCTGAAATGGGCATCAATGTCGTGGAATCGAGCGAAGTCGATGCGGGCGATGAAGAAGACGCCCCTGCAAAATCAAAACGCAAATCCAACAGCAAAGCTGCAGCGACCAGCGATGACAGTGCTGATGATGACGACGATGATGATGACGACGAGCAAGATGATCGACGTGATGAGAAGTTCGAAACCAGCAAAAAAAGCGATATAGAGCGTACCGATGACCCCGTGCGCATGTATTTGCGCGAGATGGGAACTGTTGAACTGCTCAGCCGCGAAGGCGAAATTGCCATCGCAAAACGCATTGAGGCTGGCCGCGAGACCATGATTGATGGGCTATGCGAAAGCCCAATTACTTTTGATGCCATCATCAGCTGGAGCCAAGCTTTAGAAAACGGCGAAATGCTGCTGCGCGAGATCATCGATCTTGAAGCGACGCTTGGAAAAGAAGTGGCCGCCTCGCGCGCTGATGATGACGAAGAGTCCGATGACGGCGCGACCGCTGACGCATCAGAAGATGATGGGGACGCGCAGGGCGAGACCGAGGCCAGTGCATCGGATGACACCGATGATGCTGCTGAGGGCACTGAAGACGGCGAAACTGAAAACAGCGACGACGACGACGATGATGATGAAAACACTATGTCGCTTGCCGCCATGGAAGAGCATCTCACGCCCGACGCCATCGCCAAGTTTGACAAAATCGCCGATGTTTACAAAAAATATGCCAAAGTTCAGCAAGCGCGGCTAGAAGCTGACGCGGCCAATAAGACGCTGCCAACAGCGCAAGAAAACCGCTTTTGGAAGCTCAAACATGAGCTGACCGAACAGATTAAAGCGATGCAGTTTCACAACAATCGTATTGAGCAGCTTGTCGACCAGCTCTACGGCCTCAATAAGCGGCTTACGTCGCTGAGTGGCCATCTCTTGCGTCTGGCTGAATCTAATAAAGTTAATCGCCGCTCGTTCTTAGAGCAGTATCTTGGCAATGAACTTGAGCCGGGCTGGAATGAGCGCGTTGCCAAGCTTGGCAAAAACTGGGCGGCGTTTATTGAAAAAGAAGGCGAGCAGGTTACCAATATTCGGGACCAAATTGCCGAAATTGCGGAAAAGTCGGGCCTGCGCCTTGATGAATTCCGCCGCATCGTCTCGACCGTTCAAAAAGGTGAGCGTGAAGCGCGCATTGCTAAGAAAGAGATGGTGGAGGCCAACCTGCGCCTCGTCATTTCTATCGCCAAAAAATACACCAACCGCGGCCTGCAATTCCTCGACCTTATTCAAGAGGGTAATATCGGTCTCATGAAGGCTGTTGATAAGTTTGAATATCGGCGCGGCTATAAATTCTCGACCTATGCGACCTGGTGGATCCGGCAGGCGATCACGCGTTCAATTGCCGACCAAGCCCGCACGATCCGTATCCCCGTGCATATGATTGAGACGATTAACAAGCTGGTGCGCACATCGCGGCAAATGCTGCATGAGATTGGCCGCGAAGCAACGCCGGAAGAACTCGCCGAGCGCTTGTCCATGCCGCTTGATAAAGTGCGCAAGGTCATGAAGATTGCCAAAGAGCCAATTTCGCTCGAAACACCGATTGGAGATGAAGAAGACAGTCATCTCGGCGACTTTATTGAAGATAAGAACGCCGTTCTACCGGTCGATGCGGCTATTCATGCCAACCTGCGGGAGACAACCACGCGGGTGCTTGCGTCACTGACTGCGCGCGAGGAACGTGTTCTGCGCATGCGCTTTGGGATCGGCATGAATACCGACCACACATTGGAAGAAGTTGGCCAGCAATTCTCGGTGACCCGCGAACGCATTCGGCAGATTGAAGCCAAAGCTTTGCGCAAGCTCAAGCACCCAAGTCGGAGCCGTAAACTGCGCAGCTTCCTCGATACGTAACGC
>JBCCLR010000259.1:0-4586 GCA_039026755.1 Pseudomonadota bacterium | reverse complement strand
TTTATCAGGAATACTTTATGGATATTATACATCTAAGAATGACTTAGTCTTAGAAAAATATATTGATCGGTTTGACGGAAAGTTTCGAAAAATTCTCAAATTAGCACAAGAAAGAGATACTGAATTAAACCGTATTGAAACCACATTCATACGTTTCTCTGGAAAAGAGTATCTCCTACCAAATACAAATTGGATAAGTGGGGGCGCACTGACTGTTTGGCAGGATGACCTTATATTAATGATCCGTAATGGATCTATTCATTATTTGGATGAAAAAAAAGGCATTATAAAAACACGCATAGGCATACCCGACAATGGACTACTAGACTATGTAAAGGTTTCTTCAACGAAGCCGTACGACACCTATTCACACAAAGCCAACACCATTCGATATAATGATATTGCCTTTTCTGACACTGATAGGTTTCGGGGCCTTGTCATCTCCTACACGTTCTTTGATGGCGCCCGAAAATGTTATGGTAATCGCCTTGCGAGGCTGCCTGTTGCGAAGTCTGTCAACTCGATTACGGAGGTCAAAGCAACCGCCGATGATTGGGTTGTGTTTTTTGAAACAAGCCCCTGCCTAGAATTGAATGCGACGTGGACGGCACTTGATGGGATCATGTCGGGCGGACGATTTGACATTGCTGATAACGGCAGCGTCGTGTTTGGCAGCGGTGAATTTCACCTAGATGGCATTCATACCTACGACGTCGGCATTCAGTCTACAGCGACAGACTACGGAAAAGTCCTACAAATTGATCCGGTTTCTGGCGAAAAAGAGATTTTGGCGGTCGGTCATCGCAACCTGAAGGGCGTTGCCATAGATGACCGTGGAGAAATTTGGACGGTGGAACATGCCGTGCGCGGGGGGGATGAGCTCAACCACATTAAAAAAGGCGAAAACCATGGTTGGCCGCTTGAATCCTACGGCACGCTGTATTCCGGTCAATATCTCCCCCTAGAGGGCGTGGTTGGTCAACATGATCAATTTGACAAGCCCGCCTTTGCATGGTTGCCGTCTGCCGGCATGTCGGCATTGACGCCGATTTCCAATTTCCATCCTGCTTGGGACGGCGGATTGTTGGCGGGTTCTTTATCAAGTCCAGAGTTTGGCCAAAGCCTCTGGTATATCCGTACGGATGACGAACGCGTCGTCTTTTCAGAACGCATCGAGCTCAAGCGCCGTATCCGCTATGTGCAGCAGTTCGGCGAGAAAATCGCAATTTGGGCTGACCCAACTTATTTGATCATTTTAGAACAGGTTGATCGCGCTGACCCGCTGGGAGACGCTCTGGCTTCAGTGGACGGGGAGCTGACTGACGAGGTTATGCTGCAAGTCAAAATCTCGCTTGAAAACTGTCAGCAGTGTCACTCCTTTGAGCAGTTTCAACACAAGGCCGCCCCATCACTGAATGGAATTGTGGGGCGCCGTATCGCGGGCACCGACTTTGACGGGTATTCACCATCGTTAAAGGGTGCGAGCGGGCTTTGGACCCGGGAACGATTGATTGATTATCTCGACGATCCTGAAAAGGTCGCGCCTGGCGGGTATATGCCTGATCCAAACCTCAATAAAGGACCAGTGTTATCGGCGATTGTCGAGACGCTCGCGCGCGCTGATACCGTGCGTCAGGAACATCTGAAATACAACTAGGCAGTGTCGCCAAGACATCACAACACCCCAGGGTGCGCGGCATATGGCACTTTGCTAAATAGATGTCCGGCGGAGCACACTGCTGCCCAAACGACGGTGTTACGTGCCTTGAGTATTTACCAAAACACCCTGAGTTTTTGGGCCCGCTTGCATCGCCTGAGTGCATAACCATATGACACACCAAGCAGCCAGCACAGCCTGGCACACATATGAAAAAGCAGCCCGAATGGGCAGGTAACGCAAAGACTGGCAGAATATATGGCAATGGAAAGCTGGCACGGTACAACGATATTGTCGGTACGAAAAGATGGCGCCGTGGTGATGGCCGGCGATGGACAAGTCTCGCTTGGCGAAACGGTTATAAAAGGCAATGCCCGGAAAGTCCGGCCCATCCACAAAGGCCAAGTATTAGCGGGCTTTGCTGGCGCAACGGCCGATGCATTTACACTGCTAGAGCGGCTTGAAGACAAGTTAGAGCGCTTTCCCGGCCAACTGATGCGCGCTTCTGTGGAGCTTGCAAAAGATTGGCGTACGGATCGCTATCTCAGGCGGTTGGAAGCAATGCTGGCCGTAGCCGATAAAGAGGTCTCACTGGTGATCACCGGCAATGGCGATGTGCTAGAACCCAAACAAGGGCTCATTGGCATCGGCTCTGGTGGCAATTATGCGCTTTCAGCCGCTCGCGCTTTGATCGATGTGGATGCCATGGACGCTGAAGCCATCGCACGCAAGGCGATGCAAGTGGCGGCGGACATCTGCGTCTATACAAATGAATCTGTCATATTAGAAAAACTGGACGTTTAATGTCGAACTTTACTCCCAGAGAAATAGTCGCCGAGCTAGACCGCTATATCGTTGGCCAGGCTGATGCGAAGCGCGCTGTCGCCATTGCCTTGCGCAATCGTTGGCGGCGTCAACAGCTGGATGAAGACTTGCGGCAGGAAGTTTTGCCGAAAAATATTCTCATGATCGGCCCAACCGGGTGCGGCAAAACCGAAATTTCTCGCCGCCTAGCAAAGCTAGCGCAAGCGCCGTTCTTGAAGGTCGAAGCGACGAAGTTTACCGAGGTCGGCTACGTCGGCCGCGACGTTGAGCAGATCATCCGCGATCTTGTTGAAGTTGCCATCACCATGGTGCGCGCAGAGCAGCGCGGAGAGGTCAAAGATCAAGCGCATGTCGCCGCCGAGGAGCGCATGCTCGACGCGCTGGTTGGCAAAGACGCCTCCAGTGCCACACGCGCAAAGTTCCAGGATCAGCTGCACGCTGGCGAACTTAATGACCGTGAGGTCGAAATTGAAGTTGCCGACACCAGCAATGGCGGCGCGCAATTTGAAATTCCCGGCATGCCGGGCGCGCAGGTTGGCATGATCAATCTCAGCGACATCATGGGCAAAGCCATGGGCGGTCGCACTAAAAAGCGCAAAATGCGCGTTGATGATGCCTATGAGGTCTTGATCGCTGAAGAATCTGACAAGCTGCTGGATGAAGATACCATCGTCCGCGACGCTATCGACCGCACCGAACAAGCTGGCATCGTGTTTATTGATGAGATTGACAAGATTGCCGTTTCAGATGTGCGCGGCGGTTCCGTCAGCCGAGAAGGCGTACAGCGCGATCTGTTGCCGCTGATCGAAGGAACGTCCGTGGCAACCAAACACGGGACTGTCAAAACCGATCATATCTTGTTCGTTGCCTCCGGCGCATTTCACGTGGCCAAACCGTCTGATTTGCTGCCGGAGTTGCAAGGGCGTTTGCCCATTAGGGTGGAATTGAAAGGCCTGAGCCAAGAAGACTTCGAGCGAATTCTAACAGAAACCGAAGCGAGCCTGGTTAAGCAATATATCGCGCTGATGAAAACCGAGGATGTCGAGCTTGATTTCAGCGCAGATGGCATTTCCGAAATCGCGCGCATCTCGGCGCACGTCAACGATACTGTGGAAAATATCGGCGCGCGGCGGCTGCAAACTGTAATGGAACGGCTGCTCGATGAAGTCAGTTTTAATGCCACAGACATGGCCGGCGTGAAGGTCGATATTGACAGGACGTATGTGAAATCAAAGATTTCCGACTTGGCCATCGATAGTGATTTGAGCCGCTACATCCTATAGCCGGCAGCGGCTGAGCCATCTCAAGCGCTGCTGTCACAAAAATGGCGCATGAACAAACGTCGGCAAGAGTTGCCTCGCTCTACTACAGGCTGTAGGGTGACGCGCAATGACCCACAATATAAAGATATCGCCGTCGATTTTATCAGCGGACTTCGCCGCCTTAGGAGAAGAAGTACGCGCCGTTGATGAAGCCGGTGCGGATTTCATCCATATCGATGTCATGGACGGCCATTTCGTGCCCAATATAACAATCGGTCCAGCAGTCGTAAAAGCGCTGCGCTCGCATTCGAAAAAACCGTTTGATGTGCACCTCATGATCAGTCCGGCGGACCCATATCTTGAGGCCTTTGCCGAGGCGGGCGCCGACATTCTGACCATCCATCCCGAGGCGGGGCCGCATTTGCATCGCAGCTTGCAAATGATTAGTAACCTAGGTCTAAAAGCTGGCGTAGCGCTCAACCCGGCGACACCGATAAGCGCCATCGATCATGTGATGGACATGGTCGACTTGATCCTGGTGATGAGCGTTAACCCAGGCTTTGGTGGCCAGTCTTTCATTCCCTCCGCGCTCGATAAAATTGCCGCGCTGCGGGCACGCATTGATGCCAGTGACCGCGACATCATGCTCGAGGTCGATGGCGGCGTGAACAAGGACACCGTTCAACACGTCATTGATGCAGGGGCTGATGTTTTGGTGGCAGGCTCAGCCACGTTTAAGGGTGGCCGGTCAGCCTATGCGGATAATATCCAAATGCTGCGTGGTGCTCGCCGAGCCGCCGCATGACATCGCCGCCGTCCCCGACCAGTTTTATGAAAGAGAC
>JBCCLR010000258.1:0-4598 GCA_039026755.1 Pseudomonadota bacterium | reverse complement strand
TATGCGGCGGGTCAGGATGGGGATCGCGAGACCGGGCCGCCTGTGACGTGCACGTGCACGCCTGATGTCGTCTATGTGAGCGGTATTGAGACGCGCCTTGCGCAAGTGGTGCGCAACTTGCTCGAAAATGCCAGATCGTTTTCGCCGCAGGATGCGGCGGTCAACATTCAACTCACGCGCGATGGCAAGGACGTCCAGCTGAGTGTGACCGACAAGGGGCCCGGCATTCCAAGCAGTAGCCTCGCAAAAATCTTTGACCGCTTTTATTCCGAACGTCCCGAAACCGAGGCCTTTGGCGGCCACTCGGGTCTCGGGCTGTCGATTTCAAAACAAATCGTCGAAGCCCATGGCGGCACAATCAGTGCTGCCAACCGGATCGATGGCACCACTGGCGCTGTGTTTAACGTTCGCTTGCCGGCGCTCTAGGGCGCTTCAAAGAAACCTTAAACCGCTCTTGGCGGCGGCCAGCATGCCTTTAATAGCGATAGTGCTCTGGCTTCTTGGGCCCATCTGAACTCACGCCGATGTAGGCGGCTTGCTCATCGGACAATTTTGTCAGCGTTGCGCCGAGTTTCGCAAGGTGCAACTCCGCCACTTTTTCATCGAGGTGTTTTGGCAATACGTAAACACGGTTGTCGTATTCATCGCCTTTGGTCCACAGCTCAATTTGGGCAAGTACTTGGTTGGTAAAGCTGGCTGACATCACAAAACTGGGGTGGCCCGTCGCACAAGCGAGGTTGACCAGCCGGCCCTTGGCCAAGACGATCAGTTTTTTTCCATCGGGAAATTCGACCTGGTCCACCTGCGGCTTAATCTCATCCCACTTATAATTTTGCAGGGCAGCGATCTGAATTTCGCTGTCAAAATGACCAATGTTGCAAACAATAGCGCGATCTTTCATGTCGCGCATATGATCAAGCGTGATGACGTCTTTATTGCCGGTGGCGGTCACGAAAATATCCGCCTGTTTTGCGGCTTCATCCATGGTGACAACTTCATACCCTTCCATGGCCGCTTGTAGTGCGCAAATCGGGTCAACTTCGGTAACCATCACGCGGGCACCGCCTTGGCGCAGCGAGGCTGCAGAGCCTTTGCCAACATCGCCGTAGCCAGCAATCACGGCCACTTTGCCCGATAGCATCACATCGGTGGCGCGGCGAATGCCGTCCACCAAGCTTTCGCGGCAGCCATAGAGGTTGTCAAATTTCGACTTGGTCACGCTGTCATTCACGTTAATCGCTGGGAACGGTAGCTCATTTTTCTTCGCAAGTTCATATAGCCGCATCACGCCTGTTGTCGTTTCTTCCGACACGCCTTGGATTGAAGCGCGGGCTTTGGCAAACCAGCCTGGGCTTTCAGCAATACGTTTTTTGATGGTGGCAAAGAACGCAACTTCTTCTTCGTTCTGCGGGTTGTCGAGAACAGAAGGGTCTTGTTCCGCCTTTTCACCAAGCAGTACATACATAGTTGCATCACCGCCATCGTCTAAGATCATATTTGCCACTTCGCCATCCGGCCAATGGAAGATCTTGTCGGCATAGTCCCAGTATTCTTCTAAGGTCTCGCCTTTCACCGCGAACACCGGCACGCCGGTCGCTGCAATGGCCGCCGCCGCTTGGTCTTGTGTTGAGAAGATATTGCACGACGCCCAGCGCACCTCCGCGCCAAGCGCGGTCAAGGTTTCAATCAGAACCGCCGTTTGAATGGTCATGTGCAGGCTGCCGGCAATACGCGCGCCTTTGAGCGGCTTTGCGTCACCAAATTCCTCACGCAGCGCAATCAGCCCTGGCATCTCAATTTCAGCGATCTCGATTTCTTTGCGGCCCCAATCTGCAAGCGACATGTCTTTCACAATGTAATCTTGGGTCATTTAGGCAAACGTCCTTTCTCTCCGGCGCGATAAACCGTGCAACCAGGCCTAATGCATCACGCGTCAATGCACTGGCTTTAGCGTGTCCGTGCCCTCTTTGGTGTTACGGCAAATACAGCCGTATCGGCGACATCGCTATGTTGATCGCGCGCAACCTATAATGTTCCGTTAAATGCAAGGCAATTCATTTACATGCAGGCATAAAGATAAGTTTATATCGTACATGAGCAGTTTTCAGTGGATGTCGTAGTCGCTATCGCTTGCAATAGTTTGAGCGATTTTTCGTGCATCCGTTTCGGCCATGATTTGCGCGGCAAAATGTGTGCAATCGGCCAGGTTCAGCTGCATGATCTGTCGTTTGATGCGCGGCAGTGATGGCGCTGACATGGAAAGGTCCCGTAGGCCAAGGCCCAAAAGTAGTTTCGTCAGGCGCGGGTCGCCTGCCATTTCACCACACAGATTGACTGGAATGTTGGCGCGATCTGCTGCTGCAGTGGTAAACTGGATAAGCCGGAGAACGGCTGGATGCAGGGGATTATAGAGCGCGCTGACTTGGTCGTTACCACGGTCGATGGCCAGCGTATACATCGTCAAGTCATTGGTGCCGATGGAGAAGAAATCACACTCGCGGGCAATGGCATCGGCCGACAGTGCAGCAGCTGGTACTTCGATCATTACGCCCAGTGGTGGCAGCGGGTCCGGCACCTTTTGGCCGCGCCGTGCAATCTGGCGCACCATGCGCAGCATCACCGCGCGCACCTGGCGCACTTCTTCGGCCGTTGAAATCATTGGCAATAAAATGCGCGTAGGCCCATAGGCAGCAGCCCGCAATAGAGCGCTTAATTGCGCTTCGAGTAGGTCCGTATCGCGTAGCGACAAGCGGATGGCGCGCAGCCCAAGCGCTGGATTTTCCGCTTCGCGAAAGTGACTATTCAGTGCACTGGCAAGCTTGTCCGCGCCAACGTCAAGCGTTCTAATCGTGGTCGTTTTTCCCTGCATTGCTTCAATCAGGGCGCGATATGTCTGATATTGCTCCTCTTCAGAGGGCACGTCCTCGCGGTTCATAAATAAAAATTCAGAGCGCATAAGGCCGATGCCGGAAGCGCCATTGGCAAGCACGCTCGGCGCCTCTTGTGGCAATTCAATATTTGCCGCCAATGCGATGAGCTGGCCATCAGTCGTGCTGGCCGGGCGATCTCGCAGAGCTTCTAAGTCCGCTGTTTCCTGCTGCCAGGCCTCATGCAGGGCGGCATAACTTTCGCGCTGGGCATCATCCGGGTTGACGATAATCGCGCCAAGCCGGCCATCAATGACGATTTCATCGCCGGTCTCAATATGGTCTAAAATATTGCTGGCGCGGACCACGCCCGGAAGGCCGAGCGCGCGGGCCAGAATTGCTGTATGGCCTTCAGCGCCGCCAAGCGCGCTTATAAATCCGCCGACTTTGGCATCGGGCATCAAGGCGACATCGGCAGGGTTTACCATGTGGCCGATTAAAATGGCGCCGTCGCTTAAATGGCCAAAGCGGCTGGTTGAATGGCCGGCCAAATTGCCAATCAGGCGCTGGCCGACTTCGCGGATGTCATCCAGCCGCGCCGCCAAATATGGATCGTCAATACGCTTGAAATCATCCGCAATCTGATCAAGCGCGGCTTGTACCGCGGCTTCAGCATTGATTTTCTCATGTTCAATGACTGCCCGAACGGAGCGAATAAGACGGGAATTCTCCAGCATTTGTGCATGTGCCTGGAGCAGCAGGTAAAACTCTTCCTGCGCGGCGCCAGATAGGTTTCTGGCGCGTTCATCAACTTGCTTAAGCTGCTGTTTTGCCCGCGCGACTGCCTCGTCAAAGCGGCTGATCTCCGAAGGGACCTGCGTATCTACAAGGCTATATTTAACGGTGCGCGCCAGGCCGCGATCAAAGACATAAGCTTGGCCGATGGCAATCCCAGGCGAAACGCCTTGGCCGTAGTGCACATTGCTGGGGGCGGGCATTGCGCGTGCTTATTCTTCATCAAAGCGCGCGGCAACAAGCGTGCGCAGGGCATCAAGCGCGGCTTGTGCCTGCGGCCCCGTCGCTTTCACTTGCACCGTATCGCCCTTTGATGCGGCGAGCAGCATCAGCCCCATGATAGAGGTGCCAATCACTTCTTGGCCATCTTTGGCAACTTTTATCTCCGCATCATATTGGGCGGCAGTTTCAACAAACCGTGCCGACGCGCGCGCATGCAAGCCGCGTTTGTTGCGGATTTCAAGGTCAGCGCTGCAGGCCGCTTGAATACTCATGGGGCATTTTTTCCTTATGCTCTTCTGGTGGCGCGCAGCTTTTGCTGCGTCATTATATCTGGGCTTTATGTCTTTATGTGTTTTCTGCTGAAAGCAATTGCGAGGCAACGTGGATATAGCGTTGCCCCGCTTCCTGGGCCGCAGACACCGCGCTTGCCAAATCCATGGATTGGCGAACCGAGGCAAGACGGATCAGCATGGGCAAGTTGACGCCGGCAATCACCTCTATATGTCCTTCTTTTAACAGGCTGATCGACAGGTTTGACGGTGTGCCTCCAAACATATCTGTTAAAATAATGACGCCAGCGCCGGTATCGACATGATCAGCAGCTTTAACGATGTCTTCGCGCCGTACTTCCATATCATCGTCAGCGCCGATGCAAATCGCCTCCACGCCGGTTTGCACGCCGACAACATGTTCCATTGCCCCGACGAACTCTAC
>JBCCLR010000257.1:0-4609 GCA_039026755.1 Pseudomonadota bacterium | reverse complement strand
GCAACCACGGTCATGCTGTCCATCCACGCCTATATCTTCGCCACGCGCGGCGGTGAAATTCAAAAAATAGTGCTGCGAAAGACCAACACGACGGATATCCGTGCGGCAACGTTGGTCGACTTTATCTATGCGATTATCTTGCTGTTTTTTAAAGAATTAAACGATATTCCAATGAGTACCACTTGGGTGTTTTTGGGCCTGATCGGGGGCCGTGAATTGGCGATCTCTGTTACCGCCAAGCTGCGCGATAACCGTGCGGCTTTTAATGATGTGTCAAGCGATGTTTTGCGCGCATTATTCGGCCTTTTCGTCTCCGTTGCCTTAGCCTTCTCAATGCCGTGGCTCGCAACCGGCCAAATGCCAAAATTCTAGGTCTTAAAAGCCCTGCGCCTCACCCTGGTGTTACGCAGGAGAATTGCGTATTGAGCGCGCATGGCTCTTCGTGAAGCACTCAGTATTTTTCGGCACCGCGCCTATACACAGTATTGGATCATGCGCCAATTGGTGGCGGCAGCCCGGCAAACCATCATGGTGGCTATCGGGTGGCAAGTCTATGATTTAGCGCGCGAAACCCGCTCGGTTGAAGAAAGCGCCTTATTATTAGGCGTGGTTGGCTTGGTACAGTTCTTGCCTGTTTTCCTGCTGTCCTTGCTCGGCGGGCAAGCTGCTGACCGCTATGATCGCAAATTGATTTTGACCATCACCAATGTGATCCGGATCGGCTGCGCCTGCGCACTTATGACGACCCCGTTTGTGAGCACTGGCAGTGCGCTATGGATCTTATTCGGGGTCGCTGCGGTGATTGGCGTGACAAATGCCTTTGCGCCAGCGGCGGCGGGCGCGCTCTATCCAAATTTGGTGCCGCGTGAGGAGCTGCGACAGGCTATCGCTGTCAACTCCATAGGCTTTCAAGCCTCTTCGGTGATTGGGCCGGCGCTTGGCGGCTTCCTCTACGTGAACGGCCCTTTTACCGTCTACGCGGTGTGCTTGGTCATGTATGTCATCGCAACGATCAGCATGGCGACAGCCAAAACCCCCAAGCAGCAAGATATGTCGGGCGCCAATAGCATCGGACTGATTTTCGAAGGGCTGCGGTACATTAAAAGCAACAAAGTGCTGCTTGGTGCGATCACGCTTGATTTGGTGGTTGTGCTGTTTGGCGGCGCGACGGCGCTTTTGCCCATTTTTGCGCGCGATATTTTGATGGTGGGCGCCGATGGCCTTGGCCTGTTGCGCGCTGCCCCTGCCGCGGGCGCTGGGCTTGTGGCGTTTTGGCTCGCCGGCAACCCGCTCACGAAGCGCTCAGGCTGGTGGCTTTTGGTTTCTATTGGCATCTACGGGGTTGCAACGCTCGTTTTTGGCTTTTCCCAAGTGTTTTGGCTGTCCATCCTGGCGCTTGCGGTCACCGGCGCGGCAGATATGATTTCGGTCTATGTGCGGCAATCCATTGTGCAGCTGACAACGCCGGACACTATGCGCGGGCGGGTTGCTTCGGTTGGTTTTATTTTTATTTCCGCGTCCAATGAGCTTGGTGAATTCGAGTCAGGCATTGCCGCGCGCTTTTTAGGGCCAGTTGGCGCGGTTACACTGGGCGGTATTGTTGGCATTGCCATGGCACTGGCTTGGCCGAAATGGTTTCCAGAGATGAGCCGGGTTGATCAGATTGGCGAGCCTTAAGCCGCGATTCTCTCTTCCCCTACTGACACTGCCGAATATAACGCGGCGGTGATCAACGCGATCTCTTAAGCAAGCTTTAACGGGCGAAACTTAGGCTCAGGCCCTCAACAAAAAGCTGGGTCACATAGGCCTGGTCATCACTCCTGGCGGGAGGCCAACTCAGTGCTTGCAGTGCTCAATCGCTTTTCCATTCAGCAACGGTTGTTTGCATTCGTTATTTTGGGGTGCATCGGTGTTTTTATGTCCAGCGTGCCGCGGGCGATTGGCACGTACGCGCGCATGGATAGCGCTTCGACAAGCATTGCTGAGGTCAATATCGCCTCAGGCGCAAGCGCATTGGTGCATGAGCTGCAAAAAGAACGTGGCACCAGCGCGGGGTTTATTGGGTCGCAAGGCAATGCCGCCTTTTTAAACACGCTAAAGCAGCAGCACCACGCCACAGATAAAGCACTTCTGGCGTTTCAAATGCAGGCCAAAAATGGGGCCTTTACTCCGGCCATTCGCGCGGCGCTAATCCGCGGCGATAGCGCCCTGCAACAATTAAAGTCACAGCGCGCCAGCGTTGAGGCGCTTGGCTCCAGCGTCGCCGATATGGCCGGGTACTATACACCAACCATTTCCGCGCTTCTGGACTTATTCTCAACAACAGTCAAAGCTACCGACAATCCAAAGATCGTCTCCAACGGCAATGCGCTCGTTGCATTTTTAGAAGCAAAAGAACGTGCTGGATTAGAGCGCGCGATGGGCGCAGCAGGCTTTGGGGCCGGCGCCTTTAACGACGCTCTAGCACAGCGCTTTACCAGCCTTATTGAAGCGCAGGCTGCGTTATTTACGCTGTTTGATGGGCTTGCAGCGCCTGCCAATGCACGCAATTTGCAGCAGCTGATGGTGGGCGACGAAGCACGGCGGCTTGATGCGCTGCGCGCGATCGCGACTGGGAGTTTTACCACTGGCGATGTTCAAGGCATCACTGGCGAAGTTTGGTTTGATGCAGCAACACGGAAAATTAATGCGCTGTATGAACTGGAAACAGCGCTCACGCGCCAGCTCATCACATTTGCGAATGACAGCCAGGCTGCAGCCTTCAAAGAGCTTATAACCACGCTCATCTTCAGTGTTGTTTTTGTTGCTGGGTTTGTTGTTTGCAGCGTTTTATTGGGGCGCAGTATACGCCGGCCGGTAAATGAAATGATTGAGCAAACCAAGCACATCGCTGAAGGCGCGCTTAATCAGCAATTGCGTTATAAAGATGCCCCTTATGAGATTGGCACGTTTGCGCGCGGTCTTAGCGACCTACAAAATCGCTTGAGCGAAGCTGAGGCGGCACGCCAGGCGAGCGCTCAGCGCGACGCGGCGCTGCGCGAGCAAGAAGAAAAGCGACGCGCTGAACACGCTGCGCAGGCAAAACGTCAGCAAGAGCAACAGCTGGAAGCGGCCCGTGCTCAGCAAAGCGCAGTTTCGGCAGCCATTGATCACATGGCACAAGACGTCAAAACAGCGCTGAACACCACGCTGGGCGATGTGCGCAGCGCCATGGAGAGTGCGCAAAATTGCAGTGGCCAACTTAAAGACACTTCAGATGTGGTTTCTGATAATGTTGCTGCAGCGCAATCCTCTGCAATGTCCGCCACCGAAGCGTCGCAAGCAGTTGCCGCCGCTGCCGAACAGCTCAATGCGTCCATTTCCGATATCAATGGCCAAGTGGAAACCAGTAAAACCATTGTCGAGAAGACAACATCCGAAGCGGCAACGATTTCAAACTCTCTGGGTGGTCTTAACACCGCAGCGCAGGAGATCGCAGAGGTGATTACTTTGATTACCGACATTGCAGATCAAACCAACCTGCTGGCGCTGAACGCAACCATTGAAGCGGCGCGCGCGGGCGAAGCGGGTAAGGGCTTTGCGGTGGTCGCGTCGGAAGTGAAATCTCTTGCCGACCAGACGGCCAAATCCTCCGGTATCATCAAGGCGCAAGTTGACAAAGTACAAACCGCGGTTGCGCAGTCTGTCTCTCAAATAAGCCGTATGATGGAACTTATGGAGGACGTCGCCGAGCGCAGTGACGGCATTTATCAATCGGTTGGTCAACAGTCCGGCGCCACGCACGAAATTGCCCATGCGATCCAAACTGCTTCTGGCAATGTCGATGGCGTTTATACCAAAATCACTGACATCTCGGCGAACACGGCAACTTTGAACGGCGTTGGCACTGAGCTCATGGCCATCATTTCCGGCATTCAAAGCAGTGTTGATATCCTGCACAAGAGCATTATCGACGTCTTGCAAGACACCGCGCAAAAAGCTGCCGTGCCAGGCGAGGCAAACGCTGCCTAGGGCGTGGCGAGAGGAAATGCGCAAAGCCATTTGCGAACAGAACAAAAGCTTGAGTTCTGTGCATAATCGACTAAAAGCTGGCGCACTCTGGTGTGATCAAAGGCGCACAAGCCCGACGCCGAGATAGCCGCTTTAGCTCAGTTGGTAGAGCACATCATTCGTAATGATGGGGTCACGTGTTCGAGTCACGTAAGCGGCACCATTTTATATATCTCACGGCAATTCGCTTCGCTCACGCCTCCGATGGGGCGGGCTGACCGCCCGGCGCACGGTCGTGCTTGCGACCCCGGTGGGTTCGAGGTGCCTCCTCTGGGCGGCACCATTTCTTTGATTGTTTTCGCTGCGCTCGGCCGGTGCCTTTTACCCTCCATGGCGTGGGGTCGGTACTCGCATCACATGTGCTTAAGGCTTACACGGTATAGCTCAGTCCTCGCGCTTGCGTCATTCTCCCCTCTACCACGGTTATTCGCGTCTGTGATGACGGCGGCACCGTCTTTGTCTAACCGACAAATCCCCGCCAGGGCTTCACGGTTTTCATGACCAGAGCAGATTGAATGCGCGCCACATGGGGCAGGGCCGCAATGACCCGTCTATATTG
>JBCCLR010000256.1:0-4615 GCA_039026755.1 Pseudomonadota bacterium | reverse complement strand
GCCTGGCTGGTCCGGGGCAGATAGAAACCGTCCATAAAGAAGCCGATAACAGGATCTTGTCTCTCGTTAATTGTCTCGGTTCGTGCACCGCGAATAGACGGCCGCGCGTCCGAACCCGATGCACCAAATGATAAGCCAGGTGCCAAAGAATCCAGGTTCGAGATATCGAAAATGGCGTTGCGTTCGAGCTGTGCTGAAGACACCGCGGTCACCGCAAGCGGAACATCCTGCAGGCCAGCAGCGCGCCGGGTGGCGGTGACCATGATCACCTCGGTCATAGCGTCTTCCTGCTCCTGGGCAGCGGTCGGCGTGGCCGTCAGTACTGCGGTGATCGCCGTCGAAGCACATAAACCAGCGCCCAACGCGGCGGTATTGAATGTTTTCATGAGAGTCCCTCCCTGGGTTTCTGGATCTCGAATGGCATGTGATTACAACTGAATTTTGACTTCGAATGCAAACAGTTCTTGCCAACTTCAATTGGCAGGTGTGTCGCAGCATATGCTTGAACCTATAACAACTTGCCTCAATGCCGCAGAAATCCGGGATTTTTCATGAGATATCGGCGTTCCCGACCGTACCGAGCCCTGGAATTGGTTAACAGATGTTGCAAATCGAGCACATGTTTGCGGCGGCGCTTTGCAGCACAGGGGACCTCGCTACACGCGATACCGCGCTGGGTGAAACCGACACGCCAGACCCTGCGAAAGCATCACCGGCTAAAATCGTTTCCAATCCTTCAAGATTTCGCGTGCTGCATTGTGCCCATTCACAGCGGATACCGCGCCTCCGGGGTGCGTTGAAGCACCGCATTGGTACAGGCCGTCCACCGGCGCCCGATAATCACCGTATCCAGGCGCAGGACGCATGAAAAATAGCTGATCGAGTGTGAGCTCGCCGTGCTGCGTGTTGCCGCCGGGCATATTGATATCTGCTTCAATGTCTTTTGGCAGGAACAGCTTATAATCGAGCACAGACTCTGAGAAGCCCGGTGCAAAACGATCCATCACGCTAAACGCATTGCGCACCAGTTTATCGCGCTCACGGGCCCAACTGGAATTGGTCAATTCATAGGGTGTGACGCCGCCTTGGAAGGTCACAATATGCTTCCCCTCCGGCGCCAGCGATGGGTCGAAATGCGTTGGGACGCTTGGAGACAGAAATGGCTCAGAGGAGTACCAACCGAACTTTGCTTCATCATAGGCGCGCTCTAAAAACTCAGGCGTTGGACAAATGTGCGCGTAGCCAGGATAATCAACCCCAGTTTTTTCCGCATCAAAGCCTTTGTACGTTGGTTTTTTATCGACCGCACACAGCAGCTTAAAGCCCATGCCGCGCGTTCTAAAACCATCGATATGCTCGGCGAATTCCTCGGGCAAGTGCTTACGTTTCACCAGGCCGCCGAAGGTAATCTTTGCGCCCACATTCGAAATAACGCGCTTGGCCTTAATCTCTTCCCCAGACGTCAGCCGCACGCCAGTCGTCTTGCCGCCATCAACCAAGATTTCTTCAACCGGCGCACTGCAGCGCACCTCCATGCCGTGCGCCTCGCCCGATGCACGCAGGGCTTCTGAAACGGACCCCATACCGCCCTTGGCAAAGCGCATGCCCAGTTGGCCGACCATATGGCTCACAATATAAAACGCAGTGCCCGGCGAGTAAGGGCCCACATTGCCGCCAATGGTGGCCCAAAACATGATTTTCGCTTTGACGATATCCGTCTCAAACCAGCGCGAGACATAGTCATTGGCACTCATGGACAAAGAGCGAATGAGGTTGTGGGCCTCTTTTTCAGCATTGCGATAGCGCCAGGCAAAGCTGGCGGTTTTCATCAGGCCAGAAACGCTTTTATCAAACGGATTAATGGGTGTTTCCAGCTGCAGGCGCCGCATCAATTCGATTGTCGAGCGCAATTCTGCAAAGAACTTCGGATAGTTATCCGCATCCTTTTTCGAGAAACGCGCAATCTGTTGATGCGTCTTCTTTGGATTGGATGAAAACACGATGCAATCCGTTTCGGTCGGATTACAGGCATCATGCATCGGCACGGCCTCAAAACCGAACTTTTCAAGCTCCAGCTCTTTGATCACCTTGGGGTGCAAATGGCCGAGCACAAAGGAATATGTCGAGGCACGAAAGCCCGGCGAAAACTCCTCTGTGACCGCAGCGCCGCCGACATAGGGCTTGGCTTCCACCACCAGGACTTTTTTGCCGGCGCGCGAAAGATAAGCGCCGCATGTTAATCCGTTGTGCCCGCCGCCAACAACAATTGCATCATAGATCATGGACATGGGTATTTATGTAGTCGAGGCATACAGTCGGCGCAACTTGTAAATACAAGCAAGATGCCGCACGGGCTTAAAAGCGCTCGACGCCTCAGGATTTGGGCTTGCTAATCCGCCGCCCACCAACGGCATAATTGTCCGCAGATATCTCATTAATCATCACACGGATGTGGCTTGGGTCGGGGTCGATGTGCTCTGTCAGAACCTTCGTGATGCCTTCTATCACCTTGTCTTTGATCTCAAGTGACCGGCCTTCAAGAATGGTTAAAGTGACAATGGCCATGAGGCACTCCTAAGCTTAGATATAGTGTTTCACGTCGCCACTTTGAGGCCCAACGGAATAGCGTGGTGTCGCTTTCGATGGCGCCATTGCCGCAGGCTCCGCATGAACATTGAGCTCTGATAAAACGCTTGTCCTTGCCAGCAAGGTGACGTCAACACGATCTGGCACCAGCAATTCTGTACTTGCCTGCGGATACATGCAAATGCGGCAATGACCGCGGTGATCAAGTGGCGATTGAACCTCCGGCAATGGCCACGCTTCATTTTCAAAACCCAAATAAATCTCCTCATCAGGAAGATGAGCGACGCGATGGGCTTGCCGCGATAACACATAGCGACCATTTTCAATGCACAGCATAGGCGCAATAATAGCGCCTGCACCCGCCGCTATGGTTGCGTAAGCAGGGAAGACGAAAGTGGAGTGCGGCAGTGTAAGATAACTCTCCGACGTTAGCGTATGGGCGCTGATATATTCATCCCCTTCCTCTGCGCTAACGAAGACATGATCAATTAAGATATCCGGTGTCGTAATGCCTTCTGGGCCGTGCACGTGAGGCTTATACAGAAAGAAACTCATAGCATAGGCTCCCAAGTAATCATGCGGATTTCGCCCAGTTCACGGGCCTTTTTACTCCATGTCTCGCCGCCATCCTTAGATTGGTAGATCTGCCCAAAAATCGTGCAGAAATAGATCAAGTTCGGGTCTGCCGGATGCGTGCCGAAATTCCAAATTGTGCTGTTGGGTGGATAAGGTAAGTCCACTGCCGCCCAAGTCTTGCCCACATCTGTCGAGCGCAGCACCATACCAGTTTCGCCGGACGGTTTGTCGCCCACGGACGCGAGCACAATACCGCTGTCTCTTCCCACTTGGCAGAGCGAGCGAAAGTATACAAACGGGGCGACATCCGTCGGCTCTTGCACCCAGGTGACCGCTTCATCGCGCGAGCGGTGCATGCCGTCTTCCGTTGAAGCTAGAATGCTGCGCCCGCCTGGCCCATCATAAAACACCAGGTCATGCGCATCATTATCCGCCAAACCGACGGTCAGTAAGGTCCAGCTTTTGCCGCGATCTTCTGATTTAAAGACGCCATCGATTTCAACCGTGGCCCAGATGACATCGGGATTGATGGGGTCAAATTGGATGGAGGTGACGCGCGTTGTGTTGATAAACCAGCATTCCGTTGCGGCATCGAGCGGGGAGCGCACCCACGTTTTGCCATTGTCTTCAGAGATAAACAGCTCTGCCGGGCGCGTACCGCAGACAATAAAATCAGGGTTTTTTGGATCGCGTGCAATCTTCAAAATATGCAGGCTGTCCATGGGGCTTGGGATATAGTCAAAGCGCCCTTTGCCAGGGTTGAGGCGATACAGCCCTTGATCAGTCCCCACCAGCACTTCGCCCGGGCGATCAGGATGTGCTTCAACCGACCAGCAGCGCGCTTCATTATAAAAGCCGCCTGTGGGCGTCAGCAATCTTGCCCAACTCTCCCCATCATTATGGCTCAGCCAAATGCCTTGCATCGTTGCCGCATATGCGGTGTGTTTCATGCCCCCTCCAGGCCGCTGCGTCTCACCAGGTCTTCATTAATTTGGCTTAGCATCAGTCTCTTGTCTTTACAACTTACAATAACCATAAAGCTAAAGAAGGAAGTGCAGGCCGGATCTTGCGACTGTCGGGAGGCAAGGATGCAGCCCGCTGTACCAGCCCCAACAACACTACGACCGCGACCTATATAAGCGTTTTTTCCCGCACCCAACTTATATTTACAACTTGCTCTCGCAACGACCAACCCGCTAAAACTATGGCGAGATAAACGATCAACAAAAGTTCGCCTGTTGCGCACCCTTCAAGCCTTAAAGATATGACCCAGCAAACCCCGCTCTCGCTCCCCGAATTCCCCAAAATCTGTACCGGGCTCATCAACGGGGAACCTGCCGATGTTGCGGGTGCGCATCTGCTTGACGTGATCAATCCCGCAACTGGTAAAACGCTTCTAGAACTCGCAGAAAATTCACCCGAACAGGTCAATAAAGCAGTGCAATCGGCACAT
>JBCCLR010000255.1:0-4616 GCA_039026755.1 Pseudomonadota bacterium | reverse complement strand
TCTACTCAGGCGAGGGTTTTCGCTCGAAAATCTATCCTTTTATAGATAATCAGTTGAAACAAACTGTCAACGCCGCAGCGGCCATGCGGATTTTAAGCAATAGTGGCGCAACTATGCCGTCTTTTCAGCTTTTTGAGCCCCTTCCTGCGCTTGCGCCCTATGCAAGCAACCCCGCAGACAGCAAAGGCCGACTGTTTCGCGAGCCGCAAAGCCGCACGCGCAGCGCTTTTGCGCGCGACCGCGACCGGATCTTGCACAGCAACGCATGGCGCAGGCTGATCCACAAAACGCAGGTCTTTGTCTATCATGAAGGCGATCATTATCGCACCCGGCTCACGCACTCTCTTGAAGTGGCACAAATCGCCCGGTCCTTGGCGCGCCAGCTTGGGCTAAGTGAAGATCTGGCCGAAGCCATTGCCCTATCCCACGATCTTGGCCACCCGCCGTTCGGTCATGCTGGCGAAGACGCGCTTAACCGCTGCATGGCCAGTTTCGGCGGCTTTGATCATAACGCGCAAGCGCTGCGTTTGGTGACCAAGCTTGAGCAGCGCTACGCCAGCTTTGATGGGCTAAACCTAAGCTGGGAAACACTAGAAGGCCTCGTAAAGCACAATGGGCCGCTGGTGGGAGAGCGGGTTGCCGCGCCCATACGGAATTTCGATCAGACATTTGCGCTCGATTTGGGCTGCTTTGCTGGGCTGGAAGCACAGGTTGCAGCCATTGCCGACGACATTGCGTACAATGCGCACGATATCGATGATGGATTGCGTGCGGGCTTATTTGACGTGCGCGACCTGACAGATATTGGGCTGATTGCAGCGATCGCTGATGACGTGAACACGCGCTATGGGTCACTATCGCCGCCGCGCATGCATCATGAAATTGTCCGCCGGGTCATCAACGTGTTTGTTGAAGATGTGCTAAGCGTCACGAAAGCGAATTTGCTTGCGCTTGCGCCCCAGTCTGCGGCCGACATTCGCGCTGCAGCGCAGGCGGTTGTGGGCCTTAGTGACGCGGCGCGCAGCGATGAGATGCAGCTGCGCGGCTTCTTGCGCGAAAAAATGTATGGCCATGCGCGCGTACAGCGTATGAGCGCGCAGGCCCAGCGCGTCATTAGCGCCTTGTTTGAGACCTTTATCAATCGGCCGGCGGCCATGCCCAGCAGTTGGGCCGCTATTGCAGAGGCGGGTGAGCCCGTGATAAGCGCCCGCGCAGTGGCAGACTATGTGGCCGGCATGACCGACCGCTATGCCATCAGCGAATATCACCGGCATATCGGCCCCTTAGCGATAGATCTTTAGGTTTTCATCATGGACGTCTTTGCGCATTTGCAATCCAAACTCGGCACGCTCGTAAAGGATCTATGTGCCGCCGGTCGCTTGCCCGAGGCAGCGCTTGGCGTGACGGACAAATTTACCGTTGAGCCGCCGCGCGACCCCGCGCACGGCGATGCGGCAACGCCGGCCGCCATGATGCTGGCCAAGCCGGCGCGGCAAAAGCCGCGTGATATCGCACAGATGCTGGTTCTGGAAATCACGACCTGGGATGAGGTGGCAGGCGCTGAAATCGCTGGCCCAGGGTTTATCAATATTCGCCTGTCAGCGGATTATGTGCAGCAGCTGATGCCAGCCATCATGACAGCCGGGCTCGATTATGGGCACCAACCCGGCGGCAAAGGCCCTGTGAACGTTGAATATGTATCGGCCAATCCGACTGGCCCGATGCATATGGGCCATTGCCGCGGCGCGGTGTTTGGTGATGCGCTGGCGGTCTTGCTTGAATACGCCGGCTATGAGGTGACCAAGGAATATTATATAAACGACGCTGGCTCGCAGATTGATACGCTGGCCCGCTCGACCCACCTGCGCTACCGCGAAGCGCTTGGCGATGACATTGGTGACATCCCTGAAGGGCTATACCCTGGTGATTATCTCATTCCCGTTGGCCAAATGCTGGCGCAAAAGCATGGCGCGCAGTTTAAAGATTTGCCGGAAGAGGCGTGGCTGGACTTTTTCAAGCGCAAAGCCTCTGGCGCGATGATGGATATGATCCGCACCGACTTGACCCTGCTGGGCATCGAGCAAGACTGCTTTTTCTCTGAACGCATCCTGCATGAAAATGGCGGCATCGACAGCGCAATTGCGTTACTGGACAGCCAGGGCCACATCTATGAAGGCGTCCTTGAGCCGCCAAAAGGGAAAAAGCCTGACGATTGGGAGCCGCGCCCGCAGACCTTGTTTAAGGCCACCGAGTTTGGCGATGATGTGGACCGCCCACTGAAAAAATCGGATGGCAGTTATACATACTTCGCCGCTGATATTGCCTATCACCACAATAAGGTAGAGCGCGGCTTTAACGACATGATTGATGTGTGGGGTGCGGATCATGGCGGCTACATCAAGCGCATGCAGGCTGCGGTGAAAGCCATCACGGGAGGTCAGGCCGACCTTGACGTTAAAGTGTGCCAAATGGTGCGGCTGCTGCGGGCTGAAGAGCCGGTGCAAATGTCAAAGCGCTCGGGCAGTTTTGTAACGCTTGCCGAGGTGGTTGAAGAAGTCGGCAAAGATGTCGTGCGGTTCATGATGCTCACCCGCAAAAATGACGCGCAGCTCGATTTTGACTTCGCCAAGGTGCTCGAACAATCCCGCGATAACCCGGTGTTCTATGTGCAATATGCGCACGCGCGCATTTGTTCAGCTGTTAAGCGGGCGCAGGCCCATTTTGGCGCCTTCGATCCGCGGGAGGCCGATTTTAGCGCCATCACCCGCCCAGAAGAGCTCAGCCTCCTCATGATATTAGCGCAGTGGCCGCGTCAGGTGCGCGCGGCGGCCAGTGCGCACGAGCCACACCGCATTGCTTTTTATCTTTATGAGCTGGCAGCGGCCTTGCATAGCTTATGGAATAGAGGAAATGATAACCCGGCGTTGCGGTTCATCGTAGAAGCCGATAAAACGTTAACGGTGGCTCGGATGGCACTTCTTTTGGCAACACGGCAGGTGCTGCAAAGCGGCCTTCACATTGTCGGCGTGACGCCGATGGAGGAAATGCGCTGACATGACGAACGACATGATCCGCAAGCAAATGGGTGTCGGTGCCGATCAAACCAGCAGTGAAGCGGACGACGGGGCTGGTCTGCCATGGTTAGAGCCGGCGCCCGAGCCCGAACGCGGAACACTGTCGTTTAAGTCTCTGGCGCTCATCGGCACGGTTTTTTTGCTGGTTTTTGCAGCGCTTCTGGGCGTTTTTTACAACCGGATTGCAGGTACTCAAGAGCCATCTGATGGCACTGGCAATACGCCTGCCGTCATCGCCGCGCCAGACGGGCCGTACAAGATATCGCCCGATGAAGACGCGCGGCGCGATCTTGCCTATGCCGAACCGGAGAAAATTGGCCCACCAAAATTTGCCGCCGAAACCGAGCGGCCAATGCCAGAAGCTGAACAACTCGAAGCAGACAGTGTTGCAGCAGCGCCGCAAACCGGTGGGTCTGACAAAGACTTGGCAGATAACACGAATTCTGAACCTGAAATTGACGATAGCGCGTCCGCGCCTCGCCCTCAGAAAGACGTTGAAACGAAAGTCATCCAAGTCAAGCCGCCGGAGCCGAAGGCCGCCGCGGTTCGCGCGGTCACATCCGAATCTGCCAAAATGGCGGCATCTGGCGGCTATATGCTGCAGCTTGGCGCGTTTTCAACGCGCGACAGCGCGATGAATGGCTGGAACATTATTTCTGCAAAGTTCCCTGGATCTCTTTCCGGGCTCTCGGCAAATGTCGAAGCGTTTGAAACGAGCAGCTCCAAAACCCTGTACCGGCTGCGCGCCGCCAGCGTTGAGACGCGCAATCAAGCGAACGTTCGCTGCGCCTCTCTCAAAGCTGCAAAGCAGCCTTGTTTTGTGGTCTCACCGCAATAAGCGTGAGCGTACAAGCCGCCTTTTTTGGCCTGGCCGGCACCGAAGTTTCTGCGGACGAGCGCGCCTTTTTTAAAGCGGTGCAGCCCGCTGGATTTATTTTATTTGCACGCAATTGCGCGTCGCCTGCGCAAGTCAAAGCGCTATGCGATGACTTGCGCAGCCTTTGCAGCATTCAGCCGGCACCCATTTTAATTGACCAGGAAGGCGGCCGTGTTGCGCGCCTTCGCCCACCGCACTGGCTGGACCATCCGCCAGCCGCAGTGATTGGTCAGCTTTATGCGCAAGACCCCGCCAAAGGGCTTGCCGCCGCTAATGCACAAGCTGCACTGATTGGCGCGGAGCTGGCCCACTTGGGCATTACTGTGGATTGCCTGCCGGTGCTGGATGTGGGTTTTGCACATACCCATGCAGTGATTGGCGACCGGGCGTATTCAAGTGACCCCGATACAGTCGCAATGCTTGGCCAGGCCGCTATCGACGGGCTACAATTCGCCGGCGTCGTCCCCGTGATTAAACATATTCCCGGGCATGGCCGCGCTATGGCGGATAGTCATCTCGACCTGCCCGTCGTCGATGCACCAAGAGATGAACTCGCCGCGATTGACTTTGCGCCCTTCGTTGCAGCGCGGGCAGCGCCAATGGCCATGACAGCGCATATTCTCTACACCGCGCTAGATAAAGACAATTGCGCCACGCTAAGCCCC
>JBCCLR010000254.1:0-4660 GCA_039026755.1 Pseudomonadota bacterium | reverse complement strand
GGTTATCATGCGTACAAGCTGAGCCTGAAGGGTGAAGCCGCTCCAATCATTGATGGGCTGACCGGCGATCAACGCTTCTTTTTATCCTATGGGCAAATTTGGCGCATGAAGATGCGTGAACAGGCGGAATTGGCAAGCTTAAAATCGGGCGTTCATTCACCGCCCGTCTTCAGGGTGAATGGCGCCCTGAGAAACGTCGATGCTTGGTACGACGCCTTTGATATTGGGCCTGACGCGCCGATGTATCTGCCGCCCGAAGACCGCGTGAGCATATGGTAATGCCGAACATGTGGAGCCAAATTTGAAAGATAAAGTAAGCCGTATACGCGCGTTCGGGGCTTTTCTGGTCCGCACTTTCAATCTGGTCAAACCGTATTGGGTGTCAGAAGACAGACGCACCGCATGGTCTTTGCTCCTTTCGGTTCTCGCCGTCGAAGGTTTCCTACTTTACCTGATCACGAAGTTCAGTTTCGCAACAGCGGGACTGTTCAACGCCATAGAACAGCGCTCCTCTGAAGTGATTTGGAATGCGATCCTGGTATGGCTTGGATATTCGGGCGGCATGGTCATCATGTACGTGCTTAAAGTCCACGTCCAAAACAAACTGATCATCCATTGGCGGCGCTTTTTAACGCAGACGTATCTGAGCGGGTACTTGGATAACCATCTTTATAACCAGCTCGAACTCGGTGACTATAAGATGGATAACCCGGATCAGCGTATATCCATGGATATGCTGAACATCGCGGAGGAGACACTTGATTTAGGTCTCGAATTTATAAGCTCCCTTGGTAAGTTATCTGTGTTCAGCGTCATCCTTTGGTCTGTGTCAGGGCCGCTGGCATTCAGCGTCTTTGGCGTTGGCATCGTGATCCCCGGATACATGTTTTGGATCGCTGTTATCTTCTCTGTTTTTGGCACATGGCTCGCTCACGTTCTTGGCCATCCGCTATCGCGGCTAAACTTTGAGAAGCAAGCGGTTGAAGCAGATTTTCGATATCACCTCGTCCGTCTTCGTGAAAACGCAGAGAGCATCGCGCTCTTGCAAGGTGAAAAGAAAGAACATGACGATCTGAATGAGAAATTTGCATCAATTTGGGATAACTGGATGACGATCATAAAATATAAGCGTCGTCTCAAGGCTTTCGATTTTGGTTTGTCCCAAGGCGGAACCATTGTGCCTTTCCTGGCCGCTATGCCGGCTCTCGTCGCTGGCACAATCGCCCTTGGCGGCTTTATGCAGCTGAACCAGGCTTTTTTGCAGCTTCAACTCTCACTAACCTGGTTCGTTAAATCCTACGAGAAGCTGGCAATCTGGAAGTCAAGTGTCGATCGTGTCCTCACGCTACAAGACGCTTTTGAAGCAGCACGTGCAGATCAGGATATCAGCCGTATCTCGTGGCAAGCCAACGATCAGGTCCAATTCGCATTCGACACTGTCACCTTGACCCTTCCGGACGGCAGTCCACTGCTTGAGAATTCAACTTTCACCCTTCAGAGAGGCCAGGATGTCTTGATCTCAGGGCCGTCTGGCAGCGGAAAGAGTACCTTGTTCCGACTGTTTTCCGGCCTTTGGATCTGGGGGGATGGCAAGATCCATCTTCCTGAAGGCCGCAAAATGTTCGTGCCGCAAAAGCCCTATCTTCCAATTGCTCCATTGCGAGATGTTTTGACTTATCCCAACCAGAACCAAACCCAGATTGATGAAGGCCAACTGAGCGATATCATGCGGCTGTGCAGGCTAGATAAATTTATCGGGTCACTTGATGAGACGCGCGACTGGGCGCGTATTTTGTCGGGCGGTGAACAACAGCGCGTGTCATTAGCAAGGGCGTTTTTGGCCAAGCCAGACTGGCTGTTCCTAGACGAGGCGACCGCCGCGATGGACCCGGATACCGAAGCTGCAATCTACCAGGCAATCAAGGCAGAGTTGCCAGATACGACCATCGTGTCCATCGCGCACCGGGAAAGTCTGCGCAGTCATCATGACCTGGAGCTAAAAATGCATCCGGCGGCCCGGTCGCTATCCAGTGCACCAATCGCCGCGTAAAAAGCCAGCAATATGGTGAGCTATTTTTGGCGCTCGCTGTTTTAAGGGCGCTCTAACGCCGCGATATCGTGCCGCTTGCGAGGATGACGGCGCCAATGGCCAGAAGGGCGCCAATGATTTGAAGATGTCCAAGCACTTCATTGAATAGGACCCAGCCCAGAACCGCGGCGCCGGTGGTTTGCACGACAAGGCTCAGCGATGTGAACGTGACAGGCAAAGCGGCAAGCGCATAGATAACCAAGCCTTGGCCAAAAACTTGGATCAAAAGGGCCAAAGCGGCGAGTGTGAGCCAGCCCTCCCGCGACAATGGTATGGTGGTTCCGCCAGTGATCAAAGCGAGAGCGCCGAGGCCGATTGCCATAACAAAAGTGGTGCCAGCCATGATCACCCGCGCTGATGCGAACGGCCGGAGTTTGGCGGCCGCGATTAAATAAAGCGCGTTAAAGACGGCAGCTGCCAAACCGCATGCGACGCCGAGCGGGGACATAACGCCTGCGCCTGACTGCACGTCTGTGCCGACACCGACCAATAGGCTGACACCCACCAGCGCGATGGCGTGCGCTAGGAAGAACAGGGCGATGCCTTGGCGCGCCGAAGACATAGCCCATAGCCCGACAAACAACGGCGCGAGATTGACAAGAACGGTTGCCGCGCCAACATCAATGCGTGCAATAGACATGTGCCATAAGGCAAGGTCACCGCCGAGCCCCAATCCGCACCAGGCAAAAAGCCGCCAATGGGTTTGAATAAGCCTGTAGTCTTGAGATTTCAGGATCACCGCAAAGACGGGCAGGGCAAGCAGGCTGCGCCAAAACGCGGTCGCCACAGCGCTTGTTTCCGCGACGCGCACGAGAATGGGGGCCCAGGCCAGCAAGCTGACGCCGAGTAAAAGGCTGCCGTAAGCGAGTGGCG
Source organism: Pseudomonadota bacterium (assembly GCA_039026755.1). Taxonomy (GTDB): domain Bacteria; phylum Pseudomonadota; class Alphaproteobacteria; order Sphingomonadales; family CAKZYD01; genus CAKZYD01. The sequence goes on along the minus strand of JBCCLR010000254.1, from coordinate 1,698 downwards.
CGCGAACAGCGCTTTGCTTTTGAATATCGTTCATCACCGGCCTGGGTAGCAGGGTCTTGCGGTCACTTCAAAGCGATCAACTCGACGATCTTTTCCATACCCTCGATAAGGGCCTTACTGGCTGCTTTTTCGAGCGTTGTGCCGGCAATCATTAGGTTTAATGCGGGCACGGCAATCACGTTGGTGCCCCAGTAGCCGGCATGGCTATAAGCAGGCAGGCCGCCCAGCTTGCTCGCAAATAGGCCTATGCGATAAGGGCTGCCGCGAGGATGCCCTGGCGCGTTGAGCATCGTTGTTAAGGTTTCAGGATGATCAAAGATCCGCCCATCAAACAGCGCGCGAAAGAACCGTGCCATTTGAGTGGTGCTGGCAATAAGGCCGCCGCCGCCATACGCGTCCATACTGCCATCAAAGCCATGGATGTCTAAACCGTCGCGATATTGATGCGCGCGCAGCGGGCCAGTTTTTATAGGCGCCTCAAGTGCATCCCACCAACTGTCTCTTAACCCGATGCTATTGAGCTTTGTGAGTTGTCGTACAGCCGTGGGTAGCGGCGCGTCCGTCACGCGCTCAATGATATGACCGAGCAGGATATAGCCGCTGTCAGAATACGCATAGCGCTCGCCAGGGGCGCTAAGCGGCTCGAACGCTTCAACAAGTATTTCCAGTTGTTCTTGGCGTGACCAGCGGTAATCGGGCGCGCCAAACACCCGGGTCATGAATGTGTTCGAGACGAAATGGTCGGCCATCCCTGCCGCATGCATGGCGAGATGGCGTGTTGATATGGCCTGCGTATCAAAACTGCCTGACTGAAGCAGCATGTTATAGGACGGATCGATCACGTTGCGGATCGGGTGGTCGATATCGAGCTGGTTTGTTTCGTAAAGCCGTAGCACCGCAGCTGCCACAATCGTCTTCGTTACAGACGCCGTGCGCACCGGTGTTTGCGCCGAAAAAGGTGTCGCAGCGCGATCGGCAAAGCCGCTGCCTGCCATCGAAATTGTGCCAGTGCTGTCAATAGCGGCCATGGCAAAGCCTGGGCAGGCCGGGTGTGCCGCCTGCAACGTATCGACGTGATGTTGAAGGTCCATAGGCATATCGCGAGGGTGTTTCGATCTGGTTGGTCTACACACCTCAGTGTATAGCCGATAGCGGTGTTTTTTTCACACGACTGGACGCAAAATAAGGCGTGTGCCCGTTCAAGCGGAATGAAATGAGGCCGCGCGTCATTTGCGAAATTGGGCTATTCTGCCTTGGAATAGAACCGCGCGCCTTGGACGTTATGCTAAATCAGCGGCCGCTTACAGCGCCTTTTTCGAGATACATCAATGCTTTGAGAGCGCGTGGAAAGCCGATCAGGATTGTTGCTTGAATTGCGATTTTCTGGATCTCAGTGACGCTTAAATCATGGTCCTGCGCAGGTGGCGCTTGGGGCTAGGCGCTGATTTTGTTGCTATGTGCTCGATGCTGCTGATGCGCTTGAAACGGCCTTTAAGCTGGCCAAAGAGTGTTAGCGGACATGCTGAGTTGCCAGCACATGTCTGGCTCTCGACGGCATCTCAAACGATTTCGCACTCTGAGGAAACCACTGCCCCGCAAACCATGCTTTGCCCTGTGCGTAACGCCAATATTACCCTCAATTCTTTTTGAACACTTGACTATTTATTATTACTAAATAATAAATATTCGATAATTTTG
>JBCCLR010000253.1:0-4691 GCA_039026755.1 Pseudomonadota bacterium | reverse complement strand
ATTGGCGCGCTGCCCATCGAAGTCGTGGCGGTGATCTCCAACCATATGAATTATCAAAAAGTGGTCGTAAATGAAGATATCCCGTTTCACTACATCAATGTGACGAAGGAAAACAAACCCGAGGCGGAAGCCGCCCAAATGCGCATCGTTGAAGAAACCGGCGCTGAGCTCGTGATCTTGGCGCGTTATATGCAGATTTTAAGCGATGATATGTGCCAGACAATGAGTGGTCGGATCATTAATATTCATCACTCTTTCCTGCCCTCCTTTAAAGGCGCTAACCCCTATAAACAGGCTTATGAACGCGGCGTTAAGCTGATTGGCGCGACGTCTCATTATGTGACCGCTGATCTCGACGAAGGGCCTATTATCGAGCAAGATATCGTGCGCGTGACCCATGCGCAGTCCGCATCGGATTACGTGTCGCTGGGCCGCGATGTGGAAAGCCAAGTTCTGGCCCGCGCCGTGCATGCGCACGTGCACCACCGCGCGTTCGTGAACGGCAATAAGACGGTCGTCTTCCCGCCATCGCCAGGCAGCTATCAATCAGAGCGCAAGGGCTAGCTGCCGCGCGCAAAGCGGGATTGGCGCTGCAAAGGTTGCCAAATCGGGCGCAAATGCTGGTGCACAAATCCGGACGGGGTAACAGGATTGGCGCAACTGGGGCGCTTGCAGGTTATGGCTTTGTAGCGCGGGCGATCAGCGTCAAAAAAGCAACTTGAGCCGCGTTACTATATAACATATTTCAGGGAGCGCTTAAATTCGCGCTATATGTGCGATGCTGCAATTTGCGCGTCCCGAAAATAGTGAAAAGTCGGCTTTTGGAGACGGATGAATGTTAGACAAGCACGGCCTTTACATTCCTGAGCAGGTAAATGTCGCAATTGTCGGGGCTGGCCCCGCAGGGCTTGGCGTTGCGCGCGTGCTGCGTGATTTAGGCATACCAGATGTCTGGGTGCTCGAACGCGGCGTGATCGGCCAGAATATGCTGCGCTGGCCGCGGCAAACACGGCTGCTCACGCCGTCATTCCCAGGAAACGTATTTGGTATCACCGATCTTAATGCGATCAGCTATGACAGCTCACCCGGTTGGGCGCTAAAGCGTGAGCATCCCACGGGTGAAGAGTATGCGCGCTACCTCGATCAAGCCGCGTTGGCGTTCAACCTCAATGTGCAGTGCGATATTGACGTGTTGGGGCTTGAGCCTGAGGGGGATTGGCTCAGCTTGAAAACGGACCGCGGCACCATCCGTGCTGAATTCGTGATTTGGGCGTGCGGGCAGTTTGGCGCGCCGTCTGATGGCGGCATCATTGGTTCTGAGCATGCGCGTCATTACGCAAGTGTGCGCCGCTGGCGCGACATTGAAGGCGACGAGGTGTTCGTTATCGGCGGCTATGAAAGCGGTATTGACGCTGCTGTGAGCCTCTCACAAGAAGGCAAACGCGTGACAGTCTTTGATTTCGATAGCCCTTGGGATGACGATGATAAAGACCCGAGCCGGGCGCTCTCCCCCTTCACGCATCAACGGCTGCGTGAAGAAAAACGCCATGGACGCATCACGCTTGAAGGCGGTGAAGAAATTATGGCGCTTAAAAAAGAAGCTGAGGGCATTCGGCTGTATGGCAGCAATGGACGCAGTTGGCTGTCGCAGCACGCTCCCGTGCTTGCTACCGGCTTTGCCAGCGGAACCGGACCTGTTGCAGAATGGTTCGACTATGCAGACGGGCTTCCACGGCTAAGCCTGGAAGATGAATCAACCGCCCTGCCCGGCTTGTTTTTGGTGGGCCCAGAAGTGTCCCACAACGGTCATTTATTCTGTTTTATTTATAAATTCCGGCAGCGCTTTGCCGTCGTCGCCCGCGCCATTGCCGAGCGGATGGATGTCGATACCGAACCGCTGCAACTATACCGTGAAAACAATATGTATCTTGACGACCTCGCGTGCTGTGATGCGGATAAGTGCCTGTGCTGAAACCGCGCCCTATGATTGGTGCAGGGATACTCAAGTGACTGATCGCTCGGAGAATCGTAGCGCCCTTTCAGCGCCCACATGGGGCACGACGGTGCTTGTGTTGGCAGCGATTGCCGTCGGCGCACTGCTTGGGCTGTTAGGTCCGGAGCTCGGCGCCAGCCTATCGCAAGGTATTGACCCTACACTGCTTGCTATTGTCGGACTTTTGTTTTTTGAAGTGCGCTTGGGCGCGGTAAAACAAAGCGTTATGAGCCCGCGTGTCATTGCATTGGCATGGGCGGCAAACTTCCTCATCATTCCTTTTATCGGCTATGCGATTGCAGCGCTGTTTCTGTCTGGCCAGCCACTGTTGTTTACGGGCCTGGTCATCTACTTTTTAGCGCCCTGCACAGACTGGTTCCTGGCTTTCACCCGCATGGCGCACGGCGATACTGCACTGGGTGCCGCACTCTTGCCTATGAATATGCTCACGCAACTCTTGCTGTATCCCCTTTGGCTGTTGCTATTCACCAGCCATACAGGCGTTGTTGATTTCCAAACAATTCCCGATGCGCTTTTAAGCTGGTTTGTAACCCCCTTTATTGCGGCGCAAATTCTGCGCTGGGGTCTGTCGCGCATTTTAGTTGCGGCCGCGTTTGACAAGACATGCGCATGGGTTGGAGCGGCAATCCCGATCCTAACGGCCGCTCTCGTACTGCAAATTTTTGCGGCCAACATCACCGTCATCGCCACACATTTTGAAGCGTTCGGATTGGTGCTTGCAGCCATCTTTTGCTTTTTCGTCATAACCTATGGTGTGGCCGAAGGGCTCAGCCGGTTGTTTAATTTGAGCTATCGCCATCAAGTGGTGCTGGCCATGACCACGGCGGCCCGCAATGCGCCGCTTATGCTTGCGGTCACAGCAATTGCGATACCGGACCAGCCGCTCGTCTATGCGGCACTGGTTATCGGCATGCTGGTCGAGTTTCCGCACTTGGCGGGGCTTAAACAGGTGCTGCTAAGCCGCGTGACGGGCCAGAAAGGCGCAGCAGGGCAACCCGGCAGCGCAACGTCTTCGTAATTTTTTTTGTCAGGTCCGACGCCTTTGAAAGGCACATTGTGACTTGCGGAGCACAAAAAAATTCTTATCGTTTCGGTATGGTGTCGTTGTGGGTGTTATTGCACCCGGCAGCGCACGATACTGTTAAGTAAGGGGGCAACATATCCATGAAAGCAATTTTTATCGCCTTAGCGACATCGCTGTTAACCATAGGAGCGGCGCAGTCTGCCATTGTGCCTTATAGTTCGTTCGCAGATTTTCAGGCTGTGCCAGCGATCGTGAAAACAGGCTTCGATATTGTTTCATCTACAAGCTACACCACGAATGCAGAAATCGCGAGCAATAATGGTGAACCAGGTGCCTTTACGAGTGCTTTTGAACCCATGACCTTTTCCGGCTTTCTAGCCATCGAAGTTGGGATGATTTTTGGCAACGATCAAAGCAGTTCCAATATAACTGGTATTTTTGACGTCACGCTTGAAGCTTTTTTCGAGAATGTTTCGCTTGGGTCTGTAACAGTTCTATCCAACGGCAATGACTTGGCTGACCAATTCATCGGCTTTGCGTCTTCTATGCCATTCGATCGTGTGGAGCTCACCTACGCGCGACCTGATGCGGGCGGTTTTTCCCAGTTTATTAGCGAGGTGAGGATTTCCACCGTACCTCTGCCGCCGTCTGCCGCCTTGCTTTTAACAGGTTTTGCTGGAGTTGTCTTGGCAACACGCCGGAAAGCGAAAGCTTAAGCGCAGGGCGCTGTTAGCGGCGGCACCGGCACTATCATCTGTTAATTAAGCTGTTATGTGTGCAATAAGGCTGTCGTCGTACCCACTAAGGTGCCTCAGCAATAGGCCAGGGGTCTTCAAAGGGCGCCCCTGCCCGCCACTGTGCGACTTCTTGCGGCGTGCATAAACACTCTCTCAGCGCGGCTGCGAATATCTCCAGTCCGCCGCTTTGGCCGATCACCGTGAGGTTGCAGTGCCTGTCACCAAAGACTGGCGAATAGGCTTTCATGCGGCGCTCCAATTCAGCGCGTTCCTCGGGCAGCAGATTTAGCGTTTCGTCTTCCAAGGCCGCTATTTTCCAATAGTTGAGCACCCCAAGGCCGACACTGCCGGCGGTTTGGTTCCAGAGCAGCTGAACATTGTCGCGGCTAGGCAGCCAGAAGAAACCCTTGCTGCGATAGATGCCAACACCCAAATATTCATTGTACACGTCCCATAAGCGGCGTGGGTGAAATGGCCTAGGGTCAGATATAACGATGCTGTCGAGCTGATAATCGGCGGCGCTGGCCATGGTGCTGGTGCCGTGCGCTGCTTCCCATTCACTGAGCTCCGCCCCAAGCTTGGCAACCCGGTGGTGGTCATAGGTGGGCATGGCCAGCACATCGCTAAGCTTGAGATTGCCCCATTCCATGCCAATGATGTCAGCGCTGGGATTGATGGGATGGATCGATTTGCCAACGGTGCGCAAATGCGCTTTGGGCACTCGGTCCATCTTGCTGAGCAAGATACGTGTTGCAAACATGATTTGTTCGGCCAGCAGATTTTCAATTCCGCGCACATTCTCCGCCAAATTGCGGCGGGCCGCTGGCACAATTGCGCGGCCAAAATCATGGTCTTGCGCTAAGGTCAGCGTGTCGACGACAGAAAGGAAGCCATGCAAGATGGCATGGTCGTGGGT
>JBCCLR010000252.1:0-4730 GCA_039026755.1 Pseudomonadota bacterium | reverse complement strand
CATAGGTGCGCGGACGACCGCGGAAGCCATTTGCCACAAATGGAACGGCGCCGGCCTGCTGAATGAAAAAATTGCGGGTCTCGTCATAGTCCGTGTCTGTCAGGTTTCGCGCGTAAATGCCGATATCCCAAAGCCCGTCTTGTGGCCCCACAGTCAGCTGCGCATTGACGAGCCAAAAATCATCGACATTAAAAATAGCGTTGCCGAGCCGTGATTTATCGAGCGTGTCGCGGTACGTCCAATTGGCGTTGAGCGCCGCATTCCAGCCCTCTGCAAGGGCGAGCTGATAGACGGCTGAGCCCGTATAGCTCCACTCAGGAAAGGGAAGCGCTTCGCCGCTGCGGTCAATGGTGGCTGGCGCATTGGGGATGTCGAGATCGTTAAACTCAGTGAATTCGCCTTTTTTCCAACCAATGGCGTTGCTCAAGGTAAAGCCCTCAAAAGGGGCCCAGACAGTCTCCAGTTCGGCGCCATAAATCTTCGATTTTGGCACGTTGATGATGCGTCCGATGATGGCCGCATTGGCGTCGTTAAAGAAAAAGCCTTGGATCTGTTGATCGGTGTAGTCGTAATAGAACGCTGCAAAATTCACCCGCAAGGTGTTCTCTAGAAGCTCTGTCTTTGCGCCAATTTCATAGGCCCAGAGCACTTCATTGTTAAACGCTTCAGTCTGCAGCGGGTTAAGCGTGTTAAGCGCGGTAAATCCACCTGACTTTACGCCGCGAGAGATAAGGGCGTATACGAGCGCGCTATCGCTGAGGCGATAGTCCAGCCCGACTTTTCCGGACACTTCAGATAAGTCCGCATCACGGGTCGGGGATGCAACATCCGGCAATAATGGCGGTGTGAACACCGTTTCGAGCGACACCAGGTCGCGGTTTTCATCTTCAAAGCGCAGGCCAACCGTTGCACTCAGGCGATCAGTAATGGCATAGCCAGCTTGGCCGAACACCGCCAGGGTTCGTGCCTCTTGTTCATACGGTGTGCGCAGGCCCAAGCCAAAACTGTTTTGAAAGTCCGACTGGAACAGCTCGGATAGGGTTTCATCGGCAAAATAGACGCCAACAATCCAATCCAGCGGTGCGGCTTCATCGGTGTTTGACGTCAGCCGCAGTTCCTGCGCAAACACGCGCGGCTCAGAATTAAACAACACTTCCGCAGCGGGGACGATTGTGCCATCCCAATCATTAAATTCGCGCCGGTCAAAGCGCTCATAGCTGGTCAGCGATGTCAGTGTGGCGGCGCCAAAGTCATAGTCCAGACGCAGATTAAAGCCAAAGCCTTCGTTATCGCGAAAGGGGCGATCGCTGGTCGACAGCCCTGTGGCAGCGGCGAACGCATCTGAAACGCCCCAGCCCGTTGCCCGGTTGTCCACATCTGCGTTTATTGTTGGCAGCCCGTTAGGCGTATAGTCATTGAGGAGGTATGCGCCGACACCGTCGGAGCGGTCGTTGTAATAATGCGCGGTCGCTAAGACTTTCAGCGTATCGCGCTCAAGCGAGATCATCGCGCGCACGGCTGTGCGGTCAATATCACCCAGCTCTTCGCCGGTATCTCTGTTGAACTGCCATGCGCCGCCGTGTTCGCTGATGACGGCCAGGCGCGCACTGACGCCTTCAGCAAGGGGGCCGGTGACGAACGCTTCCCCCTGCCAGCGGCCAAAATTTCCAATCTCGGCACGTAGGCCCAGGCCGAGATCCTCTGATGGTTTGTTGGTGACGAAATTCACCGCCCCGCCGGTAGTGTTGCGCCCATAGAGCGTGCCTTGTGGGCCGCGCAGCACTTCGACTTGTGCTAAATCAAATAACACCGCCTGGCTCATTGCTGGAAATGGGTAGGCGATTTCATCGACATATACCCCAACAGCCGGCGTATTGTTGGCGGCATAATCGTCAAAGCCAACGCCGCGCAGGCGGATCTGCGGTTGGCCGCCGCCAAAGGCGTTTTCAATTTCCAGCGACGGGACCAATGTCTCAATGTCATTGAAGGAAAAGACGCCGCCGGCAATCAAGTCTTGCCCGGAAAACGCGGAAACAGCGATGGGCACATCCTGCAGGGTTTCCGCCCGGCGTTCGGCATTGACTATAATGACCTCAAGCCCATCATCATCGCGCGTTGCGTCCTGATCAATGGTGCTTTGGGCGGCGGCAAATTTCGGGCTTTGAGAAGCGAAAAGGAACAGCGCGGCGGCTGCGCACAAAACGCGCATTAGCGTCATCACTTGGTATCCCCCTAAAGTATTTTTATGATTGGTCGGTGCTCATTGCGGCGGGCGCGATCATACCCATGCGGCGGTGCATGACCAGAAAAAGGTGATCGGTTATGTTACAGTTTGTAACATTGGCTGACTTTTGTGCAACAGCCGATGTCGCTAGCTTGGGTTCACCGTACGATATATTTACGCTATGGGGTGAGAAACGCTTCAGGAGAGCCACGCTGCATCGCCTTTTATTCTGGCTTTTATTCGCTTTGATGCTGCTTTCGGCATGCGAGGACAGCATACGGGATCAAGCGCAGCTGCGCCTGGGCATTGCCCTAGAGCCGCCCAATCTAGACCCGACATCTGGCGCTGCTGCCGCCATTGATGAAGTGGTTTACGCCAATCTGTTTGAAGGCCTTACGCGCATAGATAATTCAGGTGCTGTCCGGCCTGGCTTGGCGCGTTCATGGACGGTATCGGCAGATGGTTTGCGCTATGACTTCACGCTGATTACCGGCGCGCTGTTTCACAATGGTGTGCCTTTTACAGCGGATATTGCTAAATTCGCGCTGGAGCGGATTACCGCGCCTGGATCAACAAATGCCCAGCAGCAGCTATTTGCGCATGTGGCAGCGATTGATGTGCTGGGTCCTCACGCGCTGCGCATCACGCTCGATCAGCCGGTTCCGGAGTTCCTCTTTAATCTCGGCTGGGGGGATGCGGTGATGGTCGAGCCATCCACTGCAGCCAGCAATGCCGCCCATCCGGTTGGCACAGGGCCCTACCAGTTTGGCCGTTGGCAGACCGGGACAGCAATTACGCTGCAGCGCTTTGAAGCTTATTGGGGGCGGCGGGCCGCATTTGACCAAGTGGTGTTCAAACTCATCTCCGATGCGGGGGCCAGCTATGGCGCGATTATGGCGGGCGATGTCGATGGTATTGCCAATTTTGGTGCCGTAGAGTTGCTGCCACAGATAAAACGAACAGGGCGCTTTAACGTGCTTGAGGGGATGACCGAAGGCGAGACAGTTTTGGCGATGAACAACGCGCGGCCGCCGTTTGACGATCTTCGGGTGCGCCAGGCGATTGCGCACGCTATTGACCGGCAAGCCCTCATCGATGCGGTGCTGTTTGGCTATGGGGTGCCAATTGGCAGTTTTTTCTCACCGCTTGACCCTGATTACATCAATCTCACCGGCGAAACGCCGTTTGATGTTGCCAAAGCGCGCCGTTTGCTTGCCCAGGCTGGCTACGCGGATGGTTTTGAAACGACGCTGGTGCTGCCGCCCACGGGCTATGCGCGGCGCGGCGGCAAAGTCATCGCAAGTCAACTGCGGCGCATCGGCATCACCGCAAAACTGCAGAACATCGAGTGGGCGCAGTGGCTTGACCGGGTGCTGCAAAACAAAAGCTATGACATGACCATCGTGAGCCATACCGAGCCAGACGATATTGGGTTTTTTGCGCGGCCAGACAATTATTTTAACTACCACAACACGGCCTTCAACACGGCTGTGCAGCAGCGCGATTTTGCCGCCGCGCAGCAGCTGTTGGCACGCGATGTGCCGGCGGCGTTTTTATTTCAGCTGCCGCAAGTTGGCGTCTGGCGCAAAGAACTCTCTGGCCAATGGGTAAATGCACCGGTGCAAGCCAATGATGTGACGCAGATGCGCTGGATGGCGCCGCTATGAGCATGCCGCGCCGGGCCGTGTCGCTGGTGCTGACGCTGCTTGCTGCCTCAATTATCGTATTCGTTGCTTTAGAGATCGTGCCCGGCGATGCTGCACGCTTCATGATGGGCGTTGATGCCGATCCGCGTGCCGTGGCGGCGCTGCGTGCTGAGCTTGCGCTGTCTGGCACAGCCGTTGAGCGCTATATGCGCTGGCTTGGCGGCATGCTGTCTGGTGACTTTGGCATCAGCTATACCTACCGCGTGCCCGTATCCGGGCTGATTTTAGAACGCTTTTCCGTTTCTTTGCCCCTGGCACTGGCAGCGCTCTTGATCTCAACCTCGATTGCACTTTTTGGCGCAGTGGCAGCTGTGCAATATCCTGGCAGCTGGCTTGAAAAGCTGCTGCTTGGCGCCGCGGCGCTTGGCTTGGCGATCCCAAATTTTTGGTTGGCCTTGATGTTGATGCTGGTTTTCGCGGTGTTTCTGCAGGTGCTGCCAGCAGGTGGGTTTCCAGGATGGGGAGCGCCCCTCGGCGCGGTCCAATCGCTCATGTTGCCGGCCTTGGCGCTCGGTGTGCCGCAAGGGGCCATCATGCTGCGGGTGCTGCGTGGCTGCCTTTTGGATGTGCTTGAGCAAGACTTTATGCGCACTGCATTTGCGAAGGGCTTGACGCATAAACAGGCGCTGTGGCGCCATGCTTTGCCGAATGCGTTGGTCCCAGCGCTGCCGATCTTTGGGCTGCAATTTGCGTTTTTGGTGGCTGGCGCAGTTATCGTTGAAAACGTGTTTTATCTGCCAGGCCTTGGCCGTTTGGTGCTGCAAGCCATTACCCAGCGTGATCTGATTACCGTCAAAGCT
>JBCCLR010000251.1:0-4747 GCA_039026755.1 Pseudomonadota bacterium | reverse complement strand
TGCCAGCGCACTCAATCTCGCTGGTGTTGCGCAAGATTTGCAAAAGGCTTTTAGCGTCTCCGATGCGAAAGCCGTTGCGATTATCATCAATTCGCCAGGCGGCTCGCCGGTCCAGTCCGGCCTGATTTTCTCGCGGATCCGTTCGCTTGCCGCTGAAAAAGAAAAGACCGTGTTTGTGTTCGCGGAAGATGTTGCAGCGTCAGGGGGATATCTGATTGCCTTGGCAGGCGATGAAATTTTCGTGCACGACGCATCGGTCGTTGGGTCAATCGGGGTAATCTCCGCAGGGTTTGGCTTTGTTGATCTCATTGAAAAAATTGGCGTCGAGAGACGTGTCTATACGTCCGGTGAGAGCAAATCGATGCTTGATCCTTTCAAGCCTGAAAACGGTGAAGATATCGACCGGCTCAAGTCTCTACAAAGCGATATCCACGAGTATTTTAAAAGTCTGGTGCGCGATCGCCGCGGTGACAAGCTTAAGGCGCCGCGTAAGCAGCTGTTCAGCGGCGAGGTCTGGGTTGGCAAAAAAGCCGTCACTGCCGGGCTCGTGGACGGCGTGGGCGATGTCCGGTCTGTGCTGCGTGAGCGCTATGGCGATGATGTCTTGTTGCCGATTGTCAATACGCGTCGGCGCTTTAAACTCCCGTTTGCAACACAATTCCAAGGGCCAGGTAGCGGCTTTGCGGCAGACCTTCTACGCGAGCTGCGCGCGCAGCACATCTGGTCGCGCTTTGGCTTATAGAGCGGGAACACAACATGACCCAGCCCGATGACGCTGTGATCGCAGAGCTTAATGCGCACCGGCAAAGCATTGATAATATAGATGCAGCGCTCATACACATGCTTGCTGAGCGCTTTAAAGTGACCAAGCGGGTGGGTGTTTTAAAGGCTGAAAACGGCCTACCGGCGGCAGATAAAGGACGCGAACGCCGGCAGATTGAGCGGCTACGCGAGTTGGCGGAAACCGCTGATTTAGACCCAGATTTTTCGGAGAAATTTCTGCAGTTTATCGTCACCGAAGTCATCCGCCACCACGAGCAATTGCGTAGCTGAACGCCGGCAAACGCATTGCTGTGCTCTGGCATTGATTTCGCTCCAATGCCTCGCTAGTTTGCGCGCCATCGCGACCCGCACAGGGATATGACCATCAATGAGCGCCGCCCCTTCTTTTCAAGATCTAATTTTGCGTCTGCAGCACTATTGGGCAGAGCGCGGCTGCGTCATCCTGCAGCCCTACGATATGCAGATGGGGGCAGGGACGTTTCATGTCGCCACAACCTTGCGCGCTCTGGGGCCTGACGCTTGGAATGCCGCCTATGTGCAGCCCTCGCGCCGGCCCACCGATGGCCGCTATGGCGAAAACCCAAACCGGCTGCAGCATTATTACCAGTTTCAAGTCATCTTAAAGCCAAGCCCGCTTGATATTCAGGATCAGTATCTTGGCTCGCTTGCCGCCATTGGTATCGATATGGCCAACCACGATATCCGCTTTGTTGAAGATGATTGGGAAAGTCCGACACTCGGCGCCTGGGGGCTCGGCTGGGAGGTCTGGTGCGATGGCATGGAAGTCAGCCAGTTCACTTACTTTCAACAAGTCGGCGGCTTTGATTGCAAACCCGTGGCCGGTGAGCTCACTTACGGCCTTGAGCGCCTCGCCATGTATATTCAAGGCGTTGATAATGTGTATGATTTGGACTTTAACGGGCAGGGCGTCAGCTACGGCGATGTGTTCTTAAAGAACGAACGGCAGCAGTCTGCGTACAATTTCGAACATGCCGATACCGCGCGGCTTGAAGCGCAATTTAAGCATGCTGAAGCAGAGTGTCAGATGCTGCTGGAGTTGGACACGCCGCTGCCACTTCCGGCCTATGAACAGTGCGTTTCAGCCAGCCATCTCTTCAATATGCTTGATGCACGCGGCGTGATTTCAGTCACCGAACGCGCGAGCTATATTGGCCGCGTTCGCGCGCTTGCGAAGGGTTGCTGCGAAGCTTGGATGTCAACCAATGGGTGGGCAGCCTAGGCATGGCGGAGTTGCTCCTCGAACTCTTCAGTGAGGAAATTCCCGCGCGCATGCAGCCGCGTGCCTGCGATGACTTAAAGCGCCTGCTTGGCAAAGCGCTCAAAGATGCGCAGCTTGAGTTTGCCGAGATGCAAGCCTTCGCGACGCCGCGCCGGCTCACTGTGCATGTCACCGGCCTACCAAAAGCGCAGCCGGATGTGAGTGAGGAGCGTCGCGGCCCGCGCGCGGACGCGCCTGAGAAAGCCATTGAGGGCTTTTTAAAAAGTGCGGGCCTGACAAGGGATCAACTTGAAGAGCGCGAAGAGAAAAAAGGAACGTTTCTTTACGCTAAGATCGAAAAGCAAGGTGCGCCGACAGCAGACGTCTTGGCTCAGGTTATCCCGCAAATCATTGGGACGTTTCCCTGGCCAAAGTCGATGCGCTGGGGCGCAGCGTCAAAGACCACCGAAAGCCTGCGCTGGGTGCGGCCGCTACAGTCTATCTTATGCATATTTGATGGCGCCGTCGTGCCGTTTGAAATCGATGGCATAACAAGCGGCGATATCACCTATGGTCACCGGTTTCATGCGCCAGAACCATTTAAAGTCAGTGGTTTGGAAGGCTATGCTCAGAAATTAGAAGAAGCAAAAGTCATCCTCGACCCCATCGCGCGCAGCAATCAAATCATCAAAGAGGCCAATACCTTCGCGCTGGTGAGCCAAGTGGAAATCGTGCGTGATGATGCGCTGGTTGCAGAGAATGCGGGCCTTAATGAATGGCCTAATGTATTGATGGGTAGCTTCGATGAAGGCTTTTTGGATGTGCCCGACGAAGCGCTCACCGCCACCATGCGCGGCAATCAAAAATATTTCTCTTTGCGTGACCCCAAAACCAAAAAGCTGACCAATAAATTCCTGTGCGTTGCCAATATTCAGGCGCCCGACGCAGGCCAAGCGATTGTCGCAGGAAATGAGAAGGTCCTTTCGGCGCGTTTATCCGATGCCAAATTCTTCTGGGAGCAAGACAAGAAAATTCCGCTAGAGACTATGGCAGAAAAGCTAGACGCCATCACCTTCCACGAAAAGCTCGGCAGCGTCGGCGAAAAAGTTCAGCGCGTCGCCAAGCTGGCTCGATGGCTCGGCGAAGAATATGGCATCGGCGAACCCGCTGCCAATGAAGAAGCTGCCAAACTGGCGAAGGCCGACCTCGTCTCCAGCATGGTCATTGAATTCCCCTCCCTGCAAGGCATTATGGGCCGCTACTACGCCGACCAACAAGGCAAAGACCCGGCAGTCAGCAAAGCCATTGCAGAGCATTATGCGCCGCAAGGGCCAAGCGATGATTGTCCGACGGATGGCATAAGCGTCGCCGTGGCGCTTGCCGATAAGATGGACACGCTGGTTGGTTTTTTCGCGATTGATGAAAAGCCGACGGGGTCGAAGGATCCTTTCGCGCTTAGGCGGGCGGGACTTGGGGCTATTCGGCTTATTGTCGAGAATAGTCTACGGGTTAAACTCGAAGATTTTACTGCGAGAGCTTTTGGGCATCACATAGATAATCACTTTTATAAAGGTATGGACGATGAACAGTATAAGAAGGCGCAGGAACGCATAAATATTAAAGACAGTGGCAACCTAATCGTATTTGACGTACCAGGTTTTCTCACAGACCGCCTCAAAGTCCAACAACGCGAAGCGGGCGTCCGTCATGACATTATTGATGCGGTTTTAGCCAATGGCGCGGACGATGACCTGGTCCGCGTTGTTAGCCGCATCAACGCCCTCAACAAAGTCATCGGCACCTATGACGGCGATAACCTTCAGACCGCTTACAATCGCGCGGCCAGCATTTTGCGCATTGAAGAGAAGAAAGATAAGCGGCAATACGCTGATCAGGGCAAAGAAGAGCTATTGACCGAGCCAGATGAACAGGCGCTGTATCATGCGGTCTGGCGCATGTCGAACCTGTCTGAAGCGGCGGTGCACAAAGAGGATTTTGAAGGCGCGCTGCGGGTTTTAGCGGCACTGCGCGACCCGGTTGACCGGTTCTGCGACAATGTGATGGTGAATGCCGACGACGCGGCAGTGCGGGAAAATCGGCTGAATTTGTTGAACTCTGTACGAAAATCGATCGACGCAGTAGCGAATTTTTCAAGAATTGAAGGTTAGAACGCACTACATACGGTGCATGGGTCCGACCAGGGGCGAGCTAGTTTTATGACGACATGGGTCTATTCATTTGGCGGCGGCAGTGCAGATGGCCGCGCCGATATGCGCAATTTACTGGGCGGCAAAGGCGCCAACCTTGCGGAAATGGCAAGCCTTGGCCTGCCTGTGCCGCCGGGGCTCACGATCACCACCGAAGTGTGCACCTACTATTACGCCAATGGCGAGACCTATCCGGCGGAACTTAAAGCTGAGGTCGATACTGCGCTGGCCAAAGTGGAAAGCGCGGTTGGCGCGAAGTTTGGCGATAAAGCCAATCCGCTGCTGGTGTCCGTGCGTTCTGGGGCGCGTGTCTCCATGCCGGGCATGATGGACACGGTGCTGAACTTAGGCCTCAATGACGAAACCGTCGAAGGCCTTGCGGCGCAATCGGGTGATCCAAGATTTGCGTGGGACAGCTATCGCCGGTTTATCCAAATGTATTCAGATGTCGTCTTAGGGTTAGACCACTATCTCTTTGAAGATATTCTGGAAATGCAGAAAGAAGAGAAGGGCTATTTCACCGATACCGATCTTGACG
>JBCCLR010000250.1:0-4778 GCA_039026755.1 Pseudomonadota bacterium | reverse complement strand
CCGCGGCGATGTGGTGGTCACCGCAGGCGGGCTGATCGGTAAGGTTGCGAAGGTTTCGGATGATGAAGTTGAAATTGACATCTCCGACGGTGTTCGGGTGAAGGCGATCAAAGGCACTTTATCGGACGTGCGCGCTAAGACCGAGCCGGCCAAAGCAAAAGAAAAAGCCTAGACGCGGCAGCGCCGACAGGACGAATACGGCTCCCAAACGTGCCGATAGGACGGATTTAGCCCGCTTATGCTCGACTTCCCCCGCTGGAAAATAGCGCTCGTGACCGGCATTTGCCTGCTTGGGCTGGTGTTCGCTCTGCCAAATGTGATCCCAGGCGCGATGCGGGCCAATCTGCCGGGATGGCTGCCGCAAAACACCATTAATTTGGGTCTGGACTTGCAAGGCGGCTCTTATTTCCTGCTCGAAGTGGATGCGGCCGACGTGCTTGCCGAGCAAATCGAAGGCTTTTCGGATAGTCTTTTATCAGCAATGCGCGATGCGCGTACATCCAAAGGTCGCCGCGTCGGATATGCAGGCTTTAGAACATCTGGGCAAACAGTCAGCTTTACTTTGCGCGATCCTACCAAGCGCGATTTGGTGCGTAAGGTGCTCAATGCAGCCATTACGCCGGTTGGTGCGGGCCCGCTGTCACCCGGCACACCTGATTTCACATTCGATATCAGCGAAGATGGCAAGGTGACAGCGACCCTCACTGAAGACTCGATTGCAGCGCGCAAAAGCCAAGTGGTCGGCCAGTCGATCGAGGTGATCCGGCGCCGGGTGGATGAGCTTGGCACGCGCGAGCCCAGCATCCAAGGGCAAGGCGACAGCCGCATCGTTGTGCAGCTTCCGGGCCTGCAAGATCCCGACGAAGCCAGAGCGATTTTTACGCAAACGGCGCGGCTCACCTTTCATCTGGTTGATGGGTCTGCGTCCCCTGAAGATATTGCGCGCGGGCGTATTCCGCCCGGTTCTGAAGTCTTGCCGTTTGAAGATGAACCCAGCCGCAAAATCGCTATTCGCCGCCGCGCGATGATCACTGGTGATCAATTAAACTCTGCATCGGCCAGTTTTTCTGAAAACCGCTGGATCGTAAACATCAGTTTCAACAGTGCTGGCGGCCGCGTGTTTGCCGATGTGACGCGTAAAAATGTAGGCCGGCCTTTTGCCATTGTACTTGATGGTAAAGTGATTTCCGCGCCCAATATCAACGAACCGATCCTGGGCGGCGCGGCGCAAATTTCAGGGTCTTTTACGGCAGAATCGGCTGCACGGCTGGCGCTTTTGTTGCGCGCTGGCGCACTGCCTGCAGATTTGGTGGTCAAAGAAGAACGCACGGTGGGTCCAGACATGGGCGCTGAATCTGTTGCGGCGGGGAAGATTGCCGGCATCATCGGCCTGGTTGGCGTGGTTGTCTTCATGGTGCTGGTCTATGGCCGTTTTGGTATCATCGCCGATTTTGCATTGCTGGCGAATATTGTGCTGTTAATGGCGGCGATGTCTGGGCTGCAAGCGACGCTTACGCTGCCGGGCATTGCTGGTATTGTGCTCACGGTTGGCATGGCGGTGGATGCGAATGTGCTGGTGTTTGAGCGCATCCGCGAAGAAATCAGAATTGGCCGCAAGCCGGTGCAAGCCGTCGATGCAGGCTATCGCAACGCCATGAGCACCATCTTCGATGCCAATTTCACCACGCTTATTGCGGCGCTATTGATGTTTCAATTCGGCTCCGGCCCGGTCAAAGGCTTCGCCGTGACGCTGGCAATCGGCATCTTAACATCGGTGTTTAGCGCCATCATGGTCACCCGGATGATCTTGGCCTTATGGCTGCGCCGCGCTCGCCCGCAAGCGATCACGGTTTAGGAGGCATCACCACTCATGCGCCTTCGCCTCGTTCCAGAAAAGACCAGCGTTCCTTTCATGCGTGGCCGCTCTGTTGCGGTGGTGCTGTCTGTACTCCTCATTATAGGCTCCGCTGCCTATACCTACGTGCACGGCCTGAACTTTGGCATCGACTTTCGCGGCGGTGTAACCATTGAGATCGAAACCCAGCAGCCTGCCGATGTTGAGGCGATTCGTTCAGCGATATCTTCGCTTGGTCTTGGCGACGTTGCTGCGCAGGAGTTTGGCAATCCAAATGACGTGCTCATCCGCGTAGAGCAGCAGGCTGAAGGGACGCAAGACGCCGCTATAGCGGCAGTGGTCGAGACGCTCAACGCGCTGTATGGCAACAGCTACACGATCCGCCGCACCGAAGCCGTTGGGCCTGTGGTGTCCGGCGAATTGGTTGAGAAAGGGATTACCGCAGTCCTGCTCGCAGTTGGCGCAATCATGATTTACATCTGGTTCCGGTTTGAGTGGCAGTTTGGCCTTGGTGCGGTGGTCTCCCTGGTGCACGACATCGCTTTGACGATCGGCTTTTTCTCTTTCACGGGGCTTGAATTTAATCTGTCGATTGTCGCTGCCATTCTGACCATTATTGGCTATTCACTCAATGACACAGTGGTTGTATTTGACCGGATTCGCGAAAACCTGCGTAAATATCGCAAACCAACCATGCTTGAAATTATCGACCAGTCCCTCAACGAAACGCTGGCCCGCACGTTGATGACCAGTGTGACAACGCTGCTGGCTTTGCTCGCGTTGTTGTTCCTTGGGGGCGAGGTTATCCGCGGCTTTACCGCTGCGATGATTTGGGGCGTGGTGATCGGTACGTATTCATCGATCTTTGTCGCTTCGCCCGTGCTCAATGCGCTGAATGTGAGCCGCGAAGCCTTCATTCCCGATGAAGTAAAATCAAAAGCGCCATAAGCCCCCAAATCTCTGTAGACGCAATGAAATTTGAACGGCAGGACCCGCAGGATAAGTTTCTGATCAGCGGTTATAGCGAAACAACGTTTCGCGTCGCTGGCAAAAGCCAAACGGGCGCCGTGCTGGTGGCGCCTGATTATGCCGAGCCAGCGCCGATTGCTGTATACGAGGACTTTGATGCGCGCGCCGTGCTGCGCGTCCTCAAACAGATTGGGCCAATTGAAGTGCTGCTAATCGGTAGCGGCAAGGCCATGCAGCTTTTCCCCAGTCGCCACCGGCAGACCTTAAGCGATGCTGGCATCAGTGTTGATGTCATGGACACCGGCGCGGCAGCGCGAACCTATAATGTATTGGTCATGGAAGACCGGTTGGTAGCCTGCCTGCTGTTCCCAGCGGGATCATGACGTGTCGTTAGACAGTGCGCTCAGCGGCTGCTTGGAAACCTTGCAGCAGCAAGACTATGACCGGTATTTAGCGTGTCTGTTCGCCGCGCCTGACGATCGTCTCGCATTGACCGCGCTGCACGCGCTTAACGCTGAGTTGGGTAAAGTGCGCGAGAGCGTGAGTGAGCCGATGTTGGGAGAAATACGCCTCACATGGTGGCGCGAAGCAATTGAAGGCCTGTGTGATGGCCAGGTCCGCAAGCACCCTATTGTTGAAGCGCTTGCAGCGCCTGTTGCCAGCAAGCTGGTCAGTGCAGATGCGCTGATGGATATGGTTGAGGCGCGTATTGCCGATCTCTATGAGGACGCGCCGCGTAATACTGCCGCGCTTGAAGACTATGCTGCGAAAACCGGTGGGCTGCTCCTGCGGCAGTGTTTGAGCGCCACTGGCGCGGACATGCAGCAGTGCGACGCTGCGCAATCGATTGGCACGGCCATGACGATGGGCGGCGTGGTGCGGGCCATCAGCTTTCATGCCAGCATGCGGCGGATCCATTTGCCTGCGGACGAGCTCGCCGCCATCGGTTTGTCGCCGGAGCAGGTTTTTCAAGGCGAATTTACCCCAGCAATCACCGCCTTGGCCCAGGTGATCGGCCAAAACGCTTTGGATCAACTGCGTGCTGGCCTCAAAAAGCCATGGCCAAAGCGCCAGCGCCGGGCGCTTGCCCCAGCGCTGTTTGCTCTCAAGGACATGCAGCGCGCGCAAGCCGCGGGCTTTGACCCACAGCGCCCTTCGCCGCCTGTCGCAAAGCCTTTAAAAATAGCGCGCACATGGTGGTTTATTCAGTCCGGCTTCGGTGTAGTGTGAAGTGAATTGAGTGGGGTGAAGCGAACTGACCACTATTCAGCAGCAATGCGCGGTGTGTCTTCCAGCCAGCCGGCAAGCGATTCAAGCGCGCGTTTCGCCATCGCTGGCCGCCGTTCTTTTTTCTTCAGGCGTTTTTCCAGGGGTGGAAATAGCCCGAAATTCACATTCATGGGCTGAAAGCTCTCTGCCATGGCTTCGCCCGTAATGTGGCTTAACAAGCCGCCCAGTGCTGTCTCACGCGGCGGCAACATGGTGGGTTCGCCGTGCATCTCTGAGGCTGCAAAACGGCCAGCGAGCAGGCCGATTGCGGCAGACTCCACATAACCTTCAACGCCAGTGATCTGCCCAGCAAAGCGCACCCGCGGGTCGGCCTTTAGGCGCAACTGTTCGTCAAGCACTGTCGGGCTGTTGATAAAGGTGTTGCGGTGCAAACCGCCGAGCCGCGCGAATTTTGCGTTTTCAAGGCCGGGGATCATGCGCAGAACGTCCGCCTGCGCGCCGTATTTGAGCTTGGTCTGAAAGCCAACAATATTATAGAGCGTGCCCAGCTTGTTATCCTGGCGCAGCTGAACCACCGCATAAGGCGCTTCATCACTGTGCGGATTGGTCAGGCCGACCGGTTTCATGGGGCCAAAGCGCAATGTCTCTGGCCCACGCGAGGCCATAATTTCAATTGGCATACAGCCTTCAAAATACGGGGTATCTGCCTCCCACTGTTTAAAAT
>JBCCLR010000249.1:0-4857 GCA_039026755.1 Pseudomonadota bacterium | reverse complement strand
TGCGGATCTTGACGATATAAAGCGGTTTTATGCAGGCGTATCTGGGAAGTATCCGCAGCAATAGCAGCGTTTAACTTCAAAACGCCGTCGCCATGGTGTGGTGCTTGCCAATTACCTGTCACAGTGTTGGTCAGCCGTAGATGCTCGGGTCAGCGAGCAAGTCTATACTGTGGTGACAAACCTCTCGCGAAGCGGCAATCAGCCGGCACCATCCAGGCGCCGGAAAAGTCTCTTCGAAGGCAATCCACTTTTGTGGTCAGCCCAATACTTTTCTATTGAAAACAGCATATAAAGAGTAAAAATATCTACAGAACAAACTTTTAGAAAAATATTATTCTAAATACTGACTGTATCTCCCCCATCTTTGGAATAAATCTCTGGCCCGCTCGACGTATCCTCCCAATAAATTAACCGAAAGGAGATGCGCAGATGCTACGTCATTTCACGGAACACCCAGCGTCAGTGAATGAAACTTACACTGAGCATATGGGCAGCGCCTTCTCCTTTGGCAGCACCATGGTGCTTGCTGGCTGTGCATGTCTCCTGCACGGCATCTTTCCGTTTGCATTCGGCGCGACCGGGCGGACGGCCGTGGCCAAGCTATACGATCGGATGATTTCGCACCGGATTAAAACAGACGACGGTCGCCGCATTTCCATCGACAATGCAAAGGCACCATCCCCGCTGCAGCCTGCCGAGTAACGCCGTGCGGGATCCCGCCCTTGCGCACAACCCGAGGTTCGCACTTCAAGCCTGGCTAACGGGCATACTCCCCGGCACAATGCTGGCGGTGATGGTGGCGTGTTCGGCCAGCTATGTTGCTGGGCGGCTGGGCGGGCCTGTCATGCTGTATGCGTTGCTGTTTGGCATGGTGTTTAATTTTCTAGCGGCAGATCGGGTGTGCGCACCCGGCATCGCATTTTCAGCCAAAACGATTTTGCGCATCGGCGTCGCTTTGCTTGGCGTGCGCATTACAATTAGCGACGTGGCTGACCTTGGACTGCCAACAGTTGCGCTTGTTGTGGCAGGCGTTGCCTTTACGATCCTTGGTGGCGCTGCCATTGGGCGGTTATTTAATCTCAAGGCCGACCATGCGGTGCTGTCTGCCGGCGCAGTTGCCATATGTGGCGCAAGCGCGGCCTTGGCAATATCGTCGGTCCTGCCGCAACATCGTGACAGTGAACGCAATCTTTGCCTTACCGTGGTGGCGGTCACCACGCTCAGCACGATTGCGATGGTGCTCTATCCGGCCATCGCGCAAGGCCTCGGCTTATCTGACACGGCAGCCGGCATTTTCATAGGTGTCACTATTCACGACGTGGCGCAGGTCGTCGGCGCCGGCTATATGATTTCAGACACGGCGGGCGAGACCGCGGCGATTACCAAACTGATGCGCGTCGCGTGCTTAGTCCCAGCTGTTGTGCTGATCGGATTTGCCTTTCGCAAACAATGCGCTGCCACGGGGGCTTCAGACAAGCGACCGTCGCTGTTACCGTTGTTCCTGGTCGGCTTTATCGCGCTAATGGTCGTTAATTCGTTTGGCATTCTGCCAGCAATGGTGACGCAAAGTCTCTCAGAAGCGTCGCGCTGGTGCTTGCTCATCGCCGTCTCCGCACTGGGCGTTAAGACATCGATGAAAGAGTTCATTGCCGTGGGACCAAACCCCATTGCAGTCCTTGTGGCCCAGACCTTGGCACTTGCCGTTTTTGGTCTTATCGGTGTTATTGTGATCAGCCAGGCGTTCTGAGTGCCAAGCGCATAGACATACAATATGGGACAGGGGCTTATGTTCAGTGCTTTGCCTAAGCCAAAAGAAGATGCGCTGCATGCGGTGATGGACCGGTTTCGCAGAGACACACGGCCCGCAAAAATTGATCTCGGCGTTGGCGTTTATCGCGATCAGACAGGCCATTCCCGTGTGATGGCCGCCATTAAATCTGCGGAGCGGCATTTGTGTGACCGTGAAGACAGCAAAGCCTATCTGGGCCTGCGCGGCCATGAAGGCTTCCTGGCTGGCATGGAGCGGCTGTTGTTCCCAAGCGGCATGCCCAGCGATGTTGCAAGCGTACAAAGCGTCGGCGGCACAGGCGGCGTTCGCCTTGGCTTAGAGGTGGCGCGCAGAGCCAACGAGGACGCCAAGGTGTTCATCGGAACACCAACATGGCCCAACCATTTGTCCATTGCAGCCATTTTGGGCATGGATGTCGTCACCTACCCGCATTTCAGTGTGGATCGTCAGGCGCTGTGTTTTGATGAAATGATGGCCACGCTTGGCACTGCACGGCCCGGCGATATCGTGATTTTGCATGGCCCCTGCCACAACCCAACGGGCGCAGATCTCGACGCGCAATCTTGGGAAGCAGTGCTCAGGCTGCTGCAGGAGACTGGCGCCGTTCCGCTTTTTGATGCTGCCTACTATGGCCTAGGCGGCGCTATTGAAGAGGATGTGGCGGCCCTGCAAAACGCGCTAACGCGCCTACCTGAAGCTATTTTAGTGATGTCTTGCTCAAAAGCGTTTAGCCTGTACAGGGAACGTACGGGCCTGGTCTTTTTCAAGGCGGAAACACCCGCAGCACTGTCCAAAATCATTGGGACAGCTGAAAATATCGGCCGCGCGACCTATTCGATGACGCCAAGCCATGGCGCAGCGGCGGTCGCTCACGTCCTGGACATGCCAGAGCTACATACCAGCTGGAAAAGTGAACTGGCTATCATGCGCAAGCGCATCGAAGGCGTACGCCAAGCGCTTGCTGCACATGCATCTGATGTGCCCGCGCTGAGCAGTGTCGCCCATCAGAAA
Organism: Pseudomonadota bacterium; assembly: GCA_039026755.1. Classification (GTDB taxonomy): domain Bacteria; phylum Pseudomonadota; class Alphaproteobacteria; order Sphingomonadales; family CAKZYD01; genus CAKZYD01. The sequence goes on along the minus strand of JBCCLR010000249.1, from coordinate 2,057 downwards.
GGCATTTTCTCTGTTCTGCCCATCGGTTCAGACTTGGTTGCGGCGATGGCGCACGATCATGGCATCTATATGCCCTCCTCAGGCCGCATCAATATCGCAGGTTTTAAATCCGCTGATGTCGACATCTTTGCGCAGGCGCTGTCCAGCCAACTGGTCAAGGCAGCCTAGCCATCTATGGCCAGTCGCCGCCAGATGCTGACGTGGAGCGCTGCGCTTGGTGCGCCGATCGTCTTTAATCTACCAAATGGGCTTGTACCCATCGCCCTCGCGCAGGAGGGTGTGGATAAGCCTGGCCTCAGAACCCTGTCTGATCGTCCACTTAATATGGAAACCCCGGCACATTTGCTGGATGACGCGGCAACGCCTCGGCCCGCCATGTTCGTGCGCAACAATGGGTATCTGCCAGAAATTTCGGACCCTGCTGAATGGCGCCTTGAGATCACAGGCCTAGTGGACACCCCGCTGTCGCTCTCCATCGCCGATTTAAAGGCACACTTTGCGCCCGTGACATACCGGCTGCAAATGGAATGCGGCGGCAATGGCCGCGCGTTTTTCTCGCCTGGCGCATCCGGCAATCAATGGACCTTTGGCGCTATTGCCTGCCCAGATTGGACCGGAGTTCGGCTGAAAGATGTATTGGCCGCCGCTGGCGTACAAGATGGTGCGATTTATACCGGCCATTATGGTGCTGACACCCACTTATCCGGCGACCCAGACAAAGCGCCGATATCGCGCGGCGTGCCCATCGCCAAAGCCCTGGAAGAACACAGCATGATTGCTTGGGCCATGAACGGCGCAGATATGCCGGTGGCAAACGGCCACCCGTTGCGCCTGGTCATCCCCGGCTGGCCCGGCTCATGCTCGCAAAAATGGCTCACCCGCATCAATGTGCGCGGGCAGGTCCATGATGGACCAAAGATGGGCGGCCAATCCTACCGCGTGCCCGCTTACCCTGTTGCACCAGGCGCGCAGGTGCCCGATGCTGACATGGTTATTATTGAATCGATGCCCATCAAATCGCTCATCACCTTCCCCAAAACCGGCGTAAGGCGCAGCGCGGGCAAAGCCTTTGAAGTGCGTGGTCACGCCTGGGCGGGCGACCGGTCGGTGAAAGCTATGGAGGTGTCCATCGATTTTGGCCGCACCTGGCAGCCGGCAGCGCTCTCAGCGCCCATAAACCGCTATGCATGGCAGCAATGGCGCGCCCCGATCACTGTACCTTCCGCCGGGTATTATGAAATCTGGGCCCGCGCCACCGACGACCAGGGTATTGCCCAGCCCCCCGTGCCGCCAGAATGGAACCCGCGCGGCTATCTCAACAACATGCAGCACCGCATCGCGGTGATCGCACTTTGAACCAAATGCGAGCAACAATAGCCAGGAGCCTGACCAGCGCCTTAGCCAAGACGCGGCGTATCAGGACAATCTGTTTGTGCGGGCTCGCAATCATAGGCGCACAAAACGTTGGCTCCGCCGCAGCCCAGTCGGCACATGCCAGCGCTGCCAAAGCACAAAACATTGCGGCGCTGGCAAAGTCCTGGCCGACCGAACCTAACTTTTCATTCTCCTTCTCGCCGCTCGCGCCAAGCCGCCCATCACGCGCGGCAGATGCAGCACTGTTCGACGGTGAAGACGACTATTCCGGCTTGCCGCGCGAGGGCGCATTTGAACTTGTGGATGCTTATTGCAGCGGCTGTCACTCGCTGGAGATCGTCATGCAGCAACGCGCAAGCAAACGGCGCTGGGCCAGCCTGCTGCTCTGGATGACCGAAAAGCAAAATATGCCGCCGCTAGAGGAAGATGAAGCCGCCGTCCTCGCCTATTTGGCCAAGCACTTTGGCGCGAATTAGCCGGTCGCCGCGATAGCGGCGCCGCCAGCCAACATGTTTGCCTGCTGCTCTGGATACGGCGATGAAAAAGATAAGCTTATGGCAGGGTTGTCGCTAAGATTTGCTGATAGGCAAATAGGCCTGCCATACCGCCGGTATGAATAAAAATGATTGGTCGCTCGGCGTCTAGGCGCTGGCTTTTTACATCGGCGATTAAACCCGCCATAG
>JBCCLR010000248.1:0-4942 GCA_039026755.1 Pseudomonadota bacterium | reverse complement strand
TTGCTGGCCATGAGACCACCGCAAGCGTTCTCACATGGGCGTTTTATATTTTGGCGGCTCAGCCGGATATTGCAGAGCGTCTCATAGCCGAAGCGGATGCGGTGTTTGGCGACGGCCCAGTTCATTTTGAAGGCACGAAAAAGCTACTGTTTGCGCGCAGCGTGTTTCGCGAGACGTTGCGGCTCTATCCGCCCATCACATTCATGCCGCGTGTGGCGCTCAAAGCTGGGCGTGTGGGGGACTACCGTATCCGCAAAGGCGCGCTGATCATGATCTCGCCTTGGACGTTGCACCGCCATAGCAAATACTGGCAAGACCCCGACGCGTTCGACCCCGACCGCTTCATGCCAGAGCGCAGCGCCGAGCTGACCGATGGTGCCTATATCCCGTTTGGATCGGGGCCGCATACCTGCATTGGCGCAGGCTTTGCGCTGGTTGAAAGCGTTGTCATTCTTGCGCGGATTTGCCAGCGCTTTCGATTTCAATTCGAAGCGTCAGATAAAGATATAAGACCAGCTGCGCGGCTCACCACGCGGCCGGTCAATGAGATCTGGGTGCGGCCCAAACGTGCGGCTTAGGCTCTGTTCCCTCTGAAAAGGAAGAACAGGCCGCCAAACAGCAGCATGAGATGGTCACGCATGGAATAATAGCCATCGAAGTAAAACATGTAGATGACGCCGGCAACGACTGTCGTAATCGCAAAGCCAGCCAACCGCGTTGTGAATTCACCAAACCCATTTTTCCAGCCGCCGAGGTTGAGCGATTGCAATACACCGCCGACGATGAGGCCAAACGCGCCGCCAATTTCGGCAAGGGCGGCAAGCGCAAACATAATGACTGGAAGATCGTTGGCAGCAGCTTGTTCCGCTAAGCCAGGCAGCTTTTGCTGCCCCTGGTCATACATGATTACCGCGAGCGGCACGCGCAAGAACCAATGCGCGCCGGGCATAAGAAACTTGCTGCTAATTTTGTCAAGGCCAAGCGATGAGGGGAGGGTCTGCGTCTGCGTATTCATTGGTCTCTCCTAAATGGTCTACCACGCAGCACAGCGTGCAGCGGTTGTATGGCTAACCGTTTCTATCTGTCGGTTTGCGAACGATTATCAATGAATACGGCTTGGAGTACTGGTTAGACTGCGACAATCTCGCACGCGCATAAAAGCACCAGAACTGCCCAGCTTTGGTAAGCAAAATCCTTGGGCTCGATCGCTAAAGCGTATTGCGTCTGGCATTATTTGCTCTGCAATTCGATATCCTGGGTGGCCGCTTGGCCGAGCGATTTCCCCTGGAAGATTGCTTTTTTAATCACTGGCCAGGACATTGGCGTCATCAACATAAAAGGCCCTGGATCACGCCATGACCACAGCACATCACGTGTCGTAAAAACGAGGCGCAAACGCCTTAGAAACTCAAATACACGCGGCAACGCTGCATAGGCTTTTGTTAGGCTTGTATGGCCTTCTTGCAGCCGGTGCTGCGGCTTAAAGCCAACAGGGCCTGCCGCGTCAGGCTCTAGCAGGGCGCGCGCCAGATCGTCATGGTTGAAGAAATGAACGCCGCTGGTCAGCCGCGGGTTGCATTCAATGGGATAGGGCGTGCCTTGGCTGTCCATAATAAAGTCAAAAGCGATAAATCCGCTGAACTTTTCATGCTGAACGAAGGTGCTGATCCAATCTTCCACAGCCCGCATATGCGTGAGGCGCTCAAAACATACGGCCACTGTGCCGGCAAAAATAAGCCCGCGATACACCGTGCTGCCGATGACGCGGCCATCTTTTGCTAGCGAAAACGTGCTGACTTCCTGGCCATTGATGCGCTGTTGTAGCAGCATTGCATCGCTGATTTCATGCGCGCGAAGCGGCTCGCCCTTGCGCGCTAGCCGCAGACCGGACCCCGAACACCCCAGCGCCGGTTTGACCACATAATCATGCTGCACGCTAAAATCATGAGCGCCCGCGTCCGTGGCACGCAAAGTCTGCGGCGTTTTCAGCCCTGCCGCTGCGGCACTTTTTATAAACGCAAGCTTGTCATGCAGCTGCAAAAGCTGTTGTGGCTCGGGGCAGAGCAGCTGAACGCCCGCTGGGAGCCGGTCATGCAGGTCTACAACATGCGCCACCTCTTCAGACACCGGCAGCACCAAGTCAATATCATGGCGCTCAATGATCTTTTCCAGGTCTGATAAAAATGCGTCCCGGTCATCATTTGGCGCGGTCACTTGATAGCTTTTTTGAACCGCGCGTGAGGGCTTTGACAAGTGGATGCCGAAAGGGTCGGCCACATAAACCTGGCACCCCGCCGCATTCAGGCAGCGCGCGACCTCCAGGCCTTTTGGCAACCGGCCAAGTGTTAGCAATACAGCTTTATGCATTGTCGCCAGCCCTTTTTGCCAGAGCGATTGTCCGCCGCTGTGATAGCATAGGCGCGCCGGCCTGCGCGTTAAAACGGCGCTTTTGTGATATATCTGGCAAATTCTGTTAGGGCTGCAGAAGACGTTGGTTTAGAGAAAAACCGCGATGCGCCCAAGTGGAGCGCCCGGCTGCGATCTTCCGCTGTCTCTGACGTGGAAAAGACAATCACTTTGATGTCTGCAAAGTCAGAGCGTTCGGCCATGCGCTGCAGAATGTCGAAACCATTGATGCGCGGCATGTTGATATCAAGAACGAAGACATCAGCGATACTCCTTAGCTTGATATTCGGGTCACTCAAGCCGCGTACAAAGGCCGCGCCATCGCTTTCGTGGTTAAACTGTGCCTTCGCATCAAGCCGCGCAAGCGCGCGTTTCATCAGAAATGCGTCTTCCGGATCATCATCGATCATTAAGATAGAAATGGGGTCTGCGGCCATTGGGGGCGGCCTTTCAGCTTTAACTTTGTTATTTTGAGATGCTGATGAGAAATGTCGTGCCGACGTTGGGTTCGGAGTCGACCGTGAGGCCCCAGCCGTGGCGCTCGCAAACGGATTTGCAAATTGCCAGGCCAATTCCTGTGCCTTTTAGCCCATGTTCACTGTGCAGTCGCGTGAAGGGGTCAAAAATTTTATCGAGAAATTCAGGCTCAATACCCATGCCATTATCCTTGATCGTAATGTCATATGCCTTTGCCCTAGTCTTGGACCGTATCTGAATAACGGGTTGCTGGCCAGCCCTTGCATACTTCATTGCATTGGAGATGAGATTGGTAAACAGCTGCTCGACCATTGTTGGGTCCGCTGAAATCGTCGGTAGTTTGCCAATTTTTAGAGTGGCGCCTGTTTCTGACAAAAGCAGCTGGACCTGGTTTTTCACGTCTTCCAGCGTCGCAGACAAATCGACATCTTCGGTCTCCAGCTCTTGATGCGCTGCTTTTGAAAAAGACAGGAGGTCCCGAATAAGGCTACTCATCCGTGCCGCCGATGAGGACACCACATCCAAGAAATATCGCCCGTCCTCATCAAGCTGAGCGGTATATGTCTCCTCAAGCAGTTCGCTGAATTGGCGTATTTTGCGCAGCGGTTCTTGCAGGTCATGCGATGCCACATAGGCGAACTGCCGCAAACCCTCATTGGCCTGCTCTAGATCGCGGTTGAGTTGAAGCAGCTCTAATTCTTGCTTTTTAAGGTCTGAGATATCCGTTGAGATGACCAGCACATTCCGCGTGCCATCGGCCTCTTCAAACGGCACCTTATCGGTGGTCACCCAGCCATGCTCACCGCTCGCCGGCGTATATTGCTCAACAATTCCTAGCTTTGCCTCAGCACTTTCCAGCGCGTTAAGATCATCGTCATGATATTTGCGCGCCATCTCGGGAAACAGGTCATAGGTGCTTGCGCCAGTGGCTTCAGCAACGCTTACATTCATGGACGCCGCCGCGGTTTCATTGAGCCGCAGAATAGTGTTCTTATCGTCTTTATACCAAATGCGCGCGGGCACGTGATTGAAGATCCGCTGTAATTCGGTTTCGCTGCGCCGCAGGGCGGCGAGCTGGTCCTGGCGCTCGATTTTATAGCCAAGCCACCGCGACAGCAGCAGAATAAAGCCAACCTCAGGTGTTGAGAACGCGTCCAAGCGTGGCGCCTCGAGCTGGAAAAAGCATACAGATCCATAGACCTGGCCGTCTTTGTAAATAGGCGCACCAATGTAGGCCGCGCAACTTTGCTGCGTTACTGCGGGATGGTCGCTGAACTTGCTATTGAATAAGTCATGCTCAAACAGCGGCTTTTTAGACTTGACCACATGGGCACACAAGTTGTCTGGCGCATTCGTCATGCGGCCGGTGCGGAACGCGTCTGGCGCTGGACCACAATAGGCTTCTAGCATAAAGCGCTTGCCGTCGGCACGTTTGAGCATGCCGTGCTCCAGTGCGAAATACTTACATCCTGCAGCCAAAAAGGCACTGATCGCTTCATCGTGGGCATTGTCCGGTGTTTGGCTGGTTTCCAGCAAGCCCTCCAACGCTTCAAGATATTTGATCTCGTTGGTGGCATTGCGTGAGGTTGATTGGAGTTCGGCAACTTTGCCGCTGTTATCGCCAATGGCTCGGATGCTGCCTTCACGGTACACCTCTTGCCCATCCTCAAGCGTTTGGCGCTTACGTTGTGTCACCAGTTCACCAGGCTTCAGGGCTTTTAGCTCTTTGCGGTATTGCCGATCTTCTTCTCTATCAAAATGATCGCTGATGTTTGTGCCGATAACTTTGTCCGCGGGCATGTGCAAAAGATCGCCATAGGCGTCGTTACAATAGGTGATCTCGCCTGTATCAGCGCGCCAGCGCAGAATGTATTCGTCTATATCGCTGAGGACAGTGCCGTAGAAGTCTGCCATTTCAGATGCTCTGGCATTGGCTTGTTTCAGCTCTTCAATGTCAATGACGGTAATGACGAATTCCATGGGCCCGTCGACCATGGGTGTAAAGGGCAGAATACGCAGCAGATAAGATCGCCCATCTGCCACCACCTCTCGCTCGGCC
>JBCCLR010000247.1:0-4970 GCA_039026755.1 Pseudomonadota bacterium | reverse complement strand
TAGCCAATCACTGATGACAAAGCGCCGAAATGCGCCGGAGGATTGGCCATGGCCACGATAGTCAAAGCGGGTAAACGATTGTCCTTTGGCTGTGCAATGGGCCTCTAGACTAAGCGCTTTGCTGCCCTCCATGTCCGACATCAAACCGCCGCAAAACATAATGCCTGGCGCGCTCCCAGGCGTATGGTGGTAGGCGAGTGTCCCGCTTTCTAAGGTCAGCTGCTGCGCGGTATCTGTCATGCCGTGTCGCTAAATATCTGATGTTCCTGGGTGAGAAACATGGTTGAGCGCTGAAAGTCAATGAACCGTGCTTCGTCACGTTTGAGCGCGCGGCCCGCTTCAATTGCGTCAGGCTGCTGCATCCCGTTTTGAAAGGCTTCAAGTGTCGGCCACCATAGTTCTGTAACGCCATCATAGCCCGCAGGCATATCTCGGCTGGCTTGGAGCACCTGATTGAGCTCTGGCAGCTGACTATGGCTTTGCACATAACGCACCGCGCGGATGGCGGCGGCATATTGCCGAACCAGCGGAGCATGGTCCTCAAGCCAGGTTTTGCTAAATGCTGCAAAACTCAAGTCTGGCCGCCGATAAATGCAGTAGACCAACTTAATCATGGTGTGGGTGCCTCAATTCACAGAAATTCTGCCTTAATTGCGTGATCAACATGACCACGCCTCAGAGACTTGATACACTCTTACCGAAACTGCAATGGGAATGATTATGGATACCGTTTTGGCCAAAACAGGCAGCGAAATCGCACTGCGAGACCCTGAGCTCGACAAGCCACGTGTCCTCATCATTGTGCGCAGTTTTGATGGTGATCCGGCCGGTCAGTCCGCCTTTGATGTGGCCAGCCACCTGGCCGCGCAAGGGGTCGTAAGCCAGGTGCTCTCCGGCGGTGGGCGGCAGATCAAATCGCTGCTGCGCCGCAAGGTCACGCATGTGCAGTGGGACGTGCCGGGTGATGGGCCGCTTGGGCGCTTAAGAGCAACCAGCCGCATCACCCGGCTGATCAGAGATAATAATATCAATATCGTGCACGTTTTCGGCCGTGTGGTGCCAGCCGCGGTGCGCAGTGCGTGCACAAAAACGGGCGCGAAAATGGTGGTGACAGTGCCCGGCACGTATCCGGTTAAAGGCGGGCGTGAAGCGCGGCGAACACGGCTGCTGGCGCGCGCGGATCATTTCATCGCGCCATCAACCTATGTGCAAAACTATCTTGTTGATACGCTTGCGGCAGCGCCAGGGTCGATCACGCAAATCGCACCCGGGATTGACATGGCGCACTTCAACCCCGCTGGGGTGAAAGGCATGCGGATGATTGAGCTGGCCCGCCAACAAGGCATCCCAGAAGACCACCGGATCGCACTCATGCCAGCGCGGCTGATTTGGTGGAAAGGCCAACGCGGCGTCATTGAGGCTTTTGGCCGATTGTCTGAGCCGAATGCCACGCTGCTCATTGCCGGCGATAGCAGTCTCGATCCCAATTATGCAAACGACCTGGAGGCACAAGTTGAAGCCGCCGGCATGGAAGCTCAAGTTCGCTTTCTTGACGTCGTGCCTGATATGCCAGCGCTTTATATGCTTTCTGATGTGGTCATCGAAGCCCCTATTCAGCCGGTTGCCTTTGCGCGTACATCGGTTGAGGCGCAGGCCATGGGGCGACCTGTTGTCACCAGCGCTGTCGGCAGTGGGCCAGAAGCCATTATCGAGGACGAGACCGGATGGCTCGCAGCGCCTGATGATGTCGACAGTATCGCCGCAGCATTAAAAGAGGCGCTCAACATTACTGCGGAAGGGCGCAAGCATTTGGCGTTTAAAGCCCGCGCGCATGCCAGAGCGCATTTTGATATGGCTGACGCGATGGCTGCGACCGAAGCCGTCTACAGCGATCTTTTAGACTTATGATGAACGGCGCTGGCAGCATAATTTGGCCGCGCCAACCATCGGCAGATATTTAGCCCGCATAGCACAGTGAACGGCCCCATGGATATTGAGCAAGTCGTTGCGATGATGCTGTTTGCCATGACGTCCAGCGTCACGCCTGGACCAAATAATTTGATGTTGATGATGTCGGGCAATTTGTTTGGCTGGCGCGCTACCCTGCCGCATATTTTTGGCATCGTGGTGGGCTGCGCGATCATGCTCGTTTGCGCGGTATACGGCTTAACCATATTACTTGATACCGTGCCTTGGCTCACCTGGAGTGTACGGATTTTAGGCACAGGCTGGCTGTGTTGGCTTGGCGCAGGGTTTCTACTGTCAGGGCTGCGGCATCGCAGCGGCACCCACAAAACAGAGCCGCTGGCATCGCCTCGGCCGCTTAAATTTTATGAAGCTGCCTTGTTTCAATGGGCCAATCCAAAGGCCCTTGTTGTGCTTACATCTGCAGCAGGCGCCTTTGTAACGCTTGCGCCCACACCGCTGGAGCGCGCGATCGTGTTAACCAGCGGGTTTTCAATCTGCGCACTTTTAAGCACTCATATTTGGACCTTAGCGGGCAGCGGTCTTTCAAAGCTCATGCAAACCGGCAGTACTGCACAAGGCGTGCAAATTGCCATGGGACTTTTGATGATGCTCACGGCAGCCAGCTTGCTGGTAATTTAGCCGCCCGATTTTTCCATAGCGCGGGCAAAGGCTGGGCGGGCGCGGTTGCGATCTAAATAGGCTTTTAAGGCGGGGTAGGGCGCAAGTTTATCCAGGCCTTCGGCCATCTGCATGATAAAGCTCAAGCCCACGTCTGGCGCCTGAAAACTTGGCCCACAAATATAGTCTTGGGTTTCTAAAATGCTGTTCAGATAGCTGAAGTGCGTATCGATTTCCGTTTGTGAGAACTGTGTGATGCCGTCCGGCTCCGGCGGCGTGCCGCCGTTCATCATCAGCTGGATGTACTGCAACATCACCGGCAAAAAGGCTGACCCTTCGGGATAATGTAGCCACTGTGTCCATACCGCATGCGCCGCCACATCGCTGCGCGGTGGGCTTAAGGCGTGATCGGTGTCATAGCGGTCAATTAAATAGCTGGCGATGGCGCCAGATTCGGCCAGCATCACGCGCTTACCATCCATCTCATCTTCAATGATCGGCGATTTGCCGAGCGGGTGCAGCGCTTTTAAATCATCAGGCGAGCGGTTCATCTCATTGCGAATATAGATTTTTAGATCATACTCGAGCTCCAGTTCTTCGGCGAGCCAAACCGTGAAGACCGAACGACCGATACGCAGATGATGGATGGTGAGCATAGAAAATTCTCCACAAATAAGCGCTAAGCGCGCGCAATGTATGTCCGATACGCGCCAATTCGTCACGTAGAAAGGTTTTGCGCACTATAAACCCATTTGCATCATCGCTCAGATTCGCTACATCGGGCCCAAGAAGGAGACACAAAGCGTATCATGGCTGACGCAGACCTAACTTTACGGCTTCCCGATGGCTCTGAGCGGAGCATGCCGGCTGGCTCAACGCCTTTTGACTTGGCCCAGGCCATTGGCCCTGGCCTTGCTAAGGCAGCGCTTGCGGCGCGCGTTGATGGTGAAGTGTGGGACTTAACGCGCGCCATCCCCAGTGATGCTGACGTGGCTATCATCACAAAGCGCGATGAAGAAGATGCGCTGGAGCTGGTGCGGCATGACTTTGCTCATGTGATGGCCGAAGCTGTTCAGCGGCTTTTTCCCGGCACTCAGATTACATTTGGTCCGACGATTGAAGACGGCTTTTATTATGACTTCGCGCCGGCAGAGCGCCCCTTCACGGAGGAAGACCTGCCGCTTATCGAAGCGGAAATGAAGAAAATCATCGCCGAAGATAAGCCACTGGTGCGCGAGGTTTGGGAGCGTGAAGCACTTATTGAGCGCTGGCGTCAGGACGGTGAGACCTTTAAAGCCGAGTGGGCGGCGGAATTGCCCGATAATCAAGAACTGACCGTCTATTGGGCCGGTACGCCGCATGAAGACGGCTCTTGGATGGATATGTGCCGCGGGCCGCACTTGACGTCTACCGGTAAGCTTGATCCGCGCGCTTTCAAACTGACCAAAGTCTCTGGCGCCTATTGGCGCGGCGATCAAAACAATGCCATGCTCAGCCGCATTTACGGCACTGCCTGGCTGGATAAAAAACAACTCGCACAGCATATGGTCAGGCTCGAAGAAGCGGCTAAACGCGACCACCGCAAGCTTGGCCGCGAGATGAATTTGTTCCATTTCCAAGACAATGCGCCTGGCTCGGTATTTTGGCACCCCAAGGGCTGGAGCATGTTTTTAGCGCTGATTGACTATATGCGCATGCGCCATGACCGGGCAGGGTATATTGAAGTCAATACACCCGATATTATGGACCGCAGCCTGTGGGAGACGTCAGGGCATTGGTATAACTATGCTGAGCACATGTTTACCACCGAAACCGAAGACGGCCGGGTGTTCGCCTTAAAACCCATGAACTGCCCCGGCGCAGTCTCGCTGTTTGCACATGGCCTGCGAAGCTACCGCGAATTGCCAATCCGTATGGGTGAGTTTGGCAAGGTGCACCGGTATGAGCCGTCTGGCGCGCTGCATGGCCTTATGCGCGTGCGTCATTTTACCCAAGATGATGCGCACATTTTTTGCACGCAAGACCAGCTGCAAAGCGAATGCCAGACGGTCGTTGAGCTGGTCCTCGATGTTTACAAAGATTTTGGCTTTGAGGACATCGCTATCAAACTGTCGACCCGGCCTGAAAATAAGATGGGCGATGATGCGACCTGGGACATCCTGGAAGGCGCGCTCACTACCACTTTAGAGGCCATGAACTTGGCCCATACGATCAATCCTGGCGAAGGCGCCTTTTATGGGCCAAAGCTGGAGTTTGTGCTGCGTGATGCTATTGGCCGAGACTGGCAATGCGGCACTTTGCAGGTCGATATGAACCTGCCAGAAGCGTTTGACATTGGCTACATTGCCGAAGATGGCGAACGCCATCGCCCGGTACTGCTGCAC
>JBCCLR010000246.1:0-4981 GCA_039026755.1 Pseudomonadota bacterium | reverse complement strand
TTTATCTTGCAGGGTGTGGATGGTGCCGGGCGCGCGAAACGTGGCCATGGCCTTGCGCAATTGGTTGGCTTCATCGCCGCTGAATTTGGCTGCATCGATGGCGATTTGCATGGCCTGTTCTTGGAAGATGGGCACCCCCTTGGTGCGCTCTAAGATATTCTTCAGCTCATCTTTTGGGCCGTGCCCTGGCCCAGGCTCAGGATAAACGACGTCTTCCAGGCCATCGCGCCGGCGCAAATACGGGTGCACCATATCGCCTTGGATGGGGCCCGGCCGCACGATGGCGACCTCAATAACAAGATCATAAAAGCACTGCGGTTTAAGCCTCGGCAGCATTGACATCTGCGCCCGGCTTTCAACCTGGAACACGCCCAAGCTATCGGCCTTACAGAGCATATCGTAAGTGGCCTTATCTTCTTTAGGGAGTGTCGCCAGGTCATAATCAAGCCCATAGGCGCTGCGCAGCATATCAAAGGATTTGGCGATACAGGTCAGCATGCCGAGCGCCAGTACATCGACCTTCAAGATGCCAAGCACATCGATATCGTCCTTATCCCACTCAATAAATGTCCGATCTTCCATGGCCGCATTGCCGATGGGCACGGTGGAAGACAGCCGGTCGTTGGTGAGCACGAAGCCGCCCACATGCTGGCCCAGATGGCGCGGCATGCCTATCAGTTCGTTGGCCAGCACCATGACGCGGCGCAGATGCGGGTCCGCCATATCAAGGCCCGCTTCTTTGGCTTGTTCCAGGTGCAGGCTCGCGCCCCAGCTGCCCCAATTGGTTTTGGCAAGGGCGGCCGTTACGTCTTCAGAGAGCCCCATAACTTTGCCGACCTCGCGAATGGCCATGCGTGGGCGGTAATGGATGACGGTCGCGGCAAGCCCGGCGCGGTGCCGACCATAGCGCTTATAGATGTGTTGGATGACTTCTTCGCGCCGCTCATGCTCAAAATCCACATCGATATCCGGCGGTTCTTTGCGGCTTTCTGACAAGAAGCGTTCGAACAACAAATTGTTTTGAGCTGGGTCAACCGAAGTGATGCCGAGACAATAGCACACAGCCGAATTGGCGGCTGAGCCACGCCCTTGGCACAGAATAGGTTTTGGTAGGCTGCGCGCATAGGCAACGATATCGTGCACGGTCAAAAAATACTGCGGGATATCGCGCTGCTTAATGAAGGCAAGCTCTTTGTCTAAAGCTGCTTTTACAGCCCCGGGAATACCATCTGGATAAAACTTTTTTGCACCTTGGAAAGTCCGCGCACGCAGATATGAATTGGCTGTATGGCCTTGCGGCACCACCTCTTCCGGATACTCATAGCGCAGCTCATCCAGCGAAAAGCGGCAGGCATCGGCAATATCGATGCTGGCTTTAAGCGCATCCGGCCAGTGCTTAAACAGCTTGGTCATCTGGTCTGGTGATTTGAGATGCCGCTCGGCATTGGCATCAAGCAGGAAGCCGGCTTGTTCAATCGTCACCTTCTCACGGATGCACGTCATCACATCCTGCAATGGGCGCCGCTTGGCCGTATGATACAGCACATCATTGGTCGCAAGCAGCCTTAGGCCATGTGCTTTGGCAAGGCAATCAAGACTATTGATGCGTGCGATATCATCGCCGCGATAAAGATAGCGTGCGGCGAGGTATTTCAGGCTCGGCAACTGCTCTACCAGGCGCGTTAAAGCGTCAGTGATATCTGGCCCGGGCAGGGCAATCAGGATGATGCCGTCCTGATGCGCGGCGACATCCTCCAAAAGGAGATCGCATGCGCCTTTTTCAGCGCGCAGCTTGCCAAGAGAGAGCAGCTCACACAGCCGCCCATAAGCGGCCCGGTCGGTTGGGTAGGCCAGCAGGCTAGGCGCATCTCTTAGGTTGAGCCGTGCGCCAATGATGGGCCGCAGGCCATTGTCTTTCGCTGGCCCATGCACCCGCACTACGCCGGCGAGCGTATTATGGTCGGCAATGCCAAGCGCGCCATAGCCGAGCTCTAGCGCCCGTTCAACCAGCTCTGCCCCATGTGATGCACCGCGCAGGAAGGAGAAATTGCTGGTCACCCCCAGTTCAATAAATTGGGTCATCCAAATAACCCCTTACCCAAACAAGCCATGTAAAAACCAGCGCGGCGCAGCCTCGCTGCGGCCATCGCCAAACAGGCCGTGGCGGAACAGCCAGAAGCGTTTGCCACCGTTATCTTCCACCCGGTAATAATCGCGCAGGCGCGCCCCACCTCCTGTGCGCCACCACTCCGGCGCTAGTCTTTCTGGCCCTTCCACCCGGCGCACAATGTGAAGCTGGCGGCGCCAGGTGAAGGATTTGGGTGGGTCTTCGGGCACACCATAGGTCACATCGATATGCTCTGGCGGTTCCAGCAGCCGGTGCGGACGCAGCAGCTTTGGAAAGGTGGCTGGCTTGGCCGGCGGGCGATAGTCCAGCGCTGGCAGCCAGGAAACGGCGCGTTCTGGCATATGACTTTCCTCTAAAACCGGGCGCAACACTGCCGCACTGCCCAGCCGCCCGGTGAGCCGGTCGATCAGCTGCGCGGCATCACCGTTTAAATTGGCGGCGCCGGACAAGTCCGTGTCGGCCAGTTGCAGGGGTTCGGTGCGCACAGCTTCCAGCGCCAACGCATCAAAACCAAAGCCTGCGTCCATTGTCTCCAGTCGGTCTTGAAACAGGCGGCGGATATGATGCGCGGTGCGGGTCGGGCGCGAGGCGGCTACATGCACGCAAGCGCGGCCACCATCGACCCGGTAGCCTTCCAGCTTGAGCGCGCGCGTGCCGTGGCCGGAGGTTTCCATCAAGGCGCACAGCCGGCGCGCCAGATCACCCAGCACATGGTCGACGGCCTCCACATGCCCGATAGGCTCTAGCAAGGCCTGAAATACACGCGGGCGCGGGCGATGTGGCACTGGGGAGATGGGTTCTTCTAGCAGGCCAAGTGCTTGGTCGAGCCGGGTGAGTGGATGTGGCGTATCTTTCGGCAGCGTTTTAAGCCGGCCTTCATTAAACCGTACAGCCAGCGCCGCGCGCGGCACCTGCATCAGATGACCAATGGTTTTCAGCCCCACTCGGCGCAACAGCAGTTCTGCTTCGGCAGGAATGCGCAGCGCGGCCACGGGCAGGCCAGACAGCGCTTTGACGAGGCCAATGCCTGCCTTTGTCTCGTGCAAACCCCCTCCTAAATTCTCCCCTAGAGCGGGGGAGAGATTTGCTATGTTTTCCGTCCCCCGATTTGGGGCAGGGTTAGGAAAGGGGGGGCTTGACGATGAAGAAGGGTTGGTGGTTTGAGATAAAGCATGCGCCTGCGTTCTAACCACAACCTGCCGCGCCGGGCCATAACGCGACAGCGCCCAGGCCGCGCCTCTGGTGGGTGCCATGGCGGTGCGGATATTGATGTTTATCGCGGCAAAGCGGTCTTCAATGGCCTGCAGCATTGCCTGCGGCCCGCCAAACAAATGCGCGCAGCCGGTCGCATCGATCAGCAGGCCGTCTTTGCCATCCAGCGTGACCCAGGGTGACCAGCGGCGGCACCAAGCGGCCAGCCGGCGCAGTGCGCGTTTATCGCCGCTGGGGTCAGCCTCGGGCGTCATCAATTGCGGGCACAGTGTGCGGGCATCGACAACACGCTGGCCGCGGCGCACGCCTGCAGCCAGAGCAGCGGGGTTTACATCATATACCACTGGGCCATGTTGCGCGTCTTGGGTGAGCGCACATACTGTGCCGTCTTCAAGAGGCTGCGCTTTTAAAAACCGGTCCATCGGCCAATGCGGCAGCCAGATGGAGATGATGGCTTTGTTTGTCATACTCTACTGTCCATAAACTGGGTTGGCGGGTGCGGGCTTTAAACAAATCCAGTGCCCATGCAGGTCTGCCTGGGGCCTCCGAATTCTGTGGGTGTGGCCCGCTGGCCCTGCTGGTCACGTGCCAACGCTCATGCGCGCCTGATGCCGGCTTTTCGCGGCCATAGCGCGTCAGCAGGCACGGTGTTTTGCCAATCTGCGCAGCACGCTGCAGCCGCTTTGTGGCAGTAAAATTAAGCGCCTTGGGCAACCCCCAAATCTCGCCAATCACGGCGGACGCCGCGCCTGACAGCAGCACTTCTTCCATCGCCCACAGCATGTCTTGCCCAGCCTTGGTGGCGATCAAGAGGAAGCGGCGCGCCACATCATTGCCCAAAACAGTATCACAAAGGCCTGGCACATAAGGTCTGCCAGTCTCCAGCATGGTCATCTGGTCCTGCACCCACACGATCAGTGGGCGTTCTGGGCTAAGCGCCTGGGCCATCGCCCAGGCAAAGGCGCTGGCCGCTCCGTCTTGCGGCTCGGCCACTAGAATTTCGCTTAACGCCCGCGGTGCTTCTAGCTTTGGTAATGCCCCAGCAGCTTGGCGCTGCAGCAGCGCAGTTGCCGGCACCAGCTTGAGCGCATCGCGCGCAGCATCATCATTTGAGGCAGCAAGCGTGAGCTGGCGATCCGTCGCTTGGTGCGCAACAGGCGCTGAAGAGTGTGCAGAGACCAAAGCCCGCATGACACAAAACCACCCAATATGGAGCCAGACGGACGACACCATCGACTCACTTGTTCCTATTTTGTTCTTATATTGAGAACTCTCAAAAAAGAGTCAATGCGGCAGATGATGCGATGCGGCGTCACAAATAGCTCAACACGTCCAGCCCAGCGCTTTTAGCCCATGCGGTGACGATAGCGCGTTCAGGCACCGATGGATCGCGATTGGCCAAACCGCGACATTGTACAATTTGCCCCTTTTTATTCACTTCAATGGTCTGGCGACGTTCAAAATTCGCCCCATCTCGGCTTCTTGATAGACTCCAAATTGTACAATCCCCACGCGCACAGGACCAATGGTAGCTTGCCACACAGTGTTTTAGTGTTTCGCTTTCAAGCTGTAGGTCCTTCGCGTTGCGCAGCTGGTTAATGCGCCAAAACACTTTCGAATCACCTTGTCCGCGCTGTACGC
>JBCCLR010000245.1:0-4984 GCA_039026755.1 Pseudomonadota bacterium | reverse complement strand
AAATTTCGGCAACAGGTCAGCGCCGCTCAGCCAAGCGCCGCTGGCAGAAATTGGGTGGACTTCACCTCGATTTTTAAAGCCTTGCCAGCGGGCGCTGATAGAAAAATCAAGGCGGACACGCTGCCCACTGCCCACCATGTTAGGCAGCGTTATGACAGCGGTCTGCAAGGCGTTATCCAAAACCAGGCTCAGTTGCTCGCCTGCAATGGCAACGCCTTCTATTGCCGTGTTATCAGGCCACTCAATAAGCAGCGCATCCACGGCTCTATCCTGCTGGTTTTCAAGAGTGACGCTATAGTCAATCGCTGCAGCGCTTTGCGTGAGGTCAAGCGCAACAGCGGTTGACGCTGCGACTGCTGCCAGGCTCGGACCGTCCCGCCATGTCCCATAGGTTTTTTCATAGGCAGCTTTTAGCGCGTCAATTTCTGTGTGTGATTGATAGCCATTTTGAACCACCACTGTGTCATATAGTGTTTGCCCAGCATAGGCGGTAAACCAGCCAAAAACAGTCAAGGCGAGGCCGGTTAAGGCGCGCGCTTTTGCGCTGTGCTGCTGCATGCGCTGACGCAGCCCAATGTCACTGCCGCGCGGCCACAGATAACTCATGATCACACATGCGAGCGCAATAAGCCCCATAAACCAACATGCTGAATGCAACGCCGGGCGTATCCAAACTTGCCATCCTTGCAAGTGCGAATAATCAGCATGGATAAGCATCCCGTATAAGGTCAAGCTGGTGTCGACGAGCCGTGCTTCTTGATTAAAAATCAGCACACAAACGGCAAAAAAAGCCAGAAAGTGGGCCATCGTCTTATTCATGACGAGGCCATAGATAACAAAGCCAAGCAGACCAATTTGGATGTAAATCGGCCAACTGAACAATAGGGTCGGGGCAAAGTCAGCGAGCCGCAAAGCAGCTGGAAACAAAGTTGCTTGAACCACGCTTAATGCGGCACTGGGGATCACTGCCAGCACCAGAGAGATAACAATAAGCGCGAGGATTTTAGGTGCGATCAGCAGCCATGTTGGCGCGCCGGTGGCATCAACGAGTTCGCTGAAACGCGTCCCTCTTTCAGGACGGATCAAGCGTGCGGCGCTGTAGCATAAAAAAAGCGCTGCGGGCAAATACATGAACCGGTAGAAATCGACCCAAACCGGCGACGTCCATGGCAAAATGGGCCCCGCTTCAGTGCCATTGATCTTATAAGCACCGGTTGTCACTAAGGTGAGAAAGGCAAATCCAAGCAAGGCTAAAAATGCACCTGAAAATACCAACCGCTGCACGTGGGTTTTGGTGAGCGCCAGTGCCAACCTGATATGCCCCATCAAGCTGGGCATCGGCGCGCGAAGAGATGGCCGAAAGCAGGCTAAAGCGCGTTGGGAATTGATTGTCAGCATGTGCTTGGCTTTGCTCACCTTCCCGCCGTCTTTGGCAAGCAGTCTTTCGCGGTCTGCGAGCCCAATGGCGGCAATCGCAAAACCGAGACCGACAGCGATGTATAGAACGCGATTTGCCAGTAAAACTGGATTGATTGGGAGCACTGCACTTTGTCGCTCCACCGCCGTCCATTGATCGATTTCGGCCTGCACGAGCGCATGCTGCATGGGGTCTATCAAATGGCCGGCGGTGCGCGCGACATCAGCGCCGATCAATACCAGGTCACCGACCATCCACATCACCGTGAGGAAAAACGCCGCCGCCCAGGCATAGGCACTCTTGCCCGACACTATGGTGACGCCGAAATACAGCCCACTAAGACTGAACACCAAGACAAATAAAAACACACCATAGCCATGCAGCAGCGCCGGCCACTGCGTCGGGCCGACGGCGCTTGTGTCGGCTATGACAAACGGCATCACGAGAAAGCTCAAAGGGATTGCGAGGGATACGATCACAATCGTTAAAAACCGCCCGATAAAAATGCCGAGCAGATATCCGCGCAAGGACCCAGGCGCTGCGTAAATCACATCACCTATATGCACGTCCCGATCCCTCGATACCGCAGTGCTCATGATGAAGGCGGCAAAATATAAAAACCAAAAGCCGCCGGGCGAAGACATGATGTAAATGACATAGGCCGAGTTGCGCGGCGTGTCGGCAAGGTTGAGCTCTGCAAGCGCTTGCGAGCCGAGCGTCATCAGCAAAGTATAGCCAATGATGATGAGCGAAACAGCCAGTGTAGGAAGCCGCAGCAATTGGGTTTTGCATTCAAAACCAATGACAGCGAACACCCGGTGCATTGCTAGCGTATGTCCTGCCCGATAAGACTATGATAGTAGTCATGCAATGCTGGGGTATGAGCCTTGAAGGGATCGCCCGGATGGTCACTGCTCTGCACCACGACACCCAAACCGTCTGGATGCGGGTAGTATTCTATGACATTGTGCGCATGCGAGATGTCCGCAAAATCGCTTCGCGCGATCAAGGCGCGCCATAACTTTCCATCCAGCTCAGCGCACAGCGCCTTTGGTTCACCAACGGCAACAAGGCGCCCGTTTTTTATGATCGCGGTATTGCGGCACAGCGATGCAACGTCTTCAACGATATGGGTCGATAAAATCACAATGGCGCGCTCGCCAATGGTCGCCAGAATATTATGAAACCGATTACGCTCACCAGGGTCTAGACCAGCGGTCGGCTCATCTACAATAACAAGTTGAGGGTCGCCGGCCAGCGCTTGGGCAATACCAAATCGTTGGCGCATGCCGCCTGAAAAAGTCGAGACAGCGCGCTCGGCATGCTCAAGCAGGTTCACTTGATCGAGTAGATCATCAACGGCATTGAGCCTCTCGCTGCGCGATGCAAACCCTTTCAAACACAACAGATAATCAAGCAATTTTCGGGCCGATACGCCCGGGTAAACATCAAAATCTTGCGGTAGATAGCCCAAATTCTGGCGCAGCGCGGCCGGGTTTTTCACGATATCGATTGCGCCGAAATGCGCTTCACCGCTGGTCGGTTTTTGCAAAGTGGCCAGGGTGCGCATCAACGTACTCTTGCCGGCACCATTGGGGCCCAACAGCCCAAATATCCCCGGCGTAATCTCAAGTGAAACGTCGTCTAATGCATTGACCCCGCCGGGATAGGTTTTGCAGAGCTTGTTCAACGTCAAGTTCACAGATGCACTCAATAATTGCCGAGCAAAGCCGGGTTTTGCCGCACCAAACTCATAAATCCGATAAAAAACACGGCCATCGCAAAAACGCCTAAGGCGGATTGAACATGCGGAAAGGACTTCAGCGCACTGCCTAAAATCATTTGAAAGAAGATGATGGTGAACAGCGGCAGGGCTGCATAGTGATACCACTGCATGGCTACAGATTTGGTGAACCCGCTAACGCCGAGCGCAACCGTAAAAACAATGGAAGCCAGAAAGCTATAGCTGGCAATACCTTGGACGAGCGGCGCAAACTTTGCTTCCAACTGAGCATTTGCCTGCACGCCAAGCCCAACAAAGGCATAACACAGGTGAAAGGCGAACACGCCGGCAACGTAGATAAGGTAACTATAAAAGGCGATATTGCCTGCCACACCGGGAATTCGGGCAAGATATGGGGCAATGAGAAACCACACCGGTATGATCAGAAGGCCGATCATTGAGCCGAAAATAACAAATCTCTCTGGCGTCTTGGCAAGCGCTTCAATGCCCGGGCCCGCATCAGTCTCTCCAACGCCCCACAGAAGCACCACATCAGCAGCGGCATTGACCGCGCAAGCAATGAGCAGAAGACTGAGAACTAAGTTGACAGACAAAGGTGCATCTCCATACCTAAGCCGAACGCAGGATTGTTGCGTCATCCGTCCACGCTCCGACGCCGGCGAGCGCTTGCTGGGTAATGCGCAAGCTTTCATCGAGCACGTTTTGGCGCCAAAGCATCTCAAAGGGAACGAAGGAATCCGCCAAATCAAGCCGCAGCATGTCATGCGCTGAGGACCCAGGGGCACCTTCATAGCGCAGCCATCGGTCAAGATGCAGCATCTTTGCCATCTCAAATCCGCGTGTGCCAAACTCCACAACCGCGCCGCATAATGGGCGGTCTTTTAAAAAGGATTGGACACCGTAAAACACCAAACCGGTGTAGCTGGGCCGCCCGGCACCAAACAGCTCCTGGCCCAGTATTTTTTCTTCGGTCCACCACGCCGCAGCTCGCTTTTGCAAGGCAGACCCATCGTCATTGAAGCATAAAAAGAACGACTGCCCATATTCACCGAGCCCGGTGTGCCAATCAATAATGCCAACACGCTGCGCGTGGTTGAGATGCTCGGCAACAATGCGCTCAAGCGTGACATTCGACCATTCTCGTGCGTGCCCGCCATAGTTTATGCCGTTCGAGTGCGTATATTGGCCGCGCGATATGGTATCGATCATGATCTGCGCGCCCATCTTATCGGCAAAGGCCTGCAGGCCGGCGTCAATACGCTCTAATCCTTCCGGCGTCCAGGCGCTGGGCGTTCTGATCGCGTGTAAGTCGCCATAGTGCGTATTTTCAGGTCGCGCCCCGTCAAAATCGATGAAATTTCGGTTCAGGTCGACATTGTTTTCCGTAGTGCGAAACCCATGGCTGTAGCCCCAGGGATTAAGCGCGTGGATCATCACAACATTGGTATTCTCAGGGAGTTTTTGGGCATGATCACTCAGCAGCCAACCAATCTGCGCAGCTGACCCACATGGCCCTTCAAGCCCGTGTGTACCGCTGATGACGAGCAGAGTATTTGCAGCATCGACGGGGCCCAAAATGGCAACATCAATGCTTAAGGCTTCGCCCTTGCTGCCATAGGCGGTGGGATGCACGTAGCTGTGCAGTTGGCCACGGCGATGGCGTACCGCAGCAAAAAACTTCTCTCTTGCCTCCGCATAATCGGCAGAAAAACAAGCCGTGGCTGCCAGCCGCACCTTGGCATCCTTACACAACTCGACCATAGAGTTTAAACCTTCGATGAAAGAATATATATTATAAGATAATAAAAAATATTATAAAGTTT